>JBASZG010000001.1:0-2608 GCA_049277875.1 Venatoribacter sp.
CATAAACTTGATCTGCGCCATGAGAAAAATCAAAAATCAGTGGAACAGTAAGAACGGTGCCGTCTTGTTGCGCAAGCAGTGCTTCATCCAGCGTGAGCGCTCCTGCGTCGAGTGAGCCGCTGCGTAGGCCTTCAATGGTGTCGGTTGAGCTGGCAAATTCAATTAATTTCACGTTGTTAGGTAAATAGCCCATTTCTCGTGCTAAATACAGCAGTTCATAGCCAGGCCAAATATTGGTGCCAATTTTAAAGGTGGGTGGCTCTGGCGTGCAGCTCGCCATTAGAAAAGACAGTGTTAAAACTAAGAATGATCGCAAGACCATAGGGGCATCTCTTATTATTAGAGTGCTTAGGTTAGCACAGTGTGGCGTTAATGATAGTTCTGTTGTTTAGCTAATTAATGGGTACTTCTATCTCGGCTTTCAGTGCGCTGTTTTCTTCAGTGCCTCCGTCAATGTCAATGGTAAGTTTAAGCTTGTGGACGCTCATCTCACCTACTGATTCGCTGGCATTTGCGCTAATAACGCTGGGGGTTTTTTGCTGGTCGTTTTGCTCTAGGCTGGATTCATCCGCCAGTTGAATATAGCTGGTTTTGAGCAGATAAACACGGTCAGGCTCTTTTTTATAAAGGGTTAACTCATGGCGATGCTTTTCGGTGGTGAGCTTAATGGATGCGGATATCTTGGCCTCAGAACTATTGTTGTTGCATTGCGCCGTAACAACCATCGCTTGAGTAACGCAGCTGATGTCTTTGCCGGCAGTTTCTGCTGTGGCTGGATACCAAGTGCCTTCTATTTGGCTGGCGGCCACGCCTAAGGCATCGGTTGAATCAGAGATTTTTCTTAGGTTTAGATTATTGACGCTGTAGGTTGTTTTGCTGGGTTCGTAACCATCAAAGTGGATATACCCATCTGTAACACCGCCTGCACTAATGGGCAGTACCAGCTCTTGGTCTGGAGTGATGGCTAGGTAACCCGTCCTGGGCTCAATACGAGTGATGCTGGCTTCCTCATCCACGGTTTTATTGGTAATGCCACTGCAATTGGCGGCCTCATAGCCTTCGGCTTCGGCTGTTTTGCGAATAACAAAAACCGTTCTCACGGCTTTAAACTCGCTCGTTTCTGAGCCTTCTTCTTGTTCGTTAAGTAGCCAAGTGCCGGCAAGATCGGTAGATACACTTACTTCGCTGAAGTGTTCTGGATTATAAATATCAGGATCGCTGGTGTTGCCTAACAGTGTTGGGTCAGGGTTTGGGTTTGGCGCTTCGCAAGTAATAGGATCTTCAGCGGTGTTGTCGTCATCATCGCCGTTATCATTTGTATCTCCTGGCTCATTGCCAGTGCCATTATCTGTTTCGCCGCCAGTATCTGAGCCGTCACCGCCAGGTGTTTGGTTGTCTTGATTGTTGTTTGTGTCTTCTTGCGTAGGAGGGGCCGTATCGAGCGGTTTTTCTTTATTCGGGTTCTGGTCTTTTTGGGTGGAATAGCCATCGTTGCCAAAGCAGCCAGCTAGGGCAAAGCCAGTTAATAAGGTGATTAGGGCTAAGCGTAGGGGAGGAAACACAGCAATACTCGTTGTCATTATCTTTATTGCAGGCAAGAGTAGGCCGAGAGCCAAGAGGGTGCAATGCAGCTTAGGTAAAATTGCTTAGTCTTTACTCTTAGCCAGCTCAATAAACACGCGAATGTGTTGCTCATGCTCGTCTGCTTGGCGAAAACCTAAGTGAATGTGTTTATGAATGCCTGCTTTGCCAAGTCGCACTGTGGTTATTGGCAAGTGCCGTGCTTGCTGCTCAACCAGCCACAAAGGGAGGGTGGTTACACCGCGCTGGGCACACACCATTTGCAGTAGCATTTCGGTAGAACCCATGGTTTTGTGGCGTTTAGGCTGGGCGTTGGCAGGCAATAAAAACTGCTGGAAAATATCTAGGCGGTCGGTGGCCACAGGGTAGGTGTAAAGCACTTCTTGGTTAAGTTCGTGGGCTTTTATAAACGCTTTCTGGCTTAGGGGGTGCTCTTGGTGCAACACCAAAACTTGCTCATAAGGAAAAACTGGCACAAAGGTTACCGCATCGTGTGGCACTGGGTCTGGGGTAACCAGCAAGTCGATATCGTAGTTAAGTAAAGCCGCCATACCACCAAACTGAAACTGCTGCTTTACGTCGACATCCACCCCAGGCCATGCACTTAAGTAAGGGCTTACTACTTTTAATAGCCACTGGTAACAAGGGCTGCACTCCATGCCAATATGCAAACGGCCTTTTTCACCGCGTGCATACTGTGCTAATACCTCGTCCACTCGCTCAAGCTGGGGCAGCAAACGCTTGGCTTCGCGCAGCAAGTATTCCCCCGCTTGCGTAAGCTTGATATTACGCCCTTCAATACCCCACAGGCTAACGCCGGTGACGGTTTCGAGGTTTTTAATCTTATGACTGAGTGCCGATTGCGTAAGATGCAGGCTTTCTGCGGCTTTGGTTAGCGAACCTTGCTGTTCGATAGCACGAAGAATACGAAGATGGCTGCGGTCAATCATGGCTTACCTATGAGTAAAACTAATCGCTTTATTGTACTTCATGAGTAATTTATAACAATGATTCTGTAAGTGGTGTG
>JBASZG010000002.1:0-1916 GCA_049277875.1 Venatoribacter sp.
AGTAACGAGCAAAGTCTCGATAGCATAGTTGGCTGCATGATGGCGTCCTTATTTTTGTTCGCGGTTAATGGCGCGGTAGCCAATGTCCTTGCGATAGAACATACCTTGCCAACTCACTTGTGCTGCAAGTTTATAGGCCTGTTCTTGAGCGGCTTTAATATCGTTACCCAAAGCGGTAGCACAAAGCACACGGCCACCGTTAGTTACTACTTGGCCTTGTTCGTTTAGCTTAGTGCCAGCGTGGAATACTTTGGCGTCGGCGCTTTCGGCGCTTGGCAGAGTAATAACATCGCCTTTGGGGTAGCTTTCTGGGTAGCCTGCCGCTGCCAAGACAATGCCCAGTGCTGGGCGCGCGTCCCATTTCGCCTGTTCTTGATCGAGCTTGCCATCCAAGGCCGCCAAGCAATGCGCCACTAAGTCTGACTGCATACGCATCATAATGGGCTGAGTTTCAGGGTCGCCAAAGCGGCAGTTGTACTCAATCACCTTAGGCGCGCCGGTTTCGTCAATCATTAAGCCAGCATACAAAAAGCCAGTATAAGAATTACCTTCCGCCGCCATGCCATTTACTGTGGGGTAAATCACTTCATCCATTACGCGCTGATACACGGCATCGGTCACCACAGGCGCAGGCGAGTAGGCACCCATGCCGCCAGTGTTTGGGCCAGTGTCGCCGTCACCCACGCGTTTGTGGTCTTGGCTGGTGGCCATCGGCAAGACGTTTTTGCCATCGACCATCACGATAAACGAGGCTTCTTCGCCATCAAGAAAATCTTCAATCACCACACGACAACCCGCTTCACCAAAGGCATTGCCAGAAAGCATATCAATCACGGCTGCTTCGGCTTGTGCTAAGGTTTCGGCCACAATCACGCCTTTACCCGCCGCTAAACCATCGGCTTTTATCACAATAGGCGCGCCTTTTTTACGCAAATAGGCCAAGGCTGGCTCTACCTCGGTGAAGTTTTCATAACCTGCGGTAGGAATGTTATGACGAGCTAAGAAATCTTTGGTGAAAGCCTTAGAACCCTCTAGCTGCGCTGCGCCTTGGCGTGGGCCATAAATTTTCAACCCCTCGGCTTCAAAGGCATTCACCACACCCGCTACTAAAGGAGCCTCTGGGCCAACAATGGTTAAACCAATGCTTTCTTGTTTGGCAAAAGCGATTAAACCGGCAATATCCAGCGCATCAATGGCCACGTTTTGTACACCCGCTTCAAGGGCGCTGCCCGCGTTACCCGGTGCTACAAATACTTTTTCAACCAAAGGCGACTGCTTGGCTTTCCAAGCTAATGCATGCTCACGGCCACCAGAGCCAATAATCAATACGTTCATGATTTCCTCGCTAGGCGCTAGGCGCTAGGCGCTTCGCAGACAAAATAAAGCGCGCATTATCCCAAACTTTACCCCTTGGGTAAAACGCTCTCTGCCTGTCAGACTTATTTGTACTGTACTAGATCAGACCTAAACTGACAGTGGCACCGAAAGTAACGGGTAACTGTCAGTTTAGGTCTGAGCTAGTACACCAAGGTAATAAATGGTCGAGTTGGTCGTGAGTGATGCCTGTATTAAGGAGCTTTAATTAGAAGCTCCTTAGCTGACTTATCAGCCAACTTTTAACAACCTTGAGCGTTTCTATTTGCAGTTAACCTAGCCATCTAAATTCGGGTTTAAACAACCCCACTACAAACCAAATCGCCTGAAAAAAAAGAATGCAAAAAGCGTACAGACGTAACTGTTCTGCATTCCAATGCGCCGTAAACCAATCCACCAAGAAAAACGCTCGCCAGCCCTCAAGCCTACTGGCACCGCCCCAAGCTAAAATCCAAATCCAGAATAACGCTGAAACAGAATGCAGCAACAACCATTTGGTTAAACTCATGTAGTGTGTCCTTTTGTTTTATCGCGCTTTGCTC
>JBASZG010000003.1:0-13436 GCA_049277875.1 Venatoribacter sp.
GTATGGATTAACCCATGAAAAAACAGCGACTCTTAGCTGCTTTGGTGCTTCCTCTTTCTCTCTCATTTGCTCAGGCTGATGACCTAAGCACAGCCAAGCAAAGCATTCAAAAAACAGCACAAACGGGTGTGGCAACCCAAAAGCGCATTGACTCTTTAGACGATCAAGGTGCTGAACTGCTTAACCAATATCGCCAGCTTAAAGCTGAAACTGAGCAGCTCGCAGTTTATAACCAGCAAATGACGGCCATTGTTGATAACCAGCATAAAGAGCTTGACTCTCTGGCTCGTCAAATTAACGAAATAGAGCGCACAGAACGAGGCATTTTACCGCTCATGAGCCGGATGCTGGACTCCTTAGAGCAATTTGTTGCACTGGACACTCCTTTTCTTAAACAAGAACGCGAAGCTCGCATTGCCTTGCTAAAAGACTTGCTTACACGCGCCGATGTTACGGTTTCAGAAAAATTTCGCCGCATTTTAGAAGCCTATCAAGTAGAAGTGGAATATGGTCGCAATATCGAAGCCTATCGCGCCAAACTAGACGACATTTCTTATGACTTCCTGCGTATTGGTCGCACGGCATTATACCGTTTAAGTAACGACGGCACCCAAGCCTGGCTTTGGCATGATCAAACTTGGCAGGCGCTAGATGCTTCTTATTTACGCGATTTGCGCAAAGCTCTGAAAATTGCCCAGCAAACCTCGGCACCCGAATTGATGGTTTTGCCTCTGCCTACTTTAGCTAACCTTGGAGCGGCACAATGAGAATTGTAAGCACTTTCGCCTTGGCGGTTGGTTTAACCGCGTCTTGCTTGGCCGCTGCAGAAAGCACTCAAGTAAACCCACTAGAAGGGCTACTGAATAAAATTGGCAATTATCAAGCCAATGAAAGTAAGCAAGATAAAGCACGCGAAGCCGAATTTAAGCAAAATTTGCAGGCGCAACAGCAGCTTTTAAAAGAGGCCAAGGCGGCACTTAAACACGAACAAGAGCTCTCTTTGTCCCTGAAAAAACAATTTGATCACAACGAAAAAGCCATTACCGATAGCGAAGAAGACCTACGTCTGCAAACGGGTAATTTAGGGGAAATGTTTGGTGTAGTGCGGCAAATTGCAGGCGATGTGAACACCATTTTGCAAGACAGTCTTACCAGTGTTGAAGTAAAACAACGTAAAGCCGACCTTGCTAAGCTTTCCAGCAGCAAAGAGCTTCCTAATATCGAAGAGCTGGAAAATCTGTGGTACACCATGCAACACGAAATGACCATTAATGGCGCCATTCGCACCTTTGCCGCCCCTGTTTTAGGCGTTGATGGCAAGACTCGTGTTGAGCAAGTTACCCGCATTGGTGTCTTTAATGCCTTAGGACAAAATGGTTACCTTACTTTTGATAGCGCCTTAAAAGAGCTGCAAGAATTAAAACGCCAGCCAAGTGAAGTCGGTTTTGCCAAAAACTACCAAAACAGCCATAACGCCGTTGCCGCTTTTGCTCTTGATCCAAGCCGTGGTGCGTTATTAAGCATGTCGGTTGAAAGCCCTGATTTACTTGAACGCATTCAGCAAGGTGCGTTAGTTGGTTACATTATCTTGGTAATTGGCGCTATTGGTTTAGCCATTGCAGCATGGCGTTTATTGGTTCTTGAAAATATCTCTCGTAAAGTGCGTAAGCAAAAAGCCAATTTAACCAACCCAGCCGCCGACAACCCCTTAGGACGAGTGCTTTTAAGTTACAGTGAAATTACTCAGCCTGTTGATAGCGATGTACTTGAAGCCAAGCTCGATGAAGCCGTGCTCAAAGAATTACCAGCACTGGAAGTAGGGCAAACCATTATCAAACTGTTCTCTGGCATTGCACCGCTTTTAGGTTTGCTTGGTACTGTGACCGGTATGATTGTGACCTTCCAAGCCATCACCACTTTTGGTACAGGCGACCCCAAACTCATGGCCGGTGGTATTTCACAGGCACTGGTAACCACTGTAGAAGGCTTGCTGGTGGCTATTCCATTATTACTGGCGCATAACTGGGTGGCTTCGCGCTCCAAAGCAATCATGCAGCTTTTAGATGAGCAGGCCGCAGGCTTAATGGCCGAAGCCTTAGAGAAAAAAGGTAAGCTTTAATGCTGCAATGGCTGTTTGACTTTATTGCACAAGGTGGCCCAGTTATTTATGGAATTTTACTGGTGTGCTTCGTGCTGTGGACGCTGATTATGGAGCGCCTGTGGTTCTTTTATATTGAACAGCCCAAGCTTGCCAAACAATTAAATGCACAATGGCACCAACGCCAAGAGCGAAATAGCTGGTCAACCAGTAAAATTCGCCAAGCTTGGCTTAGTCAGCACCAGCAAGCTACCAGCAAAAACCTTGCAGCGATTGGCATCTTGATTGCAATTTGCCCGCTGCTTGGGCTGCTTGGCACAGTAACCGGCATGATTCATGTGTTTGATGTGCTGGCTGCTACCGGCACAGGGAACGCACGCGCAATGGCCGACGGCATTTCGCAAGCCACCATACCTACAATGGCAGGCTTGGTGGTGGCGCTTACTGGTTTATATTTCAACACTCGCTTTAAACGTCTATCTGAGCGCGCAGGGCGCAGGCTCGCAGACCTTCTAACCACAGGCTAACACTATGAGACGTCGTACCTACAACGATGATGACGGCAATAACATTGACCTAACGCCAATGCTAGACGTGATTTTTATCATGCTGATTTTCTTTATTGTTACTACCTCTTTTGTTAAAGAAAGTGGCGTAACCGTGAACCGCCCAAGCGCTGCCACCGCCGAAGAAAAGAAAGGCAATAATATTTTGGTAGCCATTCGCGCCAATGGTGAAATTTGGATTGATCGCCGTGCCATAGACGTGCGCGCAGTGCGCCCTAATATCGAACGCATGAAGGCTGAAAACCCCGAAGGTTCGGTTATTATTCAGGCCGACGAATACTCCAACACTGGCCTTTTGGTAAAAGTAATGGACCAAGTGCGCTTGGCGGGTATTAGCAACATCTCGATTTCAGCCGAGGAAAAATAATGCTGCGCTTGCTTGGTTTCTCTTTGGCGGCTGCTGGCTTTACCCTAGGGCTATTTTGGGTAATGCAACAAATGATTTCTGGCCCAGGTGAAAAACCCGAAACCGATGCCAGCCGCACCATGGTCGATTTTGTGCGCCTAAAGCAAGACAGTCGCACCGAGCTGAAAGAACGCCATAAAGCCGAGCCACCTAAGCTACAGCAACCACAAATTCCTAAACAGAGTGTTAGTCAACAGAACAATCAAGAAGCGCCTGCGCTGAACATTAATATGCCCAATGTGGCAATGGATATGTCGATATCCAACAGCTCCATGCTGGGTGATGCTGTAGTGGGGCTGGGCTTTGGTGATGGTGATGTAATTCCTTTAGTCCGCATGAATGCCCAATACCCACAGCGCGCTATTCGCCAAAAAATAGAGGGCTTTGTCACCGCTCGCCTAGAAATCAATGCCCAAGGATCTGTCGATAAGGTTGAAATTGTGGAAGCGCAGCCGCGTGGTATTTTTGAGCGCGAAGCCATACGAGCGCTGTATCGCTACAAGTTCAAACCGAAAATGGAAGACGGCAAGCCGCAAGCTCAAGTGGCCACTCAGACCATCGAATTTAAGTTAGGAGATGACTAATGCGTTTTGTTCTGGCCACGGCTTTATTATTGGCTTCGGTGCTGACATGGGCGACAGATATGAGCCTAACCCCTAGCGAGTATAAATTGCTCAACGAAGCCCAAGAGCTGATTACCAATCAAGACTACGAGAAAGCCGAAGCCAAACTTGATGGCATTGAAAAAAGAGAAGCTCCTCGTTTTGGGTTGGCACTGGCATATCAGTTGCACGGTCAGCTTTATCTGGCTAAAGAAGAGAACGAAAAAGCATTAGATTTCTTTTTTAAATCATTGAATTTAGGTGTTTTAGCGCCAGATCAAGAAGCGAATATCGCCACGACTGCAGCGCAAATTTTACTCAGTCTAGAACGCCCTAAAGAAGCCTATGACGAGCTTGCACCACGTTTAACACGAATTTTAGAGCAAGAGCAGGCCGAGCATAAAAGACATCGAGAAGAACACAGAAGACAAGCCAAGCATGGTGAAGCACATAAACCTGTGATTTATGTGCAGCCGCAAAACATGATTACTGTGGCCACAGCCTGCCAACTGCAAAAAGATTACAAAGGCTCTATTCCTTGGATTAAACGCGCGCTTAAACGCGCCGAAAGTCCGAAAGAAAACTGGTTACTGATGCTTATGGTGGCCTTGTATCAAGACAACCAACTGGAAGCCACAGCTCAGGTATTAGATGACCTAATTCGCCTGCATCCAAAAGAAGATTACTGGATGCAGCAAGCCGGCGTGTACCAGCAGTTAGAGCAAACTCAAAAAAGCTTACAAACACTTGAAACGGCCTATGCAGGCGGTTACCTGCTAAAACCTGCCAATCAAATGTTACTGGTGCAACTACTTCTAGGCCAAGGCTTGCCAGAACGAGCAGGGCGCTTGCTTAATGAATTGATGGTTAAGCAGCAAGTAGAACTGAACGAACGCAACTGGCGCTTGCTTGCCAGTGCTTGGCAGCAAAGCCGAGACCGTGAACAGGCCGTTAGCGCCATGCTAAGTGCCAGCGAATTTATGCAGGATGGTTCGCTTATTTTTCGTGCCGCCCAACTACAAGCACAAGATTTGAATCATGCCGCTGTTTTGAGCACCATTCAAAAAGCATTAGACAAAGGGTTGAATGAAAAAGACAAAGCCAGTGCCATTATGTTAGCCGCGACCAGTGCTTATGAATTGCATGACTTTGCCAGCGCCCGACGTTATTTCCAGCAGGCATTGCGTTTTGCCAACACCGCCGTGAATGCCAAATCTTGGCTGGATTATTTAGCCTCGTTGGAAGAATTTAGCTAAATAACCTTTTGGTACCGGCGCCCTGTAGGCGCCATAAGCCGCAATTAAGAGTTATTAAGAAAACTTGGCCCACACAGGTGCGTGGTCGGAGGGCTTTTCCATGCCGCGAATATCGTAAGAAATACCCGCTTCGTCGCATTGATCAAGCACAGGCTTAGTCACTAATAGATGGTCGATACGCAGGCCGCGTTTTGGCGTATCTTCAAAGCCTTTGGAGCGGTAGTCAAACCAACTAAAAAGCTCGGTGCTAGTAGGGTAATGTTTGCGGTAGCAGTCTTCTAGGCCAAAGCCTAATAAACGCTGATACCACTCACGTTCTTCTGGTAAAAAACTGCATTTGCCAGTTTGTAGCCAGCGCTTGCGGTTCGCTTCACCAATGCCAATATCGTTATCCTCTGGTGAGATATTCATATCGCCCATAATCAGCAGGTTATCGGTGGGCTTAAAGTTTTCTTCTAGGTATTTTTGCAAATCGGCGTAGAACTTTTCTTTGGCCGGAAACTTAGTTTCGTGTTTGCGGCTTTCACCTTGAGGAAAATAGCCGTTTAAAATATGCCAATCTTCACCATTAATTTTATAAGTGGCGTGGATAATGCGCTTTTGCGCGTCTTCATCGTCCCAAGGCCAGCCTTTTTGCACAAAAGTAGGCTTTTCTTTGCTTAATAATGCCACGCCGTAATGGCCTTTCTGCCCCCAATGTTCAACGTGGTAGCCTAAGGCTTCAACCACTTCTACAGGAAATTCGCTGTCTTGTACTTTTACTTCCTGCAAGCCCAGAATGTCGGGGTTATAAATCTCTTTAATGGCCTCTAGTTGATGTGGGCGGGCACGCACACCATTAATGTTAAAACTCATCACCAAAGCCATAAAAACCTCGTCAATAACTAAAAATAAAGGCGAATAGTAGCATATTTAAAGAATTAATTATGTTGGTGCCACTAACTGGTAAGATTGAAAGCAGCCAATGCAGAAATAGCTGCATTCAAACTGATGGTTTTAATGTTTGTATAAAAACCAACCTAAAGTTACCTATCTTTCTTTAACTTGGTTTACTGAAATGTTTTCCCTTCTTACAGTGCAGCTCTTAATTTTTACTCTCAACCAAGGACTGTATTGTGAAAAAGCGGTATCCACTTTTGTTAGCTACCTTCCTCGCTTCTCAAGCACAGGCGGTGGAGCTTGAAACTCAACAAGTAAGCGGCCAGTTATTTAATCAAGCGATTGCCGAGCAGGCTTTTGCGGTAGAAACTTTAACCCGTGAAGAAATAAGCCAAATGCCTGTGCAGAGTTTGGCTGATGTGCTGGAGTGGGTGGCAGGTATTGATGTGCGCCAACGCGGTGGTTTTGACTCGCAAACCGACGTAGGCATTCGTGGTGCTGGGTATGAACAAACCTTAATTTTGCTCGACGGCATTCGGCAAAATCACCCACAAACAGGCCATCATACCTTTGATATTCCTATTGCGCTGGAAGACATTGAGCGCATAGAAGTGGTGCGAGGCCCAGGCGCAGGGCAGTATGGCCCCAATGGTAATGCGGGTGTGATTAACTTTGTTACTCGCAAAAAAGTGGATGCCGACAATGGCCGTAACGCGCAGCTTAATTTAAGCGGTGGGTCATTTGGTTATGGCCGAGGTGCTTTAGCATTGGCTAAAACAGAAGGCACTATCAGCCAGTTTGCAAATGCTACTTATCAGCGTTCGGATAGCTATATCCCTAACGCTAATCTTGGCACCGATATGAAGCAAGGCAATTACCGTGTGGTGCGTGATACCCAAAACGATACTACGGTTTTTTCTGTGAACTATATGGCCAAGGAGTTTGGCGCTCAGGGGTTCTATGGCCCGGCCAGTTATTGGGGAAAAGAAGAAACCGAGCAGTGGTACAGCTATTTAACTCATGAACACCGTTTTAATAACGAGCAAAGCATGGATGTGGCTCTAAGCTATCACAACCACCACGACAACTTTTGGTTTGGCGCTCCAAGTGCTACGCCATCAAACCATTGGGTAGATTCCTACCAAGCGCGTATTCGTTTTAATGCTAATCGTTTTATTTCTTTGGGTTATGAGTTTAATCAAGAAGAAGTGAACAGCAACACCATGCTGTTAAGCAAAAAACACGAGCGAAACTATCAAAGTTTGTTTAGCTATGGTCATTACGATTTTAGCTTTTTACAGCTTTCAGGAAGTTTGTCTTACCTAGATTACAAAGACGGCGATAGCTATGTGCTGCCAGTGTTAGGTGTGGTTGTGCCAGTGGGACAGCACCATATTTATGCCAATGCTGGGCAAAGTGTGCGTGTTCCTACTTTAAATGACCTGTATTTAAATCAAGGTAAGAACGTAGGTAATCCAACGCTTAAATCGGAAAAAACCGACAGTGTTGAACTGGGCACACGCTTAAACCTTGCTGGAGTGCAAACCCGTTTAGCGGTGTTTGCGCGTGATACCACTAACGCCATCGACTTTACTCAAACCGCAGCCGAAGTGGCCGCTGGCAGCGAAGTTTATACCTCGCGCAATATCGACAAAATTGAAACCAAAGGCGTAGACGTAGAGTTAGATGGCTCGGCCTTACTGGCTGAATACGGTTTTAATAAAGCCGTGTTGAGCTACACCCATTTATCGCAAGATTTAAGCAACTCGTACGCTAAAGCCAAGTACACCAAAGAGCAGCTAGAGCATCAAACCGTGCTGAATTTGGGCTACCGCATTACTCATAATTTAAGCGTCAGCAGTTTGTATAAATACGAGAGCCGCTACGACCAACAAGACTACTTTGTTTGGGATTTAGGGCTAAAACAGAAATTTGAGCATTGGCACTGGGGCTTGGCGGCTGAAAATATACTGAACGAAAAGTATATCGACAGCGGCTTTATACGCGCCCCGGGCACCATTGCTCGGTTTGATTTGGGGCTGGAGTTTTAATCCACCAGCACCGCGAAGGTCGACTCTTCAAATTGTTGGTTTAAATGATGTGCGTGAATTTTACTCATGGTGCCTTTATGGCAGTAGAGTAAAATTCGGTTTTGAGGGTGTGCTTGCAGCACGCCCTTTATTTTTTGCTCCAGCTCATAAAAAGGGATAGTTATGACTTGGTTGCTGGGTAAAACATAGGGCGACTCTGCGCTTTCGGCTGGATGGCGAATATCCACCACTACATCACTTGCGGCTGGCGTGGTAATTAATTCCAAGTTTTCTAGGCCGCTGTCTTGGCCTTTTAATACGTCGTCGATGCGCTCATATTTGGTGTTGTAAATAGCGTCTTCTAACACCGCAAAGTCAAACTTGCTTTCTGCACTTAATACTTTTTCTTTATTGCCAACAACGGTTGGGTTCACCGAAATAACACCGCAATATTCAGGCATCTTGGCGGCAAAGGCTTCGGTGCCAATGCGTCGCGCTATATTGATAATATCTTGCTTATCCATGGCCGCTAAAGGGCGTAGCACCATGCGATCGGCAACTTCATCAATGACGTTAAGGTTGGTGATGGTTTGGCTGGCTACTTGCGCCACGGCTTCACCGGTAATAAGGGCAGGAATATGATTGTTTTCGGCAATTTTGCAGGCGGCGCGCAGCATCATGCGCTTAAGCACAACACCCATTTGTGCGCTGTCTACATTTTTTAGAATTTCGGCCACTACGCCTTCAAATGGTACGGTAACAAACTTAACGCGGTGGCTTTCGCTGTACTTCTCCCAAAGGAAGTTGGCCACTTGTTTAACCCCAATCTCGTGTGCGCTGCCGCCTAAATTAAAAAAGCAAAAATGGGTTTTAAGGCCACGACGGCTCATTAAATAACTTGCCACTGTACTGTCGAAACCACCTGAAATAAGCGATAACACTTCGCCTTGGCTGCCCAAAGGATAACCGCCTAAGCCCTTAATGCTTTGCTGTACTACCTGAACTTTGTCGTTACGCAGCTCGGCCAAAACCGTAACTTCTGGATGGTGTAAATCTACTCGTGCCGCTTCGGTTTCTTTTAACAGGCCGCCACCCATATAGGCTTCGGCTTGGTTCGAGGTGAAATCGTGCTTGCCAGCGCGCTTAATGCGCACGCAGAAACTTTTGCCTGCTAAACGCTCGCGGTAAGTATCGCGTACGCGCTGATAGGCTTCGTCTAACGTGTTGAAGTCGTATTCCGCAACCTCCAAGGCTGCGGCAATGCCGGGGGTGTGAGCAAAAATAGTTACGGCTTGACGGCGAGTTTGGTCGTCGTCTTTGTTGAACACCACCACTAAGCTATCCCAACGGTTTTGCACATCGGCAGAAATACCGTGGCGACGAAAGAGGGTTCGCAAATTTTGGCCCAGTATTTTGGTCATGTTTTTGCGAACACTGTCGGATTTAACCGTAATCTCAGGGAAGAGCTTAATAACAAACTTCATAGCGGTGCTTTATAAGAAAAAAGAGGCGCGAATTATAAAGATTTTGTGCGGTCTTGTCTGCTTTGGGCTATTGGTAATCGGGCTTTAGCTTTTTAAAGCGGGCGCTGGCATGGCGCTCGCGCATTTCCACGTCAATATAACGGTCGGTAGTGGCCATGCTGGCGTGACCTGCGTCTTCTTTAACGTGCTCTTTAGGGCGAAATTTTACGTCTTCACTAATACCCGTGTGGCGCAGCCAGTGCACTGTGGCTACTTTTAGCTCTTGCGCCTCGTCTTCCAATCCTTGCTCGCGCATACGCTCAAACGTGGCATCAAAGCAATTCTGCACAAGGTAGCGAATTTGGCGGGTGCTGCTAACTGGGCCTTTGCCTTTAATTTTAGGCACCAATGGCGTTTGCTCGGCCACATAGGGCAGGGCTGGCAACCCCAAATGCAAACGATAGCGTTTTAAAGCGGCCAGCATTTCATCGGAAACCGTAACCATGCGCGCTTTGTTGCCTTTGCCTATTACTCTAAGCCACCAGTTTTTATCGCTGTCTTGATGAAAATCGCCCATAACCGGGGTAGAGCGTTCGTCGGCCACCAGCTCGGAAATACGCAGATACAAACCAAACAAAATACGCATAACAAAGAGCGAGCGTTCGTGCTCGGCTGGGTTTTCTGCCGCTAAGTTTTCTACGGTTTCGAGCACATAATCCCACTGTAAATTAGAAATGCGGCGCACTGGATCTTGGTAGGCACTGCGCTGCAAAAACTTACTTTTCTGGCGTATCAAGGCAATGGGGTTTACCCGCAAATAATCTTCACTCACTAAGTAATTAAAATAAGTGGACAGCACCGCAAAGAGCGCCTGTAGGCTTTTTTGCGACATGGCGTAGTAGCCACTGGCCACAAAAGGCCGCCATTGCGGGTTGCTTACACGCTCGCTCTGATGATTTTTAAAACGCGCAGTTTGCTTGCTACCAATCCATGCCTTAGGTGGGCTTTGGCAGAAACGAATGTAGTCTTCAATATCTTGGCGGCGCAGTTCTTCTAGGCTGCAACCACGCACTAAATAACACCACTGCAACAGCCGCTCCACCTCGCGGCGATAACTGTTGTAGGTTGCTGTTGAACCGTTGTAACTCACTAAAAAGCTAAGTGTATGCACCAAATCTTCAAAGGCTCCAGCCAGTTTTTCTAAGCCTGCATTCGCTTTGATAATTTGCTTGGCGGTAGAAAGTGGGTTACCCAAGTGCTCTAGCTGATCAATAAAGGGAGAAGGTGCGGTTGTAAGTGCTTTTGCTGCCATATAATGCCTGCAATAAGGATAATTATCGGAATTATAAAGGCTAATAGCTTTGTTTCAATCAGTCCCACTTCGTACCGGTGGCCTGTGGCCGCCATAAAACCTATATGGGTATATTTTTTAACTATTAAGTTTTTTCTTTTCTAGCTCTACCTTTCTAAGCCACAGTAACCACACCAGCAAACTTAAGAAGCTAACCGACCACAGCGTTACAGCAATTAGCATGGCTTGGGCGTAGTCCCAGTGCGTAGCGGTTAAACGCAGCACAGCAGCGGCGCTAAGTAATAGCGGAATAACAAAAAACCAAGGTTTTGCATTTGGATCGCGCAGCACTCGATGAGCGCGAGCGCGTGCCATTACTGTAAAGGTGAGGGTGCCTAATGCACCTACCGTAATAGCGTGCAGAGCTTGGGTGATGCTAAAGCTAGGCTCCCACAAGCTAATAGCCACAAATACCCAACCTACTTTAATCCAACTGTAACCCAGCAAAAGCAATAGCAGGTCTGCGCGGTCGTGGCACCACCAAGGCCGCCAACGCAAAATACGCACACAGCCGAGTAGGGCAGTAACCAACAGCAATACGGCATTTAGTTTGTCGGCCCAAGCAAAAGTAGTGAGGTTGAGCACCAACACAGTAAACAGCAAAATCAGCATACTGCCTTCAAAGCGTGGCTGTACGCGATCTTTCATAAAATTGTTATTGCGGTTGAAATGCCCTGCCATGGCCGGAGCAATAATGCGCCCACCCATATAAAACATCAGCGAGCTTAATAACAGCACCGCCTCTAATAGCATTTTATGGCCAGTGAGTTTGGCGGGAATAAGCGGGTTATGCACAAATTGCACTAGGTGGAACCCAAGCGCAGAAATCAAAAGCCCTATTAAAATGTAGCCGACCGATTTGTTACGCCATTTTTTAGCTGTTTTTAAGAAAATAGGGGCGAGTTTACGCACCAACAAAGCTACAAAGGCTAAGTTCAGCAAGGAGGTAATAATAAAAGTAGGGAAAAACCAAAAACTTAGTCGCGCCGCTAACCACATAGCCACCCAAGTGGCGGTGTCTTTTTTAGGCATAGGGCCAGATACATAGCCAGCTATAACCGCCAAAGCAAAGCCAAAAATCATCTCATGGCCATGCCCCCAGGGCGTCTGCAAGCCAGCAGGAACGCTAAACCAACCTAGCTGCCCGCCAACGGATAAAGGCAAAATAAGTGCAGCGTATAACGCTGCCAACGGAAACCAATAGATATTGGCAAAAGGGGGGTTGGCTACACGTTCCTGTTCATGTGGGTTGCTTTCGTTCACGTACAACATCCTTAACGCAAATAAATAAGCCCGCATACTAAGCGCTAATTTACCAAACCGCTAATAACCTAGTGTTATAGTCGGGATACTATTCTTAATAACCCCACAACTCGTTACAATGCGCAATGCTTTTTTCATGCCGTTTGTAAAGGAGTAAGTATGTCTCATCGTTTGGCTCAGACGCTCGCATTGATTGATCAAGCCAATCAACAAGATCCTAATTTGGTTGAATTTAATGGCCACCAACAATCGAAAGAATATGTATATAGCCTGCACATGACACGCTGGTTGTCGACACTTGAAAAGAACCCCAGTGAACGCATGCAAATTGCTTGTCGCGCCCAACATTTAGAGCGTTGGAAAATTCCGCGTAATACCCAGCCACTGGGCAAAAAGGGCTATTACCAATGGCGCACTGCTTGTAATGCCATGCACGGTGAGCGTGCAGCGCAAATTATGGCGCAGTGTGGTTATGAACAGAAAGAATGCGAAGCCGTGCGTCTTATTATTTCCAAACGTGAGTTGCGTGCAGACAGTGACACCCAATTGCTTGAGGATGTGGCTTGCTTAGTGTTTTTAGAAAAATACTTCGCTGAGTTTTACGCGCAAAATAGCGACTATGAACCAGAGAAGTGGCAACGCATAGTTTCCCGCACTTGGGCGAAAATGAGCATTGACGCAAGACAGCATGGGCTTAGTTTATCTCACCAACTCCCTCTAAATTTGCAAGACTTACTGGCAAGCGCTTTAGCCAGCTCTGTTTAGCACTGATTTTTTGCTCAACTAAGCGTACACTTGCGCCTTACTTATATTTACAAAACCGTGCTTTTCGTGAGGGGATTATGTTTAAAACCGACAACAGCAAACGCAAATATTCCGCCATTTTGGTTGATGGCATTGCCAAAGCGCCAGCTCGTTCCATGCTTCGTGCCACCGGCTTTAGCGATGAAGATTTCAAAAAAGTGCAAGTAGGCATTGCCTCTACTTGGGCAGAAGTGACCCCCTGCAATATGCACATCAATGGCTTGGCGCAAGAAGTCGCCAAAGGCGTTTACTTCGCTGATATGAAGCCCATTGTGTTTAATACCATTACCATTTCTGACGGTATCGCTAACGGCTACCAAGGTATGAAATATTCGTTGGTGTCGCGTGAAGTGATTGCCGATTCCATTGAAACCGTTGCCGGCTGCCAAGGCCACGATGCGTTAATTACCATTGGCGGCTGCGACAAAAACATGCCCGCTTGTATTATCGCCATGGCGCGTTTAAATCGTCCTTCTATCTTTATTTATGGCGGTACTATTTTACCTGGCGCCGACCACACTGACTTAGTTTCTGTTTTCGAAGCTGTAGGTGCCAATGCCCGCGGTGATATGACTGAAGAAGAAGTCATCGAGATTGAAAAGAAAGCCATTCCCGGCCCCGGCTCTTGCGGTGGTATGTACACGGCTAACACCATGGCCTCCGCCATTGAAGCCTTGGGCATGAGCCTACCCGGAAGCTCGGCACAAAACGCCGTTTC
>JBASZG010000004.1:0-1610 GCA_049277875.1 Venatoribacter sp.
CACACCAAGCTGACGAACCCTTAACCAATCGGCTGGATACTGGGGAATTTCTACCGAGGCGCCAACAAAACCAGCGAGCTTACCCTGTGCATCAGGGCGTGCCGCTGGAGTGAGTTTTAAACTGAGCAATTCACCATTGCGCTCAAGCTGAAGTTGTAATTCTTGGTCTGGCGCGTTTTTAACCACCTCAACCCATTGAAACCAGTCGTCAACGGTTTCATCGTTCACCTGCAGAATTTTATCGCCCTTTTCTAACCCCGCGCGCCAAGCCGCGCCGTCGGGCAAAACCTCGCCTAAAACAGCAGGAATGGTTAAGCGTCTGGGTAACAAGCCAAGCTCGGCAATGGGGTTAGGCTCGTCACTGTTGGCCAACCAAGCATTTACCTGCACAGTGACCTGATGTTGGCTGCCATCTTCAGATTGCAAGCTCATCGCAATATCAGCGGTTTCACCAATAAAACCAACCAAGCGCCAGTTAACATCTTCCCATGTGTTGATGGGCTTGCCGGCAATGGCGATTATTTCATCCCCAGCGTAAATTCCAGCCAAGGCGGCAGGCGAATCGGCTTTAACTTCGCCAATCACTGGTGCAAGCCCAGTGGTACCTGAAGCAAAAATGAACCAATAAGCAGCAATCGCAAATAAGAAATTGGCGAGTGGCCCAGCCGCAGCAATAGCGATACGCTGCCACGGAGATTTGCGGTTAAATGCTTGGTGCAAACGCTCTGGTGGCACCTCGCCTTCACGCTCATCCAACATCGACACATAGCCCCCCATAGGAATGGGAGCAATGGCATATTCGGTGCCGTATTTATCTTTAAATGACCACAATGGTTTGCCAAAGCCAACTGAGAAGCGTTTTACATACACGCCACAGCGACGCGCTACCCAAAAATGGCCATATTCATGAATAACCACCAGCACACTGATGGCAAGAAGAAAATACAGAAGTGTCACGCCAGAGTTCCTGTAGCTGTTAGATGCTGGCTGAGCCAGATTTTGCTTTGCTCACGCGCCCATTGATCAGCCGCCAAAATAGGTGCAAGTGCATCAGCCGCTTGTGTTTGATGCTGCTGCATAACGGCCGAAATCAGCTCTGGGATAACGGTAAAGCGAATTTGTTCCCGCAAGAAAGCCGCCACCGCAATTTCATTCGCGGCATTTAAAACCGCAGGCATGGTGCCGCCAGCTTGAAAAGCCTCTCGCGCCAAGCGCAGACAGGCAAAGGAATCTTCATCGGGCTGTTCAAAATTAAGCTCGGCAATATCAAATAAATTCAGGCTTTTCACGCCAGAATCAATACGCTTTGGCCAAGCCATGCCATAGGCAATGGGAGTGCGCATATCTGGTTGGCCAAGCTGAGCAATAACCGAACCATCACAGTATTGCACCATGGAATGGATGACGCTTTGCTTGTGCACCACCACCTGAATTTGTGCGGGCGTACAGTTGAACAAGAAGCAAGCTTCAATTAGCTCTAACCCTTTGTTCATTAAAGTGGCCGAATCAACCGATATTTTTTGCCCCATTGACCAGTTGGGATGAGCTACCGCCTGCGCAGGAGTGACGTTGCTCAGTTCTTGCCACGACCGACCACGAAAAGGGCCGCC
>JBASZG010000005.1:0-16877 GCA_049277875.1 Venatoribacter sp.
TACAAACCGCTTCCGCACTTTTGGTTAATCGCTCTGCACCCAGTGAGGTTAATCGAGCACCCTTCGGGGTGCTTTTTTGTGGCTAGAAATAATTTTTATTTGATATAAACGGCTGGGTCAACGCTGCATTTATTGCGCGCCAATTCAACTGGGCCAGCTAAATAAGCGTAATTGTCTATGAGCACGCCCAGCTTGGCATCGTCAAATTGATCGGCGTAGCACACTGGCGAGCTGGCGTTACTTTTTGGTTGAGCTTTAGTGCGTGCGCGGCGGTAAGCACCAAATATTTTGGTTATTTGCACGTCTATTAAGCTTTCATGCTTTTGCCCTGCTTGCTGGCTGTCGGCATTAATAAACAACACAGTGTTAAATTCTTTCTGCGTGTTAAACAACAGGGCTATAGCGGGATTACCTTGCGCAGAAATAAGCTGGCTTGGCAGAGTAATGGCGGCGTCTAACACATTTTTTGCTAATAAATTTAACCGATATGCTTTTTCTACCTCGGTTTTATTGGTGCGCCCTCTGGCAACAATGGGGGGCACTAATATCAGCATTTTATTTACTTTGCGGCCCAAATCGGCCAGCAGCGTAGAAATGGCCTCACCAGACCACATATTTTCTTTATCCAGCAGGTTATAAATACTTTTTGTTTTCTCCCCCGCCAATAAAGACTCGCATAACTCTTGCAGTTTAGGGGGTAAAGAATCTTCTTGTGTTTTAACAGCCGCACCAATGCCAAACATGGATTCGTTCCTTATAAAAAAACCTTAATGAGTATAGAAGCTCATTAAGGCTTTATTATTTGCCAGCAAGAAAGTCACATGAAAAGTTAAATGGCTCTGGCTTGAGGAGGCAGTAAGCTGGCGGCATCGGCATCAATTAAATAATGCACTTTGCTATGATTTTTAAGCGCTGAAGCAGGCATGGTTTCACTAACTTCACTGTTATAAAGGTTCAGCACCGTTTGGGCTTTGTGGGCGCCAGTAATAACTAAGGCAATTTCTTTAGCACTTAGAATATCTTTAATACCCATGGTAATGGCATGAGTAGGAACCTCAGCCAAGCTGCTAAAAAAACGACCATTATCAATACGAGTTTTTTCGGTTAACTCAACCACATGGGTTAGGCTTGCAAACGAAGTACCTGGCTCGTTAAAACCAACATGCCCATTGCTGCCTATTCCCAATAATTGAAAATCGATACCGGCTTTGGCAATAGCGGCTGAATACTGTTCGCATTCACGCGCAGAATCGGCACACAGGCCCTGTGGCAAGGTAACTTGGCTGTCGTTTAAACCAATGCGGTTAAACAAATGGTGGTGCATAAAATAGTTGTAGCTTTGCTCATGAGTAGGCGCCAAACCTAAATACTCATCTAAATTAAAACTACGCAGTTCAGACAAATTAAGCGGCTTGGCCTTTAGCAAAGCAGCCAGTTCTTCGTACACAGGCTCCATAGTGCTACCAGTGGCTAAGCCTAGTACGATTTGTGGATTTTGTTGAATACGAGAATAAAGCAGACTAGCCAGATGCTTGGCTACAGCCTGAGCCGTTGGAAAAACTTGAAACATAATGTTGTCCATTAAAAACTTGCGCCAAAGTATAGATTCAGACCTCCAGCGCGTCATTCTTTTTTATTTAACGGCAGCAATTGCTTCTGTTTCGCTTGCCTCTTCCACACGCTGCTCTTCGGCAATACGCATTTCGCCTAACAAGTCGATCATGGCTTGCGCTTGTGCAGGCGTTGTAGAAGGCGACTGTGGCAGCTTGGCTTCGTCTAGTTTATGCACTTTGGCAACATCGCGCAGCATGTCACCAAAAGGCAGAACACGGCCATTTTTCAACACCGCGATGCGAGCTAAGGCTTTGGCGTGCAAACGCCCTTCAACCATAAAGCGGTTTTCCATATACAGGTATTTGCGATCCCAGCTTAGCACCTGAGTTTCAATGGTCACTTCCGATAACGGCTTAATCTCGCGAATAAAGGTAAGAGTTTGGCTGGCCAACACCGAACGCCACCCCATTTTGGCAAACAACCAAGCCGTGCCGATTTTTAATAAGAAGTTAGTGCGGGCTAAATCAAGCTGCTGCGGGTAGCGTGCATTGGTTAAATGAAAATTGAGATCGCAATCCCAAGGCATCACCCGAAAGTGATGTTTAAAAACCCCATCAGGTTTCTTAGGTTTAGCAAAGGGATTATGAATAATCACCAACAAAGAACGAATGGTTTGAATCATGTTACTTAGTCTCGCTTTCAACAACGGTGCGCTTACGCATTAAACCTTCTTGAGCGGTAGAGGCCACCAGCTCACCTTTCTGGTTAAAAAACTGGCCGCGCACCAGCCCTCTTCCGCCACTGGCGTTTGGGCTATCTATGGCATACAGCAGCCATTCGTCGATACGAAACGGACGATGAAACCAAATGCTGTGGTCAAGGCTGGCCACTTGCATGTCTTTTTGCGTAACAGACACCGAGTGAGGGTGCAGCGCCGTTGGTATGAAATTAAAATCGCTGGCGTAAGCCAGAGTGGCAAAGTGGTCGTAAGGGTTGTCGCTCATGTGTGAATCCGACTTCATCCAAACGTACTTCACTGGGTCTTTTTTGGTTGGCGCAAAGATGTTCACCGGGTCGATAACACGCTGTTCTATGGGTTTGTCTTCGGTGTATTTATCGCGCACTTTTTCCGAGAAATATTTTTTAAACATGCGCGCTAATTCAAGCTGCGAAGGAATGCCTTCTGGGCCTTTTACCTCTGGCATGGGGGCCATATGCTCAAAACCATTTTCAGGCAAGGTAAAAGAGCACAGCATGGTTAAAATTGACTTGCCGTTTTGGCTGGCGGTCACTTGGCGAGTGCAGAAGCTGCGGCCATCGCGCACTATGTCCACTTCAAACTCTAAACTGTCGTTTACATTACCAGGGCGCAAAAAATAAGCATGCAGCGAATGCGGAAACCACTCGTTGCTTTTCATGGTTTGCAGCGCTGCCGACAAACTTTGCCCCAGCACCTGCCCACCAAACAAATTACGAAAGCCCAAATCTTGGTTTTGGCCTCGAAAACGATTTACCCCAATGGGCTCTAAACGCAGTAAACCAAGCAACTGCAATAACACTTCACTCATAGTTTTAACTCTTATCAATGGGCCAAAAAACACTGGCCTAACACAAAGTAGGTATACCTTAACGAATCGTTGGATTTTGCCATTGGCTGAACTGACGTATACTAGCAGGCCATTTTTTTATTGTAGCCTTATGAATTATCCAACCTTTCAATACGACATCAGCGAACAAGCGTACCAAAATCAGCTGAGTTTTAAAGTTACTGCTCTAAACGAGCGTTTTAAAGGGTTAAATCCGCCACAACTCGAAATAAATACCAGTGCGCCCAGTTACTATCGTTTGCGTGCTGAGTTTCGTGTTTGGCACAGTAACGAACGCTGTTTCTTCGCTATGTTTGATCCCGAAGACAGAAAAAAGGTGTTAGAAGTTAAAGACTTCCCCATTGCTTCCAAGCTAATTAACCAGCTTATGGCGCAGCTTTTGGCAGAACTTCACGGCTCGGATATTCTGCGCCACCGCCTTTTTCAGGCCGAGTTTTTAACTACCCTAAGCGGCGATGCGCTTATTACTCTTATTTATCACAAAAAATTAGACGAACACTGGCAAGCAGCCGCCACCGCCTTACAGCAAAAATTAGGCTTTCCTATTATTGGCCGCTCGCTTAAACAAAAAGTAGTGTTAGAGCGCGACTTCGTTATCGAACAGCTCCCCATAGACGGCAAAACTTACCACTACAAGCAAATAGAAGGCGGCTTTACCCAGCCCAACGGCCAAGTAAACCTAAAAATGCTGGCCTTTGCGCGCTCTTGCGCTAAGCAACTGGTAGCAGCTCAAGGCAACCACGACCTAGTAGAGCTTTACTGCGGCAACGGTAACTTCTCTGTGGCTTTAGCCGACTGCTTTAACCAAGTGCTGGCTACAGAAATATCCAAAACCTCGGTGCAGGCAGCGCAGTACAACATTCAAACCAATAAAATTGAAAACCTTGTGATTGCACGGCTTTCTAGCGAAGAATTTGTGCAAGCGTTGCGCGGTGAGCGCGAGTTTAACCGCCTAAAAGACGTAGATCTAAGCCAATACCATTTTAAAACCGTGCTGGTTGACCCACCTCGCGCCGGCCTTGACCCGCAATCGGTGCAACAAGTGCAGGCTTACCACAACATTATTTACATTTCGTGCAACCCAGACACTCTGCACGCCAACCTAGAAGTGCTGTGCCAAACCCACCGCATCGAACGCTTTGCCCTGTTCGATCAATTCCCCTACACCCACCACGCTGAAGTTGGCGTGCTACTAACTAAAAAGTGATGCCATGCCTGCTTTTACCGAATTAAACCAACTGAACCAAGCCGAAATAGACAACCTTAATCAGCTTGGCTACAGCCAAATGACCGCTATTCAAGAAAAGTCTTTGCCTCATGCTCTAAACGGCCAAGACCTAATTGCCCAAGCCAAAACAGGCAGCGGCAAAACCGCCGCCTTTGGCATACCGCTGCTGCACAAACTCAACCAACGCTTTTTTGGGGTGCAAGCCTTAGTGCTCTGCCCCACTCGTGAACTGGCCTCACAAGTGGCCGACGAGCTGCGTAAGCTGGCGCGTTTTCAGGCCAACATTAAAATAGTGGTGCTCTGTGGTGGCGTAGGCATTGGCCCACAAATCGCTTCAATGGAAAAAGGCGCGCACGTGGTAGTAGGCACACCGGGGCGTATTCAAGACCACCTTCGCAAAGGCACCTTGCAGATAGACCAAGTAGAAACCTTAGTACTAGACGAAGCCGACCGCATGCTCGACATGGGCTTTTACGAAGAAATCAGCCAAATTGTGGCGCACACCCCCAAAGCCCGCCAAACCTTGCTGTTTTCGGCCACCTACCCAGACAATATTGCCCAACTCAGTGCCGACCTACAGCGCGAGCCAGTATCTATAAAAGTAGAAAGCACCCACCAAGCCACCAGCATTGAACAGCATTTGCTAATTAGCGATGGTAAAGAACGCAACGACACTTTGTTTAAAGCCATTCGCCATTTTGATATTCAGCAAGCGGTGATTTTTTGCAACACCAAGCAAAGCGTTGAAGACCTAAGCTCGGCTCTTAAAAACCAAGGCTTTACCGCACTGGCACTGCACGGCGACATGGAACAACGCGACCGCGACGAAATATATGTACGCTTTAAAAACAACAGCAGCCACTTTTTAGTGGCCACAGACGTAGCCGCTCGCGGCCTAGACGTAAACGACTTGCCTGCGGTAATCAACTACGAACTACCACGCGACCCCGAAGTGTATGTGCACCGCATTGGCCGCACTGGGCGCGCAGGCAAAAGTGGCTTGGCTCTAAGTCTTGCCAGCCCCAAAGAAGACTACAAAATTGCCGCCATCGAAGACCAAATTAAAGCCCATGTGCCTAAGTTGGATGTAGATAAACTTGTCGATAACCAAGGCTTTATTCCCAAGCCCGCCATGATTACGCTTTGCTTTGCCGCAGGTAAAAAAGACAAACTTCGCCCTGGCGATATACTCGGCGCACTCACTGGCAAAGACGGCATAGATGGCAAACAAGTTGGCAAAATAGACGTACTCGACTACCTAGCCTACGTTGCCGTAGAACGAAAAAGCGCCGCTCAAGCGTTAGAGCACTTACAGAAAACACGCATTAAAAACAAAAACATCCGCGTAAGACGAGTGTAAGCAAGTAACCCGCAGGCTGATTAATAATCTGGCAATATCTTTCGTACCAGCGCCCTGCGAGCGCCATATAGCGGTCAAAGGCCGCCGGTGCGAATAATTATGAAGCCGAGAAATGGGCGCGATTAGATTTTCCGCGCCCCATTAGATTCTGCAATTGCGCGCAAATAACACACTCCGCACGCAGCCTAATAAATGCGAGATTATTGTATTTTATAAGTCCACACCTCAGTCCCATGGCAAACTGAAGCTTGGTTTCCATAAAGGCTTAAACTAACGTCGAGAGGGCAATATTCATAAGCAATCCTGCCTACTTCACCCTGCTCTTTATTAAGTACGTTGAAATATACATCCGCATACTCGAAAGCTTTAACATCTGAATTTTCTGAATCTATTAATCGTTTATAACGACTAACAACAATAATATAGTTTAGAGGTTTAATTGATTTATCAAGTTCTATTGGCAAGCCTGACGCATCATTGAAGGGGCCGTATACAATATCATCAGCAACATCGCCATTGACATCAGCAGGATGAGTAACCTGCTCGCCTGTTGTATATAAGCAAGTTCCTGTGCTTTCATCCGTAAACTCTGACTTTTCACCATTTGTATAGAACTCAAAGAAAACTTTGAATTGATTATCAGTGATAGTAAAGGTTCTTTTATCTTCATACGTTGTAGTGTGAATTGTGTCATCGGAGCTTTTATATGTATTAACTTCCTTGGTAATAATAGTACCCTGCTTACCTCCCTGATAAACCTCAGTTGTTTCTGTTATAGACTTATTCGGATTGGTTTCGCCATCTCTGTATTCGGTAATAATGGCTATTTGGTCTTGTGCGGGGAAGGCAAACTCGCAGATATTAATATCGTTACCGATACCAGATTCAAGGGCAGAATTATTTTTATTGTCGCTACTGCTACTACCACCGCAGGCGGTAAGCATTAAACCAGATGAGAGCAGTGCTATTAGAGCAAATTTAGGGGCGTTGGGCGTTGGGCGTTGGGCGTTGGGCGTTGGGCGTTCATTGTAAAGGTTCCTTTTGCAAATACCAGCATTAAGTGGCTGCTGGGTTTCCCTACAACATCCACTGTTTAGATTAATAACTCGCTTTAAAGCGAGGCGTGAATGATAGTTGCAGTGGCAAGAAAATTCAATTTGCTCGCAGGTTGGTGTTACGTGATGCTTTTGTGCCGGCAGAGACCGCCGCTACAACAACTCCCGACCCTCGACCCTCGACCCTCGACCCTCAATAAACATCAAGTTTAATGCGTTCTTGTTCCACCAGTTCGATGTACACCGCTTCACCCAGAATATCCATTAGGGCTTGTTCTACGTCTTGGGCCATGCCTTGTTTGCTGCCGCAGAGATAGAAGGTCGCGTTTTGGTTGAGCCATTGTTGTAGTTCACTGGCGTGGTCGCGGATAACCTGTTGCACATAGCCTTGGTTGCAGCGGCCAAAGGTGCCACCGGGGAAGTTGCAGCCTTGGTGGCGAGAGAAGGCAAGGTCGAGTTGGCTAAGTTGGCCACTTACGCACCAGTCGTTGAGTTCTTGGTTCCAGATGCGGTCGTGAATGGGGCTGCGTTCGCCGTAGATTAGCCAGTTTTGGCTGCCTTGTGGGCGTTGTTTGATATGGGCGCGAAGGCCGGCTAGGCCAGTGCCGTTACCTATTAAAATCATGGGTTGGTTGGCGTCTGGAGCATAAAAAGCGGGGTTTTTACGCAGTATAAAGGTGCAGCTTTCGCCTTCTTGCAGTTGCCTACATAAAAAACCGCTGCCAAGGCCAATTTCGCCGCTTGGGTGGTATTTCTCGCGCACTAAAAGGCGCAGGGTGTTTTCGCTTGGCAAACTGGCAATGCTGTATTCGCGCTGTTGGCCATTAAGTTGCAGCAAGGCGATATCCCCTGCTTGCCAAGGTGGAATGCAGTGGCTATCGAAGTCGAGTTGGTAGATAGGTGCACCTTCGCTGCCAGCATTGAGCAGAGTGCGTTTTAGCAAATGCACTTGATGTTCGGCGTTGGGCTGCACGCAGCTTGCGGCGTTTAAAGGGCTGTTGATTCCTTGCTCTTTAAGTTGGTTTTGCAGTTGTTGCTGCCATTGCTCTAGTGCTGCTGGGGCAAGGTTATCTACTTTTATTAAATCGAATAGCGGCTGCGCCAAGGCGTTATCTAAGGCGTTAAATAGGCGTTCGGCAAAGGCGCAGTAATGGGGGTAAGAGCTGTCTCCAAGGCCAAGCACGGCAAAACTCAAATGCGATAAATCAAGTTCAGCTTGGCTAAAGACGCGCCAGCGTTTTTCCCACAGGCGGCCATTGCTTGGGGCTTCGCCGTCGCCGTAGGTGCTGCTAATAAGATACAACTGTTTAATAGTTAATAATTGCTGGGGTTTTAGTTGGTTAAGGCTAACTGCTTGCACTTTTAAATGGCTGGCTAGGTCTTTGGCCAGTTGGGCGCTGCTGCCGCCTTCGCTGGCGTAGGCCACTAGGGTTTCACCTGGCTGAAGGGTGGTTTTAATAAACCTATGGCGAAAGCTCCACAGCACCAAGCCCAAGTACAAAAGTACCAGTACAAGGGCTTGGTAAATAGGAGCGTTGTTTAGCATTTACTTATTCAGGTAGCACTTCAAGCACGGCCGAGTAGCTGCCAGTGCGAACGGTGGCGGGCTTTTGGGCAGCCTTATCTTTGTAGCTGGCGGCTAAGTAATAACGCCCAGCTTCGTTCCAAGTTATTTTTACTTGGCCTTTTTTATCGGAGGTAAGTTTTTGTTCGTTTTGGTTGTTGCGGTAGCGTGTGCCTTCACGAATTACCGATATTTCCACCCCCACAGCCGGCTTGCCGTCTATGTAAAACTCAAGTGTGGCCTCTTCGCCGGTAAATAGGTCATTGGGGTGAGTAAGGTAGTTAACCTCTAAGCCTTTATTGGTTAATGCCAAGGCGCCCTTGCTGGAGTTGCCAGAAGTAACAAAGGTTTCTAGGCGGCGTGAGGTTTGCGAAACCTCTAAGTTTTTGGCCTTTTTAGGCACCACTTTGTCGAACTCGGCTTGGTCGAACTGCTGGCCACGCTGCGGATACATTTGGCGTTTGCCTTCATCGTTTTCCCAGCGAGCAAATAAGCCTTGGCTTGCCACAAATACGCGATAAGTGCCTTCTTGTTTTAGGGTTAAATCGAATACGGTACGAAACTTACCCGTGTGTACGTTTTCTGGCTCTAGGGCATCGCCATTAGGGGCTTCGATAGCCAAACCATTTACTCGAAAAGGTACATGGTCGAAATTAAATAGGCTGTTCGATACAGCTAGGTCGAAGGTAACGGCTGGCTCATCGCCAGAAAGCACGGTTACGTCGGGTAAAATCCAAGCACGGTGCGCTTGTACACTTAGGGCGCTGGTTAATAGCGCGGCAATGGCTAAGGGTTTTAGTAATTTCATAGCATCTGTCCTTAAGGTTTAAGAGTGAGTTCTATTTTGCCAAGCTCGTTACTGCCTTGAGCTTGGGTAGTTAATTCGCTTGTTAAAGGCAGGCTAAAGTCGAGGTTAAGCAGTTCGCGCCCACCCACTTCACGCGCGGCTTCCACTCGCACTTTGTAGCTGCCTGCGGCCAAGCCTTCAGGTAAGTGATAGGTAAACTGGTGCGTGCCCGGCCCTTTGGTCGCGCCCGTTACACCGTCTATGGGTAGCTGCAAGCTGCGCCCCGATTTACGCCACCATTGGCGCATATCCTTTAACCAGTCTTCGCCTTCTTTGTTGCGAAGTTTGATGTCGTACAGCACCGCTAGGTTATCCACCACTTTGTTGTTGCTGTCTTCAATCCAAATAGCCAAATAAGGTTTATGGTATTCGGCCACGCTTAATTGCGGTATTTCTACATTGAGGGTTAGCTCGCCAGCCTGTGCCGATAAGGCCACCAGCATGGCTGCGCCAACTAGGTATTTATTCAGTTTCATACAGTCTCTAATGAAAGGTTAAAACAATTATTAATAAAGGAATTAGCACGCCCAGCCCCACCCAAGGCCAAGTGCTTGGCCGCTGTTTGGCGTACTTAATTAAAAGCCACAAGCCCGACAGCGAAAACAACAAACACAACAGCGAAAACACATCAATAAACCAGCTCCAAGCCACGCCTGTATTGCGGCCTTTGTGCAGGTCGTTTAAATAGGAAATAACGCCTCGGTCGGTGTTTTCATACAGCAGTTCGCCGCTGTTTAAATCAATACTAAGCCAAGCGTCGCCACCGGGTTTAGGAATGCCTAAGTACACCTCGCCATCGCCCCACTCGGCTTGAGTGTCGGGCAGTTGCACTTGGTGTTCCTTGGCTAAGTGCTGACGCAGTGCCATAGGCAATGCGCCTTGTTGCTTGTTTTGCAGCAGTTTTAATAAGCTTGGGCTAAGTTCCAACTCTAGGGTGTGCACCTGTGCTTGGATATTAATATCACCTGCATGATTGAGCGTGATGCCGGTAAAGGCAAACAGCAGCATTCCCACTAAGCAAACCGCCGAACTGACCCAATGCCATTGCCTTACCGTTCCAAAGGAAACCGATTTCACTGCCAAGCACTCACTTTATTTAGGTGTTAACGAGGCGAGCATGGTAGCAGAAGCGCTTTTAAATGAGAATGCTTTCTATTTGTAATTAATCCTATTTAACTACAAATTCACTACAAACCAATGACTAACTTGCTCGCCTACTCGCTTAAAAATTAACGTTCAAACTTAACCAATAATTACGGCGCGCGTCTTTGTTGTTGTAGTCGTCGAGAAAGGTAATTTCGCCCGAACCGCTGTAGCTGCCGTCGTTATCAAGGTCTGCGAACACGGTTTCGTAGGTAGTAAAATCTTGGTCAAGCAAGTTGTTTACTCGTCCACTTAAACGCACGTTTTTGCTTATTTGGTAGCCAAAGCCTAAGTGCAGTAGCTCGTAGCCTTTGTAGTACAGAGCTTTATCTTCGACTGCATCCCAACTGCGGTAGCGTTTATCGCGTGCTTCAAGGGTAAGAAACAGGTTCACATTACTGAGCATTTGCCAATCCAGCGTGCTGTTTAGCATATGTTTGGCTAGATTACCGAAGGGTTTACCTTCGTCTTTACCGCTTTTTTGTTCGCCGTCGGTGTAGGTGTAGTTGGCTTTTAGTTGCAAGCTGTCTAGCAGTTGCAAACGCCCTGCTAATTCTATCCCTTGTAGCAATACCTCATCGATATTTACCGATTTATTGCTGGTGCTGTAGCCAAGGTCTTCGTACTCGCCCACGTCAGGGCAGCTATACGAAGTGCCTGTGCCGCATGGCTGGCTCGAAATTTTGTCTTTAAATTGGTTATAGAAAAGCGTGACGTTCGCACTGTGGCCAGTATCTCCTTGCCAATACAAGGCAAGCTCGTTGCTGATGCTTTTTTCGGGCTTTAAATCGGGGTTGCCGTACATTGGCGAAGTACCCTGCCCACCAAAGCCACGCACGCCTTCGTAAAGATCGGTTGTTTTTGGTGTTTTAAAGCCAGTGCTTACGCCACCTTTTAGCGTCCAATTTGGGGTTAAATTATACACCCCATACATACGCGGACTTAGGTTGCTACCAAACAGCTCATGGTGGTCATAGCGTAGACCTGTGGTAACGGCCAAGGGATTAAGCACATACCAAGTGTCTTCGGCAAATACAGACCACATATTATGCTCCTGCTCGGCACCTGGTTGGCCGTTTTCCATACCAAATACACCGTCTTTCAACGTGCCATGAGTTACCTGACCACCAAGCACTGCGGTGTGCTGACCTAGCATTTCAAAGGGGATATCGAGCTTGGCATCTAGCACATACTGTTCGCTTTCCATTGCGCGTTTTTTACGAGGCAAAAAGGTTTGTTCGGCCAAGGCTTTGCGTTCGGCTTCGGATTTGCCAGCGTAAACGCCTGTGCCGTCTATCATGGCCAATAACTGCTGGCGCTCGGCCACGGTAAAGGGCAAGGTGCGACCATCGTTACTGGTGTTAACGTAGTTAAGCGAAACAAAGCTGTTACCAAAGTCCCAATTTCCTTGGTGGGTAAGCGCCCATGAGCTGCGGCTAAACTCTTGGTCTTGAGCGTAACCTGCGCGTGGATTTGCTCGCCTTGCTGCGCCATTACCGCTGGCCTGCCAAATAGAATTGATGCTATCTACCGTGCCTAAAGGAACGGTGCCATCGGCTAAAGGTTTGTTGTCGTATATTTGCTTATAGCTATCCATATCCAGCGACAGGCTTTGCGTCGGGGTTATTTTCCAATCTAAGCTAGCACCTAAGCTGCGGTTGGTATTATCTACGGTGCGGCCGCCCCTACCAAAACCTAGCGAGCGGTCGTGCTTAACTCCTGCCGGGTCGGTAATAGATTCAAACTCTGGCGCAGAAGCCTCACGGTTGTAATAGCTGGCGCGCAGCTTTACGCCCAAATGCTCTTTAATTACAGGCCCCATTAAATTGATATCGGCAGTGTAGTCGTTACCGTACTGGCTTTGTTCTTGCAAAGTGCTACCCATGGTAAGCGAGCCATTCCATTGGTCGGTTACTTTTTTGGTAATAATATTAATTACCCCGCCCAAAGCATCGGCACCATAGAGCGTAGACGCTGGCCCTCGAATAACTTCAATGCGCTCAATCGCATCTAAAGGTGGGATATGGTTAAACTGGTTGCCGCCAAAGTTATTAGGGTAAATATCCCCATGGTTATTCTGGCGTTTGCCGTCGATAAGAATAAGCGTGTAATCGGCTCCCATGCCTCGTAGAGAAATAGTGCCTTGCCCAGTTTTATCGCGGGTTTCGCCTACGTCTACACCCTCTAGTTCACGCACTGCATCAAGCAAGCTGGTGTAGGGTTTAGAATGCAAGTCTTGGGCGCTAATTACCGAGATACTCGCAGGAGCATCTACCAGTTTTTGTTCATAACCCGCCGCCGAAACCACCACACTGCCTAAATCCGTTGTGCCTGTTTGTGCCTGCGCCGAAGCTGGAAGACCAATCAGGGCCAAGCCAAGAGGCAACAATGCCGGTGTAAAATTGTGTTTATTCGCCATACCTTTTCCTTGAACAACTTAATTGAGAATATTTATCATTTAGATAATCGACGAGCAATATAAATGATAATAATTATCATTCAAGTGCTTTTTTACACTCAATTTTAGAAAGGCGGCTAAATTTAGGATTGGTTAACTAAAGCCGTTGTTATGCGTGTATATTTTTTGTCAAGGCGCCCCAACCTGAGCGCCAAGCCTTAAAACCCGCTTATTTTAGCGATTAAAGTTCAAGTAATTACATAACTTTGCTCTATATCAACTTTCTTTAAAACAGAACACCTATCATGGCGGCACCCCATATTAGGTAGATGCGCTCATCTTACTTAGTGTGTAGGCAACCCTAAATCCGGCTGTTTAATGGAAGCTAATCATGAGCACAGCATTCGATCATCCCGAATATAACTATAAGGTTGTAAGGCAATTTGCCGTTACTACCGTGTTCTGGGGCATCATTGGCATGGCGGTGGGCGTTTTAATCGCTGCACAGCTTGCTTGGCCTGCCCTAAACTTCGACACCGCGTGGCTATCTTTTGGCCGCTTGCGCCCTCTGCACACCAATGGTGTGATTTATGCTTTTGGCGGTAGCGCCTTGTTTGCTACCTCTTACTATGTGGTACAACGTACTTGTAAAGTGCGCTTGTTCTCCGACACTCTGTCTGCCTTTACCTTCTGGGGCTGGCAAGCCATCATCGTGGCCGCCGTTATTACCCTACCTTTAGGCATGACCTCTACCAAAGAATACGCCGAGCTAGAATGGCCTATCGACATTTTGGTAGCACTGGTTTGGGTGGCCTACTTGGTAAACTTCCTAGGCACCATCGCCAAACGTAAAGTAAGCCATATTTATGTAGCCAACTGGTTCTACGCGGCCTTTATTATCATGATTGCGATTTTGTACATTGGTAATAACTTGGCTGTGCCAGTTACCCTAACCAAATCGTACTCTGTCTACGCTGGCACCATCGACGCTATGGTGCAGTGGTGGTGGGGACATAACGCGGTAGGCTTTTTCTTAACCGCTGGCTTCCTTGGCATTATGTACTACTTCGTACCTAAACAAGCCGATCGCCCAGTTTACTCTTACCGCTTATCTATCGTGCACTTCTGGGCGCTTATCTCTATTTATGTATGGGCTGGCGGCCACCACTTGCACTACTCCGCACTACCCGACTGGGCGCAAACGGCTGGTATGATTATGTCGTTAATTCTGTTAGCACCAAGCTGGGGCGGCATGATTAACGGTATGATGACCCTATCTGGTGCATGGCATAAGCTGCGTACCGACCCCATTTTGCGTTTCTTGATTGTGTCTTTGTCTTTCTATGGTATGTCTACCTTCGAAGGCCCAATGATGTCGATCAAAACCGTAAACGCTCTATCTCACAACACCGACTGGACCATTGGCCACGTTCACGCTGGCGCGTTAGGTTGGGTTGCAATGGTATCTATCGGTGCGTTGTACCACTTAATCCCATTAATGTATGGCCGCAAGCACTCAGAAATGTACTCCACCAGCCTAATCAACACCCATTTCTGGTTAGCCACCATTGGCACAGTGCTCTACATCGCCTCTATGTGGGTAAACGGCATTATGCAAGGCCTAATGTGGCGTGCAGTTAACGCCGACGGCACTCTAACCTACAGCTTTGTTGAATCGGTTGAGGCTTCTCATGGCGGTTATGTGGTGCGTGTAATCGGTGGTTCGTTGTTCTTAATCGGTATGCTCATCATGGGGTACAACACCTACATGACCATTCGTGCCGCTAAGAAAGATCAAGCTAATTTAGTAGCCGCTGCAGCTTAAGGAGACCTGAAAATGATTAAACACGATCTCGTTGAACGCAGCCTGCCACTTATGGTGGTAATGATTGTGGTAGCACTAAGCTGGGGCGGATTAGCGGAAATTGTACCGCTGTTCTGGCAATCCGAAACCACCAAGCCTATCGAAGGGCTAAAGCCCCTAAACGCTGTGCAACTTGAAGGCCGCGATATTTACATTCGTGAAGGCTGCCATGTTTGCCACACTCAAATGGTGCGCCCTTTCCGCGCCGAAACCGAGCGTTATGGCCCTTACAAAGTGGCGGCTGAAGACGTGTACGAACACCCATTCTTGTGGGGTTCTAAACGTACTGGCCCCGACCTAGCTCGCTTAGGTGGCCGTTACTCCGACGAGTGGCACCGTGCACATATGTACAACCCACGCGACGTAGTGCCGGAATCCATCATGCCTTCTTATCCTTGGTTGTTTGAAGCAAAAATAGATGGCCGTATCACGCCTAAGAAAATGGAAGCGTTGCGTAAAGTGGGCGTGCCCTACACCGACGACGACATTGAAGGTGCAAAAGCAGCGGTTAATGGCGTAACTGAAATCGAAGCTTTAGTTGCCTACTTACAGCAACTTGGCACGGTAGTAACAAAACGGTAACCCTATGGATATTAACGACGTTCGAGGTTTAAGCAGCATCTTCGCTTTAATAGCGTTTAGTGCAGTCATTTGGTGGGCCTATGGCTCCAGCCGCAAAAAACGCTTTGAAGAGGACGGCAACATCCCCTTCGACGAAGACGATTAACCCAGTACGGCGAAAATAGCGGAGTAATTAAATATGTTAAGTACTTTCTGGCAAGTATGGGTCACCGTGATTGTTGTGGGATCCATGATTGGCTGCGGCTTGTTAATTCAATTTACAAGCCGTGGTATGAAAAAAGAAGAAACCGATGAAACCACAGGCCACGACTACGACGGCATTGTCGAGCTAGACAACCCCATGCCACGTTGGTGGGTGATTATGTTCTGGGGCACCATAGTGTTCGGTTTTATTTACATTGGCGTGTATGGCTTGGGCAATATCCAAGGCGTATTAAAGCTGGATGTGGATGGCGAAAAAGTAAGCTGGTCTTCTGCGAACCAATGGAAAGCAGAAGTGCAGGCTTTTAACGAAAAAACAGCTCCTTTGTACGCTAAGTTCTCTGCTATTCCAGTAGAAGAATTGGTAAACGATGAAGAAGCGTTAAAATCTGGCCAACGTTTATTTAAGAGCAACTGCTCGGTATGCCACGGCTCGAACGCTAAAGGCTCGGTGGGCTTTCCTAACCTAACCGACAACGACTGGCTTTATGGCGGCAACGCTGATGCAATCAAACACAGCATTGCTTACGGTCGCCAAGGCATGATGCCAACTCACGCTCACTTGGGCGATGAGACGATTGAAAACCTAGCGCAATACGTGCGTAGTTTGTCTGGTTTGAAGCATGATGAAGCGAAAGCAGCAGAGGCGAAAGACACCTACGCCAGCACTTGTGCTATGTGCCACGGCGTTGACGGTACTGGCATGCAAGTGCTTGGCGCACCGAACCTAGCCGACGATGTATGGCTGTATGGTGGCTCGACTAAACAAATCGAGTTCACTATTAAAAATGGCCGCAGTGGCAAAATGCCAGCGCACCAAGAGATTCTTGGTGACAACGCTGATGCCAAAATACATTTGTTAGCTACTTACGTTTACTCCTTGTCATTGGAGAAGTAAGCGGGTTTGTTTAGATCGGTTAGCTCGTCTAACTACGATTTAAACCCAGTAAGCCACTTCAGGCTTAAAGGCTTATTTAGGTTTGTAGCTCGCAGACACGCAGCAAGTACATCCATGTATGCTCCACTGCGCCATCGAACCCCATGGATGGGGTAAATGCAGCATTCGTCTGGAACGAAATGCTGCCATGGCGCAGAGGGTCTACTCAGCGCATACCAAACGCCTGCCTAAAGTCGCTTTAGAGATATCAACTAACATCCTATCTCCCACCTGAAGTAGCTTTTAGTTGTTTTAACTAACACTGCTGCCAAACCAACTCGGTTCTGTAGCAATGTTACTTAAAACAAACTAAGCAAAACGAAAGGCTTCGTCGGAGTATTTGCACAACGGCTTAACGGCACGAACGATATCAGTCGAAACCCCAGCGAAGTTTGTTAAAAAAACAGAGCAAAAGAGAGAGCAGCAGCGTGGGAAAAATACCAGTAAAAGACGTTACCCCTAAAGCAGAAACCCAAAGCCTTTACGCCAAACGCGAAAAAATCTATGTGCGCGAAATGGAAGGCTTGTTTCAAAAAA
>JBASZG010000006.1:0-3449 GCA_049277875.1 Venatoribacter sp.
ATGGCGCAAGGTTGCAGCAAACTTAAACCACCCACAATGGTAAACCACAAGGGCGTAAAGAGCGCGTTCGCTTGGCCGCCAGTGAATACCGAATCTCGGTAGCCATCGCCAATAGGCACAATAGGGAAGGCCGCTTTTACTTGAGGTAAATTTTGAGAAGCGGTCAGCATGGTGGTGATGCCCAAGTAAGACACGCCATACAAAGCCACATCGCCATTAGACCAAGACTGATCGGTTATCCAGTTAACCACTTCGGCGTAGTCTTGTTGTTCTTCTTCACCAAAAGACTGCCACAAGCCATCGGATTGCCCAGTGCCGCGCACGTCAACCGATACCATAGCGTAGCCGTGGCGCACTAAATAAGGGTCGGCACTGCCCACTAAAGCACCAAGGCTGCCAAGGCCAATGTCATTAAGGGTGTTACCCATGCTGCCGTTGTAAGGCGTTTGTTGCAAAATAGTTGGAAACTGTTTGTCGATTACATTGCCCTTGGCGTCGGTGGGCAGGCTAACGAAAACCGCCAACTGCATACCGTCGCGCAAAGTAAGGTAGCTCATGGGGAAGGTTTTATAGCCTTCGTATAAATAGGGTGGATCGTAGTCTTGCCAAGTCGCATCGGCGTTGCTGGTAATCACCTTGCCAGGCTCGGCTAAATGGCCACGGTTACCTAAGGTAGTCCAAGGCGAAACACCGTAGTTTGGTGCTTGGGCTAGTTGTTTTATATCGTTGGAATAGTCTTGTTGGTCAACAATATTGGTATCGCTGTTTGCGTCATTATTGGTGTTGAAGTTCTCGGCTTCACCACCGCAACCGGCTAATGCAAGGCTAATACTTAAAGCTAAAACCTTTAGGTGCGACATGTTTGCTTCCTTTGTTATTTTTATGTGTCAGATTGTTACTTTGTGTAACTGTGGCGAGCAAATACTAATGCGAAAGGTTGGGTTTAGTCTATGGCTGATAAATACAGCATTAACTTATATTCATAAGTTGGCATGAATTGCCGCAATAAAGAACCCAGCCGACAAATCTCACGGCTTTGCTGTAGTTTGGTCTATAGAGAATTTGGATATAAAGGATTTGGAGATGGATGCGTGGCGGCCAAAGGCCGCCGGTACGAGATTAGCCCATGACTTTTTTGATGCGGTTTAACGCATCGGTTAGCACATCGTTGCTGGTGGCGTAAGAAAAACGCATATAACCAGGCGTGCCAAAGGCCGAGCCAGGTACTAAGGCAACGCCTGCTTCGTTCAGGAGCAATTCAGCAAACTCAATATCGGTAGCACAGCCTTTGATTTTCATGGCTTCTTTTACGTTAGGGTAAGCGTAAAACGCGCCGTCGCCAGGCACACAAGAAATGCCTTTAATATCGTTTAGGCTGCTTACCACATAATCGTGACGCGTTTTAAACACTTTCACCATAGGCTCTACGCATTCGCGACCACCGTTTAAGGCGGCTTCGGCGGCTACTTGCGAAATAGAAGTAGGGTTAGAGGTGCTTTGTGATTGCACTTTAGCCATAGCTTTAATCAGTTTTTCTGGGCCGGCCGCGTAGCCAATACGCCAGCCGGTCATGCTGTAGGCCTTAGATACACCGTTTAAAACGATGGTGCGTTCGTACAAGTCAGGCGCTACGTTCAAAATATTGGCAAACTCAAACTCGGCCCACCAAATGTATTCGTACATATCATCAGAAGCGATAAATACCTGTGGGTGTTTGCGTAGCACTTCGGCAATAGCGGTAAGTTCTTCGCTGCTATAAGCCACGCCAGTTGGGTTAGAAGGGCTGTTTAATACCACTAATTTAGTTTTAGGCGTGATCGCGGCTTCCAACTGCGCGGCAGTCATTTTAAAGCGCGTGCTGTCGTCGGTTTCTACAATAACGGGCACGCCGCCAGCTACCACCACCATGTCAGGGTAAGACACCCAGTAAGGTGCAGGAATAATCACTTCGTCGCCTGGATTGATAAAAGCCAAGCTCATGTTAAAAAAGCTTTGTTTGCCGCCACAAGATACCAACACTTGGCTGGCTTGATATTTCAAACCGTTATCGCGTTCTAACTTGGCAATAATGGCTTTTTTCAAACTGGGCGTACCGTCCACAGCCGTGTATTTGGTAAAGCCTTTGTTAATGGCTTCAATTGCGGCCTGCTTGATATGCTCTGGCGTATCAAAATCAGGCTCGCCAACACCAAGGCCAATAATGTCTTTCCCTTCTGCTTTTAACTCGGCAGCACGTTTTGACACCGCCAAAGTAGGAGAGGGTTTAATCTGTTGTACGCGGTCAGACAGTTGTAGGTCCAAAATGGTATCCTCAAACACAGAAGTGGATGGTAGTAAGATTTTTTACTGCTTGACTTAACAGCCCAAGCCAGCCCAGTAAACCAAATGGTATAAGCTCTTTGCGTGTTAAAAATAAGGTAAACTACGCAGCTATTAGCAAGCAAAAAAACGGCAAGATTGTAGCCGAATTAAAAGGTAACTTAAACTCGATGAGTAAAGATTTTGAGCTGGTTTCAAAGTATCAACCAGCAGGCGACCAACCCGTTGCCATAGAACAATTAGTGCAAGGCATTAACGCTGGTTTGCGCAGTCAAACCCTGCTTGGCGTTACTGGTTCGGGCAAAACCTTCACTATGGCCAATGTGATTGCCCAATGTGGTCGCCCCACCATTGTTATGGCCCACAACAAAACCCTAGCGGCGCAGCTTTATGGTGAGTTTAAAGAGTTCTTTCCGCACAACGCCGTTGAATACTTTGTTTCTTACTACGATTACTACCAGCCCGAAGCCTATGTGCCTGCCTCGGATACCTTTATCGACAAAGACGCCTCGGTAAACGAACACATCGAGCAAATGCGCTTGTCGGCCACCAAAGCCCTGCTCGAACGCCGTGACGTCGTTATCGTTGCCACCGTATCGGCTATTTACGGCTTGGGCGACCCTAACTCCTATTTAAAGATGATGCTGCACGTTGCGCGTGGTCATATCATCGACCAGCGCACTATTTTGCGCCGCCTGGCCGAGCTGCAATACACCCGTAACGATATGGACTTTCACCGTGGTACTTATCGCGTGCGCGGTGATGTGATTGATGTTTTCCCGGCTGAAAGCGACGACGAAGCCATTCGCATTGAGCTGTTTGATGATGAAGTGGAAAGTATTGTCAGCTTCGACCCCCTAACAGGGGAAGTGCGTAGCAAGCTCGCGCGCGCCACTATTTACCCCAAAACCCACTACGTTACCCCAAGGCAAACCATCTTAGACGCTATTGATAGCATCAAGCTGGAGCTACCAGAGCGTCTAGAGTATTTTCGTGAACACACCCTGCTGGTTGAAGCGCAGCGCCTAGAACAGCGCACCAACTACGACCTAGAAATGATGCAAGAGCTGGGTTATTGCTCTGGCATTGAAAATTACTCGCGTTATTTATCAGGCCGCAACCCCGGCGAC
>JBASZG010000007.1:0-2652 GCA_049277875.1 Venatoribacter sp.
GTTATCGCCAAGGTAATCAAGGTATTCAAGACGCTATTATTAGCCACTCTGCCATGCTTGGCCAAGGCAGCTTACGTTTAACCGGCAGCTATCTTTCTGATGATGGTTTTGATGGCGAACAGGCCAATCCAGGCGAAGATTTATGGGATGACGATAAGCGCAATAAATTTGTCTCTGCGGATTATCAACAAAGATTAAATGAAACAACTGGCCTGCAAGTTCATTTTGGTGCGTCTAAGAATTACGCTGAAATCGCGGCCAGCCCCACTCCAGACACCAGCTATTTAGATAACAACGCATTCAGCTTCAATACTAAGTTGAATTTTGACTTTTCCGAGCGCCATCAGTCGCATTTGCAACTTTATTGGCAACGTGAAGACAGAACCTACATTCAATACGACGAGCGTCCAACTGTCTTGCTTGATCCAGACCTTGCAAAGCTTTATCAGCTTAATCCAAATGGTGTAAAGGCTTATTTCGGCGGAGACAACAGTGGTTTCACCACTGCCGCAGAACTTGCATTGCTGAACAACATACTTACAAGAGCTGGAAGCAATATAGATCAGCAAACTCAAGGCTATATCGATTACAACTATATCGATCAGCGAATTGATATCGAGTGGCAAGACACAATAGTGTGGAGCGACAGCCTACGCACTATTTCAGGTGCCAGTTATCGCCGCGATGAAGCATATTCTGAAAGCGTTTTTGGCGGCTGGCGCAGCAATGATACCTACCGTTTATTCGCCAATGCCGAGTGGCGTTTACTCGATTGGCTGATGCTAAACGCAGGCGGCATGTATGAAAAAGAAGAATTAAATAACGCCGTCTTTTCCCCTCGCATTGCCCTAAATACTCTTTTGAGCGATACCCAAAGCATTCGCATGATTTACTCTCAAGCGGTGCGCTCGCCCGACATGATGGAACAAAGCCCGCACATGGTCATGGTGGCGCGCGGCTTAACAGACAACTATTTAGGCTTTGATGAAGCCACTTTAGGAATCACCAATATTGTCGAAAACCGTGGTTTAAAACACGAGCAAATTACCAGTTATGAACTAGGCTATTACTACTTAAAATCGGATTGGAATTTGGAATTAGACCTTAAGGTTTATAAAGAAGAGTTGCGTCATCTGATCGACGACACCATAAACCTTGAAAACTCGAATCCCACTTCCGATGGATGGGCCAATATCCAGGGTGCAGAGCTGCAACTGAAATGGCAGCCCATCACCGCAGATTGGCTATGGCTAACAGTAGGGAAGATGGATGTGGATGCCAAAGAACCTAAAGAAGAACGCTTAAGCCCTAAAACCAGCGTGGTAACCAGTTGGCATCACCAAGGCAAGGGTTGGAGCAGTACGGTTTCTCACTTCTACCTAGATGCATTGCGTAATGACACTAAGCTTTATCACCGTGCAGAACTGAATCTACGCAAAGAATGGCAATTTAATCGCTACAAACCTTGGGCAGGTGTGTTTTGGCAGCACCAATTTGCGCATAACTCACTGGGGTACAGAGAGCAAATCTATTCCAAGCCAAATATTTATTATTTTCAAGCAGGGTTAAATTTCTAACGGATGGGGGCATGGAAGCTTTGATGATAAAGCTATTCCTTTTATTAATAAGTCTTACGTTGCTCGGCCACTCTAGCCGAGCCGACTTGCTACTTATTGTTCCCGAAAAAAACCCGCCGCTGCTGTCTTTAGCCAGCCAGCTTGCGCAAGCCAGCCAACAGCAAGTAGACATACATTTACTTTCGGCCAATGCGGTGGATGAAAGCAAATACCAAGCCGTCATTCTGGCTGGCCCAGACAGCCTAGAAAGCTGGCAAGGTAGTTTGCCAGCCGTATCTGTTTTTGCCTCTCGGGCATTGGTAAGTCTGCACCGTAAAAAAATTCAAAGTGCTATTTATTACGAACCTTCATTACTACAACAGGCTGCTCTAGCCAGAGTGATTTTAAGCGGCCAGCAGTCGATAGGGGTGCTGGCTAACCAGCCGTTAGCCGCTTATGGGTTAGATCAGCAGAGCGCGGAGCGCCTAGAAGTAAAGCAATATGGCGTGGAAGACAGTTTCAGCCGTCAATTTAACTTGCTCTTAAGAAATGAAGCGGCATTAATTGGGGTTGCCGACTCCGATTTATACAATAGCGAAAACATTAAAACGATTTTGATTAGCGCCTATCGTTTAAACCGGCCCTTAATAGGCCCTACTTTTGCCTATTTGCGTGCTGGTGCTTTAGCCAGTGTCTTTAGCAATATTGAAGATACCAGCCGCCGCCTTAGCGAAATTTTAACGGCTGGCCAGCAAGGCAAATGGCCAGCCCCAAATTACAACCCTTACTTTCATGTTGGGGTAAATAAGCAGGTTGGGCGTTCGCTGAATATTGCCTTACCCAACGAAGACAAATTAGTGCAGCAAGTAGAGGCCTTGTTAGCCGATTTACCACCTGCACCCTAATTTAGGAAAGTTATGTTTATTCTTGGTTTAACCGGTGGCATTGGCAGTGGCAAAACCGCTGCCAGCCAATTTTTTATTGAGCAAGGCATAGTAGTGGTAGACGCCGATATCGTTGCCAGAGAAGTGGTGCAGCCGCAGCAACCAGCCTGGCAAGCCATTAAAGAACGCTTTGGCGACGACGTCTTATTGGC
>JBASZG010000008.1:0-3499 GCA_049277875.1 Venatoribacter sp.
TTTCTTTGATGTCAGTTCACAGTCAGTCGTTGGTACGGTGGAAACAGACATGTTCACCTACGAAATTCAAAAAGCTAAAGAAATTGTGCTGCAAGCCAAACAAGACAACTCTGGTTATGAAAAAATCACCGCCGATTACCTTAACCTAGGTATTAAAAACATGGATGTAAACCGGTTTGAGCTGTTTACCCTAAACGGTGAAAAACTACTAAGAAAATGCTCGATAGATTCAAAGACCAATGCCAGCGCGCAAGAAGAAGCCAAAATCTGCACCAGCACCGTCAACAGTGATTTAGAAAGCATCGAAGATATTATCTACTCCGACGACGGCTACCTAAGCTTGTTCGCAGTGCCTGGGCACGGCGCTTACCAGCCCGATTTCCCTGATAAAACATCTTTAACGATAGGCAGTGAAGAAACTATCGACGGTATTTTAAAAGCCAATTTCTCTTTGGGCATCGACAGTATGCAAGTACGAATGGCGCAAGAGCTGCATAAATCAACAGGAACTGCGCCATATAACGATTTCGCCCCGCGTGCGATCGCTAACCTAACTCTTACTCAAAAAACCAAAGAAGAGTGGGAAGCTGCCTTTGCTTTTGGTTACAACTACGATGCCTTGATTGACGTGCTACCAACAGGAGCCAAAGCCCAAAGCTTTTATATTTCGTATTTTGTAAAAGAAGTCGAAGGCGATGATAAGAACAAGCGCTACTTTAAGGAGCTAGGTGGGCTTTCGGTTTTCCGAGGCGGGGTAGAATTATCTGGGCTAGACACCCAAAGCTGGGGTTTAACCCTAGGCTCGAATACTTTCTACGAGAAAGAAAGCACTAACACCGCAGGTAAATGCGGTTATGAGTCTAATAAAAACAAAACCAACTGCGATTCTGTAGGCTACTTAACCGTGCGTGGCTCGCTGGTTGCGACAGTGCGTGAAGAGCGCTCGAATGTTTATGTGGCTCGCTTTTCTGATGGAAGCTTTGTTATTTTAGGCGCTCAGTGATTTTAAAATCTTTTGGCACAGGCTTAGGTATCTTGCTATTAAGCTGGCCTAGCCTTGCTGCAAATTACTCTGTTTTTACTCAAAATCGGGCTTTGGTGGTGTCTGAGCCGGTGGCAATCAAAGAGGCTTATTCAGGCTGGCATGGCACTTTTTATGGTGGCCGCTATGCCTTTGCCGATCTGCAAACCGAAGTGGGCTTTGGGGTGAATAATTGGCAGCTTTCTGTTTTAAATCGTTATCACTACGATTTGCAATTTAATCGAGATACCGCGCAGTTTTACTACAACACTGAAAATAAAATTAAGTCGAACAAGCTGTACCAGCTAAAGCTCGACGCGCAGGTTTTTAAAGCTCAAGGCATTAAGTTGTCGCATTATTTTGTGGCACAAAACCTAAGCATTCGCCCAAGCTTTACTCTTTATCGCAGTGACTATTATCAGTTTGCCAAAGTAAGAGGGCAGGCCACCGACCAAAATGGCCTCTCGGTTTCCAGCCGTTTAGATTATTACTATCACCAAGACTTAATTTTGGAAGACCCAAAACAAGGGCAAGCGGGTGTCGGCAAAAGTTTGGATATCGAGTTTGGTTATCAGCATGAAAACTGGCAGTTCAACCTAACCTTGGCCGATTTATTCAGCCAATGGTATTACCAAGATACGGCCGCAACCTACGGTTGTATTAACTTAGCGGGTAATGCTGCGCCGGTATGTGATTATGGTGATAGCACAGGGCGCTCGGCCCTAGAAAACGAGCAAGTAAGGCACAGCGAAACCTTACCTTTTACGCTTACGGCTAAAGTGGTCTACAGCGCGGCTAACTTAAGTTTAAATTGGCTGAGCTTTCAGGACTATCGGCGCTTGGGTGTGCAAAAAGATTGGCACAGCGAACACCTTAGCTTTGGTTTGTCGGCCTACAGCAGCAAGCAGTTGGGCTTACACCTGCAAGGTTATGGCTTGGCCATCGACGTTTTGAGCGATCAGCTTGCCTATGCCAAAGCCAGAGAACTGCAACTGCAATTAGGCTGGACGTATTCTTGGTAATCAAAGCTCTTAAAATCCGTTATCATGGCCGCTGATTTTTTGGGGCTTGTATGTATCTCGACTACTTTGGCTTTTCGCAACTGCCTTTTACCATTGCACCTAACCCAGAGCTTCTGTACTTTTCAAAAAGCCATCAGGAAGCCTACGCACATCTGCAATATGCGCTAACAGGACAGGGTGGCTTGGTGTGCCTTACGGGTGAAGTTGGAACAGGTAAAACTACTTTGTGCCGAGCTTTCCTTGAGAGCCTGCCAGCAGGCACTCGCAGCGCCTATATTTTTAACCCTCAACTTAGCCCAATTGAACTGTTGCAAAGCTTGGCCGAAGAACTGGGAATCCAAACCTATGGCAACAAAAGCCTGCGTGAACTCTATTCATTGCTAAACCATGAGTTGTTGGCGGGTTACGCCAAGGGTGAGCGTTTTATTTGTGTGATTGATGAAGCGCAAAGTATGCCTGTGCCGCTACTGGAGCAGGTGCGCTTGCTGACTAACTTAGAAACTAACCAAGAAAAACTGCTTACCCTTATCTTGATTGGCCAACCTGAACTACAAAGCGTGCTGCAACGCTATGAATTGCGCCAGCTTAACCAACGCATTACGGCGCGTTTTCATTTGCCGCATCTGAGTTTAGTTGATACCGGTAAATATCTGAAAGAGCGTTGCCGCTTGGCGGGCAACCGCCGCACGTTATTCACCGGCTTGGCCGTGCTGGCAATTTGGCAGGCAAGCAAAGGCATTCCTCGTTTAATCAATGTGATTGCCGATCGCGCCTTGCTGGGCGCTTACAGCCGGAATAAAAAGCAAGTTGGTGTTGCCTTGGTTCACTCTGCTCAAAAAGAAGTGGGCTCTGGCTTTAAGTCTAAACGCAAGCTGGTTTACGCGAGCCTAATGCTGGTTGCTGCTGCGGCTGCGATAAAATTGGGAAGCAATTTGAACTGGCCTGAGCCGCTGCAACAAGCGCAGCCAGTTATGGCTGAACCAGCCAAACCTTCTGCGGCATTACTATTAAGCCAAGCGCTGCATTTGCCCAGTAGCAATGAATGCCATGACGTTCTGCAATATGGCTGGCAGTGCTTGGCGTTGAATTGGTCTTTATCTCAATTACAACGAGTGAACGCTCCTGCTGTGATTTATGCCAATACGCCGCAGGGGGTTCGCTGGGCTTTGTTGAGCGAACTGCAAGCCGATTGGGGCTATCTTAATAAGGCCATGGTTTTATGGCAGCCCCCCGCAGGTTTTAGCAATAAATTAGTGCGCCCAAATGACACCGATGAGGTGGTTGCTTGGGTTCGGCTAAAACTTAATATGCAGTGGCAAGATTCTTGGCGAAGCATTGGCAGCAAAGCCCCCGATCCTAACTTTTACGATCTGCTTTTGGCGCAAAAAGTGGCCGAGTTTCAAAAGGAAAATGCTGTGATTGCAGACCGCGTGCTTGGCCCACAAACGCTGTTTTT
>JBASZG010000009.1:0-9217 GCA_049277875.1 Venatoribacter sp.
ACCGCTGCAAGTGCTTTGCCAAGAAGCGCTGGGTTGGAGCAACGAACAATTTGCTCAAGAATGGCAACGCTACCTCGATATTTGGCAAAACAGTTACGCGATAAAGAGTGAACGCCATGACTAAACACTACCTCTTTGCCATAGATAACGGCACTCAAAGCATTCGCGCTTTAATTTTTGATTTAGACGGCAACCTAATTGCCAAGGGCAAAGAGGAAATTGAACCCTATTTTTCTACTCAGCCAGGCTTTGCCGAGCAAGAACCAGACTACTTTTGGCAAGCCTTAAAGCGCGCCTGCGATAAGCTATGGGATAGCTCACCAGTAAAACCAGAACAAATTGCTGGAGTGAGCATTACCACCCAACGCGGCACGGTGATTAACTTGGATAAGCAAGGCAAGCCATTGCGCCCTGCAATTATTTGGTTAGATCAACGCCGCGCCGATGCTTCAAGCTCTATGGGCATGCTATGGGACACACTTTTGCCGTTAGCCGGAGCTACCAACATTGCCAAAAGCTTTCGTGAACAGGCGCAAGCCAACTGGATAGCGCAAAACCAAGCCGAGCTTTGGCGCAATACCCACAAATACGTTTTGCTGTCGGGCTATTTGCACTACCGCTTAACTGGGCAAATTAAAGACTCGGTTGGCAGCCAAGTAGGCTATTTGCCGTTCGATTATCGCCGCCACCAGTGGGCGGGGAAGCACGACCTTAAATGGAAAATGCTGCCCTCTGATTTGACTCAAGCGCAGATGGCTGAATTGGTAAAGCCCACCGAACTGATTGGCACTATTACCAGTGAAGCCAGTAAGCACACAGGCCTGCCCGAAGGCTTGCCTGTGATTGCTGCGGCCTCTGATAAAGCCTGCGAGATTTTAGGCGCAGGTGGCACAGGTAAAGGCATAGGCTGCATGAGCTATGGCACCACCGCGACTATTAACATCACCAGCTCTAAATACATCGAGCCGATGCGCTTTATGCCGCCTTACGCTGCGGCTATTCCAAACCGCTACAGCAGTGAGGTGATGATTTATCGTGGATTTTGGATGGTGAGCTGGTTTAAACGTGAGTTTGGTCTGCGTGAACAGCATCTAGCCTTAGAGCGTGGCATTGAGCCAGAACAGTTGTTTGATGAGTTGGTTAATTCGGTGCCTGCTGGCTCTATGGGGCTAATGTTGCAACCTTATTGGAGCCCAGGCGACCGCGAGCCAGGCCCCGAAGCCAAAGGCGGCGTGATTGGTTTTGGTGACGTGCACACGCGCGCGCATTTGTACCGCGCTATTTTAGAAGGTTTGGCTTACGCCCTGCGTGAAGGCAGCGAAAAGCTGCAAAAACGCTCCGGTTTAAAACTTCATACCCTACGCGTAGCTGGTGGCGGCTCACAAAGCGATGCCGCCATGCAGCTCACTGCCGATATTTTTGGGTTGCCTGCCGAGCGTCCTCACACCTACGAAACCTCTGGGCTTGGTGCGGCGATGGATACCGCAGTAGGGCTTGGGTTAATGCCTAACTTTGACGAAGCCATAAAGCGCATGACTCGTGTTGGTAAGCGCTTCGAGCCGCGCCCAGCCGAACAAGCACTTTATAACCGCTTGTACCAAGAGGTGTATCAAAAAATGTATCAACAGCTAAAGCCGCTGTATCAAAGCATTCGTGATATTACCGGCTACCCCAGTTAGTTGAGTTAGCCCAACGCCAGTTGCAGCATTTCTTGAGCGTGAGCCAAGGTTTGTTGGGTAATAGAAACCCCGCCCAACATGCGCGCAATTTCCTCTTGGCGTTGGTGACCTTCAAGCTTACGCAGTTGTGTGTGAGTGGCGCTGTCGCCACTGATTTTACTCACTTGGTAATGCTGGTGTGCTTGTGCGGCCACTTGCGGTTGGTGGGTAATGCAAAATACTTGGCCATGATCGCCAAGGTTGCGTAATAAGCGCCCAACTCGCTCGGCGGTGCCGCCACCAATGCCTACGTCTACCTCATCAAAAACTAAACAAGGAATGTGGCTAACCGCAGCCGTAACCACTTGAATAGCCAAGCTAATACGCGCCAATTCGCCGCCAGACGCTACTTTGGCTAACGGGCCTTCGGGCATGCCAGGGTTGGTTTGTACCATAAATTGAACTTGGTCAAGGCCGTGGCGATTAGCTTGTGTTGTGTTCTCAACAAGGGTGGTGAACTTAGCTTTACCAAGCGCTAATGCTTCAAAGTGATTGCTGACTTCTTGGCTTAATTTCAGCGCGGCTTGGCGGCGAGCTTGGCTAAGGGCTTGGGCTTGTTGTTCAAATTGCTGGTGCAGTTTGTTTACTTGTTGTTCGAGCAGGCCAAGGTCGTCGTCGCTTAGGCTAAGTTGAGCCAGTTGCGCTTCTTGTTGTTGCCAATGCGCATACAGCTGTTCGGCTGCGATTTTATGCTTTCGTGCCATGTTAAAAATATCGCTTAGGCGGCTTTCCACTTGCTGCAAGCGATGTGGGTTTATATCAATTTGCCCCAAATAACGGTTTAACGACGAGCAGGCTTCGTCTATTTGTATTTGCGCTTGTTCAAGCATCTCGCGCGCTTCGTTGAGCAAGGGCTGCTGGTCGTCAATATCCTGTAAGCGTTGAATAGCCAGATACAAAAGCTGGCTGGCGGCTTGTTCGCTGCGCTCGTCGCCTTGGCAGGCACTGAGTGCGCTTTGGCTGTTAAACAGCATGGATTCGGCATTGGAAAGGCGTTTTTGCTCTAGCTCTAGCTCTTCCAGTTCGTGCTCGCCAAGTGCAAGCTCTTGTAGCTCGCTCACTTGGTAGCTAAGCAGTTGTTTTTGTGCTTGGGCCTCTGCGCTTAACGATTGTAAGCTTTCTAGCTGTTTGGCTTGGCTTTGCCATTGTTGCCACAGGCTGCTTACTTGGCTGGCTAAGGGTTGTAGTTGGGCGTAAGCATCCAGCAATTGGCGTGGGGTTTCTTTTTGTAGCAAGCGTTGATGCGCGTGCTGCGAATGCACTTCAATTAAATGTTGGCCTAGCTCGCGCAAATCACTGGCGGCCACTGGGCGGTTGTTGATGTAGGCACGAGAGCGGCCTTCGCTGGTGAGTACGCGGCGTAAAATAATGTATTCGTCATCCAGTGGTAAGTCGTGTTCGTTAAGCCATGCTTGCGCGGCGCTGTTGCTGTAAAAGCTGGCGGCCACTTCGGCTTTGTCGGCACCTTTGCGCACAAAGCTGGCATCGGCACGCTCGCCCAAGGTAAGCCCCAACGCATCTAATAAAATAGATTTACCCGCACCGGTTTCACCACTGATAACCGACATGCCTTGATGCAGTTCTATGTCTAAGTGTTCGACCAGAGCAAATTGATGAATACTAAGTTGGCACAGCATAGTGGTTCTCTACTGAATATTTATACAGTGTTTTTATATACAGTGGTTGAGTTTGTCAAGATAATTTGAAACGGCCCCTTGAAAGTTGTTTTCACTGCCCCATATAAGCGGCAGTTTTCGCAGAAAAAATTGCAACCAGGGGAATACTTAATGTCCGACGAACAAAATTTAAACGAAGAACTGGATACTCTTGAAACGGCTAGTGAAGCAGAAGAGCAAGTAGAGCAAGGGTTAGACGAACAAGCACAGGCTTTGGCGCAGGCCGTGGCAGAAGTAGCCGATTTGAAAGACCAACTGCTACGCATGCAAGCTGAAATGCAAAACGTGCGTCGCCGTGCCGACGCCGATGTGGAAAAAGCCCACAAGTTTGGTGTAGAAAAGTTCGCCAATGAAATGCTGGCCGTGGTGGATAACCTAGAGCGTGCAATTGCCGCTTGCGCCAGTGACGAGCCAGCCGTGTTGGCCTTGCGCGACGGTGTAGAAATGACTCGTACCGGTTTATTGGCTTCGTTAAGTAAATTTAAAGTAGAAGTGGTTGATCCGCTTAACCAAGCCTTTAACCCAGACTTGCACCAAGCGATTGCCATGGTCGATAGCCCAGAGGCTGCGCCTAATAGTGTTATCAATGTGATGCAAAAAGGTTACACCTTGCAAGGCCGCTTGTTGCGCCCTGCGATGGTGGTGGTAAGTAAAGGCTCACCCACAGTAGACACTAACGCATAAATTTTTGTTTATGGGCTTGAAAGGTTCAACTTAAGACCCATAAAGCAGACAACAAAATCAAAATTAAAACAGCTCAGGCTGAATTAAGAGGAATTTAAAATGGCTAAAATTATTGGTATTGACCTAGGCACCACCAACTCTTGTGTTGCCATCCTAGACGGCGAAAAAACCCGCGTAATTGAAAACGCCGAAGGCGACCGTACCACTCCTTCTATCGTTGCTTACACCGACGACGAAATTTTAGTGGGCCAATCGGCTAAGCGTCAGGCCGTAACCAACCCACAAAACACCCTGTTTGCGGTTAAACGTTTAATTGGTCGTAAATTCACCGACGACGTTGTGCAAAAAGACATCAACATGGTGCCTTATAAAATCGCTAAAGCCGACAATGGCGACGCTTGGATTGAAGTAAAAGGCGAGAAATACGCACCACCTCAAATCTCAGCTGAGATTTTGAAAAAAATGAAAAAAACCGCCGAAGACTATTTAGGCGAGAAAATTACCGAAGCCGTTATTACTGTGCCTGCCTACTTTAACGACTCGCAACGTCAAGCCACCAAAGACGCAGGTAAAATTGCTGGCTTAGAAGTAAAACGTATTATTAACGAACCGACTGCGGCAGCCTTGGCTTACGGCCTAGACAAAGAAGGCGGCGACCGCACCATCGCGGTATACGACTTGGGTGGTGGTACGTTCGATATTTCCATCATTGAAGTCGCCGACGTAGATGGCGAAAAACAATTTGAAGTGTTGGCAACCAACGGCGACACCTTCTTAGGTGGTGAAGACTTTGACCTGCGTTTAATCGAATACTTAGCCGATGAGTTCAAAAAAGAGCAAGGTATCGACCTTAAAAACGATCCATTAGCGTTACAACGTTTAAAAGAAGCCGCTGAAAAAGCCAAAGTTGAGTTGTCATCAAGCCAACAAACCGATGTAAACCTACCTTACATCACCGCTGATGCCACTGGCCCTAAACACTTAAACGTAAAAGTAACTCGTGCCAAATTAGAATCTTTGGTAGAAGACTTAGTCGCTCGTTCCATTGAACCATGCCGCATTGCGTTAAAAGACGCTGGGTTAAGTGCATCTGAAATTGACGAAGTCATTTTAGTGGGTGGCCAAACTCGTATGCCATTGGTGCAAAAACAAGTGGCCGACTTCTTTGGTAAAGAACCACGCAAAGATGTAAACCCAGACGAAGCCGTTGCTGTAGGTGCTGCAGTACAAGGCGCGGTGTTGTCTGGCGACGTGAAAGACGTATTGCTGCTCGACGTAACCCCATTAACCTTGGGTATCGAAACCATGGGCGGCGTGGCTACTCCTGTTATCGATAAGAACACCACTATTCCTACTAAGAAATCACAGGTGTTCTCAACCGCTGACGACAACCAAACTGCGGTAACCATTCACGTTGTGCAGGGTGAGCGTAAACAGGCATCACAAAACAAATCGCTAGGCCGCTTCGACTTGGCCGACATTCCACCTGCACCTCGTGGTATGCCACAAATTGAAGTAACCTTCGACATCGACGCAAACGGTATCTTAAACGTAAGCGCGAAAGACAAAGCCACCGGCAAAGAGCAATCTATCGTGATTAAAGCCTCTTCTGGCTTAAGCGATGCCGAAATTGAACAAATGGTACGCGACGCCGAAGCCAACGCCGACGCCGACCGTCAGTTTGAAGAAGTGGTGCAAGCGCGTAACACCGCCGATGGCATGATTCACGCTACTAAGAAAACCTTAGAAGATGCCAAAGACAAAGTGCAAGCCGACGAAAAAGCCGCCATTGAAAAAGCCATTGGCGAGCTGGAAGAAGCGCTAAAAGGCAACGATAAAGACGCAATCGAAGCCAAAACCAAGGCTTTAACCGAAGCCTCTGGTTCTTTGGCACAGCGTTTGTACGCCGAGCAAGCACAGCAAGGTGAAGGTGCTGCCGCTGGTGCTCAAGCTGGAAGCGGTGCTCAGGACGACGACGTTGTTGATGCAGAATTTGAAGAAGTAAAAGACAAATAAAGCATCTTGGCATAAGCCATTAAAGCGAAGCGCGGCACTTGCCGCGTTTCGTGTTTAAAGTAATGCGATACAGGGTAAGGTATGTCGAAACGAGATTATTATGAAGTGCTGGGTGTGGCCAAAGACGTTGATGGTGCGACGCTGAAAAAAGCGTATCGTAAGTTGGCGATGAAATATCATCCCGACCGCAACCCAGACGACAAAGACGCAGAAGCCAAGTTTAAAGAAGCCACTGAAGCTTATGAAATCTTAGGTGATGAGCAAAAACGCGCCGCCTACGACCGCTTTGGTCACGCCGGTGTCGATGGCCAAGCTGGTGGCGGCTATGGCGGTGGTTTTGGTGGTGGTGCCAGTTTTAGTGATATTTTTGGCGATGCATTCGGTGATATTTTTGGTGGCGGTGGCCGTTCTCGTGGCGGCCCACAACGCGGCTCTGATCTACGCTACAACATCACTCTAACCTTAGAAGAAGCCGTACACGGAGTTGAGAAACAAATTCGTATCCCAACTTTAGTGGCCTGTAAAACCTGTGATGGCAGCGGTGCTAAGCCCGGCTCTAAGCCAAAAACTTGTAATACCTGTCATGGTGCGGGCCAAGTGCGTATGCAACAAGGCTTCTTCTCGGTGCAGCAAACTTGCCCAAGCTGCCGTGGTCAAGGTGTGACCATCGACAACCCATGCACAAGCTGTCATGGCCGTGGCGTAAAAGAAGAAACCAAAACCCTAAGCGTGAAAATTCCGGCTGGGGTTGATACTGGCGATCGCATTCGTTTAAGTGGCGAAGGCGAGGCTGGCGGTCAAGGTGGCCCAGCCGGCGACCTGTACGTTCAGGTAAGCGTTAAAGACCACGCTATTTTCCAACGTGAAGGCCCACATTTGTATTGTGATGTGCCCATCAGTATTGTAGATGCCGCTTTAGGTGGTGAACTGGAAGTGCCAACCCTAAATGGCCGAGTAAAACTGAAAATACCCGCCGAAACTCAAAGCGGGCAAATGTTCCGTTTACGCGGCAAAGGCGTTACTCCGGTGCGCGGTGGCGGTGCTGGCGATTTGATTTGCCGGGTGCGGGTAGAAACACCAGTAAAACTAACCAACGAGCAAAAAGAACTGCTGTTGCAGTTTCAAGCTTCTTTAGCTGGTGAAAAACAATCGCCACAAAAGAAAACCTGGTTTGATGGTGTAAAGAAATTCTTTGAAGGCAACTAATTAAGAGAGAGCAATATGACTCGCATAGCCATTACTGGAGCGGCAGGACGCATGGGCCGCAACCTTATTCAAGCGGTGCTTAGCTCCAAGGCGACGCTTGGCGCCTGTATTGTTTTACCCGAAGATCCAATGGCCGGCATTGATGCGGGTGCCATTGCTGGGCTTGGCAAAAATCTAGACATTAAAGCGGCCACTCATCTTGCTGATGTACTTGACCAATTTGACGTGCTAATCGACTTTACCGCACCTGCGGCCACCATGAGCAATATCGCCTTGTGCCGCCAGCACGGTAAAAAGATTGTGATAGGCACCACAGGGCTTAACGATGAGCAAAAAGCGCAAATGCGCGAAGCCGCTCAAGACATGGGCATTGTGTTTGCCCCCAACTATTCAGTGGGCGTGAATCTTTGCTTAAACCTGTTGCGCATGGCGGCTTCGGTTATGGGCAATGACAGCGATATTGAAGTGATTGAAATGCATCACCGTCATAAAGTTGATGCACCCAGTGGCACGGCTTTACGCATGGGCGAAGTAGTCGCTGAAACCTTAGGCTGGAATTTAAACGAAGTGGCTGTGTATGGCCGTGACGGCCACACTGGCGCGCGCCCACAAAAGCAAATTGGCTTTGAAACCATTCGTGGTGGCGATGTGGTGGGCGATCACACCGTTATGTTCGCCTGCGAAGGTGAGCGCGTTGAAATTACTCATAAAGCGCAAAGCCGCATGACCTTCGCCAATGGCGCAGTTCGTGCTGCTCTGTGGGTAAATGCTCAGCCTAATGGCCTTTATGATATGCAGGATGTGCTGGGTTTTTAAATCTTAGCCGCGTAAGAGAGTTACCCAAAAAGGAGCAGCCAAGTCTGCTCCTTTTTTTACAAAAGATAACTTGTCCTTCTAGTCAAAACTGTATAAAACAGCCGTTGTATTTAGGTATGCAAATTGCACGCATTGCCTTGAACTCACGCACAGAGATAATTTTATGAATTGGCTTAACAACTTATCAATTCGTAGCAAATTGCTGCTACTTACCTTCCCACCAACGCTGCTTTTGGTTTTGGTTTTTGGTTACCGCATTACCTTGGATTACCAACAACAAAATGCAATGCAAGAGCTGGCACAGGAAGTAAAGTTTTTAAGCAAAATTGACCCAGTAATTACCGAATTACAGCGCGAGCGTGGGCGCTCTTCGGCTTATCTGTCTGGCGATACCGACCGCACCAAATCAGTGGTATTAGAACAACAAAAGAAAACCGATCGTGCTGTTTTCGCAATGAAGCAGGAAAGCCTGTATGGCAGCAACACCAATATAGGTTCGGTTTTGTCTAATTTGCAGCCAAGCCGTAACGCTATTTTAGAACGTAAGGTAAGCAGTGAAGCGGCCATCGACTATTTCAACAACACCATAGACGGGCTAATGAAGCACACCGACAAGGTAGTGCGAAGCGTAGGAGTGGCTGAAATCTTACGTTTGATTAACACCTATTCTGCGCTGTCTGAATTAACTGAAAAAGCTGGCCGTGAGCGTGCAATGGGCGTGGCCTATATTCAGGGCAATGATTACCAAGCCGCCAAACTGGCCCCAGTTCTGCGTGCGCAGGGTCAGCAAGATAACTGCCAAGCTATGGTGGATACCTTACTCAAACCAGAAGAAATAGCCTTTTGGCAAGAAAGCTTAAACTCCAGTGAAAACCAAAACTTTATTAAACTGCGCGACAGCCTATATGCGGCAGAAACTTTGGCAGGCCTAACGCCAGAGCACTGGATTGATAGCGCCACCAGCCGCATTGACCGCTTAACTGAAAGCAAGCAAAAAATACTAAACGACGTGTTGGCACTGGCGTTAGATTTACAGCACCAGGCCTTTGTGGCCTTATGGGGCAAAGCCTTGGTTATGTTGCTGGTTATTTTATCGGGCAC
>JBASZG010000010.1:0-25167 GCA_049277875.1 Venatoribacter sp.
GGCTCTTTTAGCCATAAATAAGCAAATAAAGGAATAAAAAGCGGGCCAGAAAGTTTAACTAAAAAAGCCTCGGTCAGTGGCAAACGCCCCAGCGTCCAAAAATAACAATACATAGCCGACACCCCAATTAAGCCGCGCAAAAAGTGGCCTGTTAGGTTGTCGGTTTTTAATTCTTTAACGCCAGTACGCATAATGAGTGGCAACAACGCCAGAAGCCCCATTAAATTGCGAAAAAATATAATTTGCTCGGTGCTTAAATCGGTGGATAAATAGCGCACTACCGCCGCCAATACCGAGATAAGCAGCTCACCGAGTAATAAGTAAAATGCGCCTTGGCGAACCACCGAGTTCAAAGACTTTGCCTAATGCAGAAGAAAGGGAGCGCATTGTACTGTATGGCGTGATTGAGGATAAGAGCAAAACTTGGCACACTCGCTACCAATAAAACGGATTACGAAAAAATAATGTTACGAAACTTTCTATTTAGTGCCTTGCTGCTGAGTGTTTTAGCCTTGTTGGGCTGCGAGCAAGCCTGGAATCAGCCTTACCCCAAGGCGCAAGCGGGCGATAAAATTATCTATTCAAGCTTTGCCGAACGCCCCAAGCACCTAGACTTAGCGCGCTCTTACAGCAGCGACGAATCGCGCTTTATTGACCAAATCTACGAGCCGCCCTTGGCGTATCATTATTTAAAGCGTCCTTACGAGCTTATCCCCAACACCATTACGCAAATGCCCAAAGTGGTTTACACCGACCACAACGGCCTTGAAACCGACGCCAAGCACGCTGCATACAGCACTTATTATTTTACGATTAAGCCCGGCATCTATTATCAGCCGCACCCAGCCTTTGCCAAAAATGCACAGGGCGAGCCGCTCTATCGTTTTGCCAGTGCCAAAGACAGCGCCGCCTATCAGCACTTTGACGACTTTAGCGAAACTGATACCAAAGAACTAACCGCCGAAGACTATCTGTATCAAGTGCGCCGCCTTGGTGACCCTAAGCTGCTGTCGCCAGTGCGCGGTTTGCTTAGTGAATACATAGACGGCATGAACGAGTTTAGCCAAGCCGTAAGCCAAGCCCGCCAAGAGCTAGAAGCCGAGCAGGGCGCAGGTGCGTGGTTAGACCTTCGCACTATCGACTTTGCTGGCCTAGAGAAACAAGGCAAATACCAATACAGCATTCGCTTAAAGGGCAAATACCCTCAGTTTAAATACTGGCTGGCGTTTCACTTCTTTGGGCCATTGCCTGTGGTGGTCGATCAGTTTTATCACCAGCCTGGCCTTGCCTCACGCAACATTTCTATCAATTGGTATCCCGTTGGTACGGGTGCTTTTATGATGACGAAAAACAACCCCAACGAAGCCATAGTGCTGGAAAAAAACCCTAACTACCGCGCCGACTTTTACCCAAGCGAAGGCGAAGCCGAAGACAGCGAAAATGGCTTACTGCTTGATGCGGGTAAAAAACTGCCTCTGCTCGACAAAGCCGTATATCGCTTAGAAAAAGAAGCCATTCCGCTGTGGACTAAGTTTATGCAAGGCTATTACGACCGCTCTGGCATAGGCAACGACAGCTTCGACCAAGCCATTAAAGTTGGGGGCGATGGCATTCATCTAAGCGATGAAATGCAAGAGCGCGGTATTAGTTTGGAAAAATCCATTCTGCTGGCAACCTACTATCTGGGCTTTAATATGCTTGACCCCGTTATTGGCGACACAGGCACCAAGGCCGAGCGTGAACGCAAACGCAAGCTGCGCCAAGCCATTGCCATTGCTTACGACCAGCAAGAAATGATTTCGATATTCACCAATGGCCGTGGCGAAGAAGGCATGGGGCCGCTGCCACCTGGCTTATTTGGCTATCAAGAAGGCCAAGCAGGAATAAACCAATATGTTTTCGATTGGAACCAAGGCGAGCCAGAGCGTAAATCGCTTAGTGTGGCCAAAAAGCTGCTGGCCGAAGCGGGCTATCCTAATGGCCGTGACGCCAAAACAGGCAAGCCCTTGGTGCTTAACCTCGACTCTACCTCTGGCGGCTCGTCGTCGATTCAAAACTGGATGATTAAGCAATTCGCCAAGCTCAACATTCAACTCAACATTCGCGCCACCGACTACAACCGCTTTAAAGAAAAAATGGGCAACGGCAACGCTCAGATTTTCCAATGGGGCTGGCTGGCCGACTACCCAGACGCTGAAAACTTTTTATTCTTGCTGTACGGCCCCAATGGGCAAGTAAAAAGCGGCGGCAGTGGGGTAAACGCCAGCAACTACAACAACGCCGAATACAACCGCCTGTTCGATAAAATGCAGCTTATGGAAGACTCGCCCGAACGCTTTAACATCATCACTCGCATGGTCAAAATCATGCAGCACGATGCCCCTTGGGCGGCGATTTGGCACCCACATTCTTATGTGCTGAATAACGCTTGGGTGCGTAACACCAAAGCCCACGGCATCAGCAATACCTTGTTAAAGTTTTACGATATTGACCTGCCCAAGCGCGAACTAAAACAACAGCAGTGGAACAAACCTGTGCTTTGGCCACTGGTGGTATTTATTGCGGTGCTGCTTGCCACCTTATTACTGGCGCTGTGGGTATGGCGCAGCCATCAACTTAAACGCATCGCAGGAGGGCGCTAATGCTGGCTTATATTGTGCGGCGCACGCTTTACGCCTTTCCTATTTTAATAGGTGTAAATATCCTAACTTTCGCGCTGTTTTTTATGGTGAACACACCCGACCAAATGGCCAAAGTGCAACTTGGCGACAAACACCTTGATGCCCAAGCGGTGCAAGTGTGGAAAGCTCAACGCGGTTACGACAAACCCTTGTTTGTAAACAGCCAAGACAACAGCCAAGGTTTGCTTACCGATACCATATTCTTTAACAAATCCATGCGCCTGTTTGTGTTCGACTTTGGCCGCTCTGATGCTGGGCGCGTTATTGGCATGGATATCTCTGAACGAATGTGGCCAAGCCTTGCGTTGGCACTGCCTACTTTTATTGTTGGCATAGCGGTAAATATCGTTATTTCGCTTTTTGTGGTGATGTTTAAAGCCACTCGCATCGACACCACCGCTATGGTGATATGCGTAGGGTTAATGTCTATTTCGGCCATTTTCTATATTTTGGGCGGGCAGTATTTCTTCGCCAAAATGTGGCACTGGGTGCCTATCTCTGGCTACTTGTCGGGCGCAGACGCTTGGCGGTTTTTAATTTTGCCGGTATTTATTGGCGTGGTATCGGGCATTGGTGGGGGAGTGCGCCTGTATCGCACTCTGTTTTTAGAAGAAGCCAACAAAGACTACGTTCGCACTGCGCGCGCCAAAGGCATTTCAGAAACTCGTGTGCTGTTTAAACATATTTTGCCCAACGGCCTTATTCCTATTTTAACCAGCGTAGTAGTAGTGATTCCGTCGCTCTTTATGGGCAGCCTGCTAATGGAATCGTTTTTTGGCATTCCCGGCCTTGGCAGTTACACCCTAGACGCCATTCAAGCTCAAGACTTTGCCATAGTGCGTAGCATGGTGTTTTTAGGTTCGGTGCTTTATATCCTAGGGCTTATATTAACCGACATTTCTTACACCCTAGTAGACCCAAGGGTGCGCCTATCATGACCAATCTTCTGTTAATAAAACCTGTGCTCTTATGGAGCGATGTGCTGATTTTTGCCCTGCTGTTTGCGGTGCTGGCGTTTTTTTACCAACTGCGTAAAAGCCCTTTAACACTAGAGCGGTGGCGCAGCGTGTTTCAATCGGCCACTGGGCTGGCCTCGCTGGTGGTGATTTTATTTTATATCGCCATAGCCGTGCTCGACTCGCTGCACTACCAAGAGCCACTGCCTCAAGTAGAAGGGCAAGAAACCGTGCACTACAACCAAAACATCAAAAGTGCGCTTGATTACTTAACGGGCAATTTGGGCGATAAAACCGAAAAAACCTACTCCGAGCCATTTTCGTTGTATTCGTTTGCCAAAGAAAACAAACAAACCGACAGCGGCGAAGTGTATCGCGATTTTCCACGCCTAACTCAAAAAGGGCTAGACCGCCTAGCCGAACAAGACAAAGCCTCACTTATTTGGGCGCAAAGCCTAAGGGCTTTATGGCAAGCGGGTTTACTCTGCTTAGTGCTGATTGGCGCGCATCAACTTAGCCGCAAACTGCGTAATAAAAGTGCCAGCCGCACTCCTTGGTGGGCGGCTTATTTAACCTTTAGCCTGTTGGTTATTGGCAGCCATTGGGCGCTGACTTTAAGCGAGCATTTTTACATTGCTGGCACCAACATTGTTGGCCAAGACGTGTTTTATCAAAGCATCAAAGCCGTTCGCACTGGTGTGCTTATTGGCACGCTGGCCACCTTATTAACCATGCCCCTAGCCATAGTGCTAGGTATTAGTGCCGGCTATTTTCGTGGCTGGGTGGACGACCTAGTGCAATACATCTACACCACCTTAAGCTCGATACCTGGCATTCTGCTTATCGCCGCCTCGGTGCTGTTAATAGACGTGTATATTGAAACCCATCCAGAAAGGTTTGAACTGGGCGCAGTGCGCGCCGATTTTAAGTTCTTAGCACTGTGCTTTATTTTGGGCATGACCAGTTGGACTGGGCTGTGTCGCTTGCTGCGCGCCGAAACCCTAAAACTCAGCCAACTGGATTATGTGCAAGCCGCCCATGCCTTTGGCGTAAGCAACGCACGTATTATTTTCAAACACATACTGCCCAACACCATGCACATTATTTTAATTGCACTGGTGCTCGACTTTAGCGTGTTTGTACTGGCCGAAGCCGTGCTTTCTTATATTGGCGTGGGTGTAGACCCTTCTATGGCCAGTTGGGGCAATATGATTAACGAAGCCCGCTCCGAACTCTCGCGCGAACCGGTAGTCTGGTGGACGGTACTCTCGGCCTTTGCCTTAATGTTCGCACTGGTGCTGGCTGCCAACCTATTTTCCGACCGCGTGCGCGACGCGTTCGACCCACGAGGATAAAACCAAGGGTTCAAGGATGAAACTAAACAAACTACTCACTTTTATTGGCACTGCGATTATTACGCTGCCAACCCTAGCCCAGCAATCGCCTGAGCCAAATTACCATTTTTCAGCGGCCTATTTAGTCGCCAAAAGCACCCAAGAAATATACGCAGCCATAGGCGGCTGGGTAAATAGCGTCAGCTACGAGGCGTATTTAAGCCGTTTTGACTCCTACGGCGAAACCAACTACCACGCCCAACGAGCAGGCGCACAAATAACCGATTACAGCCCATACTCCTACTCAGAAGATTTAGGGATATTCCTCTACGCCAACCAAGCCAGCCCTCAATTTATGCGCTCTGGCCTTGGCATAAACTACGCCTCTGGCTGGACATTCAACCCACAACACCGCGCCATGCTAGGCATCGACCTGATGCCAGAGTTTTTAAGCGCAGACTGGAACGGCCATGCCGCACTGGAATACTGCGCCAAGGCTTACTGGGACTACACCCCAGTTAGCTGGGTTAGCATAAAAGCTGAATACAGATACGGCGGCACCGTCTTTAAAACCCAAGAGTTTTACCGCCAGTTTTTAGCGGGCGTTATTCTGAGGTTTTAAATTTGTTATAGTGCCTAAAAGGGAAAATGGCAGGGCGGTGGTCAATCGTTGTGAATGGAAATTGGCGCATTACCTTTGAGTTTAAAGAAGGCAACGCTTACATCTTAAATTATGAGGATTATCATTAATGAGCATGTATAACCCCCCACACCCAGGTGAGTTTATTAGCGAAGTTTATCTTAAGCCTAATGATATTAGTGGGCGAGAACTGGCCGAGAAACTATTGGTTGCGCCTTCCACATAAGTGCTTAGTGTTTTTTTAATTTGCTATAGTGGCTTATCTCATATCGTTACCCAGGACCTCCATGTTATTACAAGTCGAAAACCTAAAATTGGACGTGCAAAGCCAAAAGGGCACTAAGCCTTTGTTGAAGGGTATTAGCTTTGCGGTAAAAAAAGGCGAGATTTTGGCGTTGGTGGGGGGCAGTGGTTCGGGTAAGTCGTTAACGGCTTTGGCGGTGATGCGTTTGCTGGCCAGTGGTTTAAAAATCAGCGGTGGTTCGGTGGTGTTGGCGGGTGAAAACCTGTTCGAGCTTACCGAAATGCAGATGAACCAAGTGCGCGGTAAGCAGGTAGCGATGATTTTTCAAGAGCCGCAAAGCGCGCTTAATCCAGTGCAAACCGTGGGTGAGCAAATTGCCGAGGCGCTGCGCTGGCACCAAAGTTTAAGCCGCGCTCAGGTGGCCGAAAAGGTGCTGTCTTTATTAAACGAAGTGGGCATTCCACAGCCGCAAGAGCGCCAGCATTGGTATCCGCACCAACTGTCGGGTGGGCAAAAGCAGCGCATTGTTATCGCCATTGCTTTGGCTTGTGAGCCTAAGCTGCTGATTGCCGACGAGCCAACCACCGCGCTGGATGTAACCATTCAAAAACAAATTCTCAGTTTGCTTAACGACATTCGCCAAAAGCGTGAGCTGGGCATTTTGCTGATTACGCACGATATGGGTGTGGTGGCGGAAATGGCCGACCGAGTGGCGGTAATGAAGCAGGGCGAGATAGTAGAGCAAGCCGAAAAAAATCAGTTTTTCACCTCGCCTAAGCACGAATACAGCCGCGAATTATTGTCTTTTATTGCCGACCGTAAACATTTTTTAAGCAGCGCCCAACAAACCAACGCCCTAGAACTTAACGATATTTGTGTGTGGTTTGCTAACCGCAAAGGTATTTTGCAGCGAGTGGATAGCTACACCAAAGCAGTAGACGGCGTAAGCCTAAGTATTAAACGCGGTGAAACTTTGGCTTTGGTGGGCGAAAGTGGTTCGGGTAAATCGAGCATTGGCCGCGCTATTTTGAACCTCAACCCACTGCACCGTGGCGAGATTTATTTTAACGGTCAGCGCATCGACCAACTGAATAAAGAGCAGTTTTTGCCGCTGCGTAAAAAAATACAGGTGATATTCCAAGATCCATTTTCTTCTATGAACCCACGTTTTTCGGTGCGCGAAGTGCTATCGGAAGGTATGCAGGCGTTAAAAGTTGGCGACAACGACCAAGAACGAGAGCAGCGCATGGTGCAACTGCTGGAGCGAGTGGGGCTTAAAGCCGAGCATTTAAACCGCTATCCGCACGAGTTTTCAGGCGGTCAGCGTCAGCGCATTGCCATTGCACGCGCCTTAGCAGTAGAGCCAGAGCTGATTATCTGCGACGAACCCACCAGTGCGCTCGATTTGTCTATTCGTGGGCAAGTGTTGGGGCTACTTAAAGAGCTGCAAGATGAGCTGGGTTTAACCTATCTTTTTATTACTCACGATTTATCCATTATTCCGCAGGTCGCGCAAAACATCGCAGTTATGAAAGAAGGCACAATAGTGGAGGAGGGCCGCACCGAGCAAATCATGCAAAACCCTCAACACCCTTACACTCAAACCTTGTTAGCGGCGGTGCCTAAAATCGAGGTGTAAAACTTGCCCTTCTGCACGGTTTGGCTCTAGCGAATACCAATAGCTGTGGCTAAAGGCATTGGGCCATGTTGCTTCGCATGCATCGCACAGTTGGCTAAAGGTAGAGCGGCCTGGGTCGGCAATGATAATTTGTTGCACGCCTGCTTCCTGTGCTCGCTCAAACATGGCCATTAGCTCATCAATTAAGTTTTCCCAAAAACAAATATCCGCGCCCACCAAGGCATCAAACTTGGCCAGTTGCTTAGGGCTTAATTCGGCAAAGCTGCTGTGCAGGGCTTTTACTTTTACGTCGTTGGTGTTGGCCAGCACGTCCATATAAGGAAAAACTTGCTCGTCGATATCCATGCCGGTGGCCTTACAGCCTTGCTGAGCGCAATACACGGCAATGGGCGCCCAGCCACAGCCAAGCTCAAGCACCTTGCTTTGCTTTGGCAGTGGGTGTTCTTGCAAGTAATCAATGGCTAAAAAACTCGATGCCCAAGTTTTTTGCCCAAACAGGTTAGGACGAATGCTTTTCCGCATTTTACGAATAAGTGGGTGGCTGGGCTTGAGTAAAAAAAGACCATAGGCAAAGTGCATATGGTCTTCAGGAAAAATGTCGAGTTTTGGCATAGGTGCTAATCGAGTTTACCCTGTTCACGCGCCCAGGTTTTCAGCATGGTTTCTACCCGCTCATCGCAGGGTATTTGAAAATGGGCGTAGTCGTCTAAGGAGTTTGGGTCAATTTCTTCGCGGCAATTAACGATTTCAAAGTTAAGGTCGCGCTCACAGGCTTCGTATAATTTATTGAGTAAATTTTCGACGCGCTCGTTATGGTCGGCAAAGATATAGGGGTTGTCTAAATCGTGTTCCAGTTCACGAATCACCGACCAAGCTGTTTCACCACGTTGATGTAAGGTGTCGGGGTTAATGCCGTGCAAGTCTTGCAGGCTGATGTCCCAATCGTCCCAGTCGTCTTCGGGGGCTACTAAGGTGGTTTTAATTTGCCCATTAGGCAAAGACCAAGCGATGGCGACAGGATGAGCATAGTCTTCAAACGAGCTGCCATCGATAGCAATAAACTGGGGGTAACTCATACTTAAGCCCTGCTAATTTCGAGAAACCACAAATCTACTCAGGGTATTTGGGTTTTACAAGTTTTATTAACCCATTTGACGAAGAAAACCGCGCCCTGAAGCCAATGGCGGGCTAAGGGCATTTTGTAACAATCCGCCCGCATCGTATTTATTGCATTGTTTATTGCTTACTCAATCAACTGAGGTTCTACATGATTTCGTATAAGGCTCCATTAAAAGACATTAATTTCTTAATTAATGACGTGTTTGATTTCCAAAAACATTACCAACAAATTCCAGGTGGCGAAGAAGCCACTCCTGAAATGGTTGAAGCCATTTGGGGTGAAGCCGCTCGTTTCAGTGAAGAAGTGGTTGCTCCTTTGTATCAAAAAGGCGACGAAGGCTGCGAATGGAAAGACGGCGCGGTGACTACTCCTGCTGGCTTTAAAGAAGCTTACCAACAATACGTTGAAGGCGGTTGGCAAGGCATGTCATTCCCCGTGGAATACGGCGGTCAAGGTTTGCCATTGTCTTTGGGCGTAATCAAATCTGAAATGATTGGTACCGCCAACTGGGTGTGGGGCATGTACCCTGGCCTATCTTTAGGTGCCATGAACACCATTTTCTTGCACGGTACTGAAGAGCAAAAAAATACCTTCTTGCCACCGCTAACCTCAGGTGAATGGTTGGGCACTATGTGTTTAACCGAACCACAATGCGGCACCGACTTAGGCCAAGTTAAAACCAAAGCCGAGCCTAACGAAGACGGCTCTTATAACCTCACTGGCACCAAAATTTTTATTTCTTCTGGCGAGCACGACTTTACCGACCAAATCGTACACATTGTATTGGCTCGTTTACCTAACGCACCCAAAGGCACTCGCGGTATTTCTTTGTTTATCGTGCCTAAATACAACGTTAACGCCGACGGCTCCTTGGGCGAGCGTAACAAAGTAGCCTGTGGCTCTATCGAACACAAAATGGGTATTAAAGGTTCTTCTACCTGTGTAATGAACTTTGACGGCGCCAAAGGCTTCTTGATTGGCCCAGAAAACAAAGGCCTACACTGCATGTTCACCTTTATGAACAGCGCTCGTATTGGTACTTCTATTCAAGGTATGGGCACGGCCGAGCTGTCTTTCCAAAACGCTCTGCCTTACGCCATTGATCGTCGTTCTATGCGTTCATTAAGCGGCACCAAACACCCTGATAGCGTTGCCGACTCGATCATCGTTCACCCAGATGTGCGCCGTATGCTGTTAACTCAAAAAGCCATCGCCGAAGGCGGTCGTGCGATGATTTACCACGCGGCCCGTTTAGCCGACCTGATGATGTCAGACGCCTTTAAAGGTGACATGAAAGGCTACGAAAAATGGGATGACAAGCTAGGCTTCTTAACTCCTATTTTAAAAGCCTTCTTAACCGAGCTTGGCTATGAAGCCGCTAATCACGGTGTGCAAGTGTACGGTGGTCATGGCTTTATTAAAGAGTGGGGCATGGAGCAAATTATCCGTGATGCGCAAATCTCTAAACTGTACGAAGGCACCACAGGCATACAAGCACTCGATTTGTTGGGTCGTAAGGTTCTGCTAGGCAAGTTAAAAACCTTTAATGAGTTCCTTGGCGAAATGAAAGCCTTTATCAAATCGCACAAAAACAAAAAAGAAATGAAACCCTTTATTCGTCAACTAAAAGTGTTGATGATTAAATGGCGCATCAACACCATGCGTCTTGCGTTTAAAGCCTCTAAAGACCGCGACATGGTGGGTGCCGCTTCTGTCGATTACTTAATGTATTCTGGCTACATTGTTATGGCGTACTTCTGGGCACAAATGGCGGATGCCGCTTACACAGGCCTGCGTAAAAACGTCGATAACAAAGACTTCTACAAAGCCAAAATCCAAACGGCAGAGTTTTACTACGACCGTTTGCTACCACGCTCACGTGCTCACGCTAAAATGATGTTGAAAGACCCCAAAACCCTAATGCAAATGCGTGAAGATCACTTCATTCTGTAATTAGGTTGAGGTTGGAATGGAGAAGGTGAATAAAATATCTTCTCCGTTCTGTTGAAAGTGCACTTCTTGGTTTTTATGCACATTAAACATGAAGTGCGCTAATTTAAACTCCAATGTGTTGGTTCCTGCTTCCAAATTGCCACCTTGTAGCCTCATTTCAAAGTCGATCATTTGACTGTTGGGCGTCATTTTTAGATGAACTCGTTTGCAGCCTTCAAGTAAGGTTTTATTTAATAACTTTTGCATAAAAAAGATTGGTGCTTCTTTGTTGTCTTCAATAATGGCAGAAAAGGGGAGGTCATGGGTTATGGTAATTTGTGCTTGCAGGCTTAGTTCATGCAGTGTTTTTTTAAGCACTTCGCTTAAATCAATAATGGTATTGAAATCGTGGATATTCAGCAGAAAAAACTCTTTCCAAAGTGCAATTTCAGCTTGGTTTGGAGCTTGCTGCCAATTGGTTAGATATTGGCTTAGCATCTGACTCACCGAGTTAACATAGCGGCTTTTAAAGCTTTTTTTACCTTTTTGAATTTTTTCAGTTAGGTGTCTAATTTGGTTTTTTAACAGCTCGATTTTTTCTTTATCGTAGTTTTGCTGCTCTAAAATGCGCTTGTCGTTTTCTCTCATACTCTCTGCAAGCTGCTGCTTAATTCGATAAAGCTCGGTTCTGTCCAGCGTGCAAATTAGTATTTGAGTAGGGCGATTATCTTCGTAGTTAATGCTTTGAAAGCTGATGTCCAGCGTACGTGGGTCGTCGATATGGTTAAGCGTAATAGTTTGATGTAGGGCAATTAAATCGCCTCTTAGCAGTTTTTCTATCTGTTCTTTTTGTTCGGCAATATTTTCGCCAATAAGGCGATTAAAGAATAATTCCAAAGGTTTTTTTATGCGTTCAACTTCGGTTTTACCAATGCTGAAATGATCTGAAAAGTGTTCGTTGCATAAAAAACGATCTTCTTTAACGTTATAGCGACAGAAGCCTAAATTAGCGTTATTAATGGCCAAAGAGAGCTGTTCTTGGATGCGCAGCCTTTCTGCATGTTCTGTTTCTCTTAGGGCTAAATCTTTGCTGATGGTAAGGCGCATTTGATTGATGGCATTGGCAACCTGAGATAGCTCGTCTGGTTCGTTATCATCACCTCGAATAGCCAGTTCGTTATCTAAATTGTCAAGGCTGAAGTTTAAGGCCCAGCGGCTCATTAAAAACAGACGGTTAATCAATAAGCGGTGTAAAGCAAACAGCATAAGCAGCAGAAGGCTGGAAATAAGAGCTAATAAACTAAAAATAATTTTTTTCGCGCTATCGAGCATTTCGTCGTAAATGGTTTGGTAGCTTTGATAAATGCGCAGATTTCCTAGCTCGGTGCTTTTGCCATTAAAGTGGTAAATAAGAGGAATGATACTTTTTTTGTCTGCACTGGTGTATTTGTTGCCGTGGCTGCTGATAACGTTACTGTTGTTATCAACCTGTACATAAACCACGCCGGGAAAGTTGAGAATACCAAGCAGAAGGGTATCAGTTTGTTGAAGGTCGTAATTCCATACGGCATAGGTCAAGCTTTCTTTGTAGCTTTTTTCAATTTGGCTGAGCGTTTCTTGATAGCGATTAATGCCATCTTGATAGCTTAACCACAGCACAAGCGCTGTGGTGATGATAGAAACAACCAAAGATACACCAATTAAGGTGGTGGTTAGCTTTTTTCCTATACGAGAAAAAAGGCTGCGGCTTAACTTTTTTGGCAAGGCTATATCCCTCAGAACGTTGCCATTCAAATATAGCCTTAAACTTACGGTACGCTAGTTTTAGAAAACTTTTTTTACAATGTTATCAGGCAGTAACGGCATTAGGTGTTTTAACACCGCCCAAGGCCAAGCTGGCACGGTAACATTCTTCTTTTTCTTGGCGATTGCATTTGCCATAACTGCCGCTGCTTTGTCGGCGGCTATTACAAAGGGGTACTTTTCCATGCCTGGGCTTAGGTCGGTTTTAATAAAGCCCGGATGAATGCAGCTTACTTGAATGCCTTTGCCACTGAGTTCAGTGCCAACTGCTTGTAAATAGTTGCTTAGAGCGGCTTTGCTGGAGGAGTAGGCCGCGCTGCCCGGAATGCCTCGGAAAGCCGAAAACGACGAGATGCCAACTATATGGCCGTGCTTTTGTTTGCGAAAGAGTGCGGTGGCGGCATCAATCGTGGCAATGGCGCCATATAGGTTTACATCAAAGATTTTTTTATCGGTGGCAAAGTCGCCGTTTCCTGTGCGTCTTACTCCAACCACGCCCGCATTGGCGATAACGATATCTAGGCCACCTAAGCGTGCAGTGAGGCTTTCAAACACCGGTAAAACGTTTTCCAGTTGCGTGACATCCAACTTTTCCCATAAGCAGGTTTGCTGTGGGTATTGTTGTTTAATCGCGTCTGTTAATGCTTGCAGTTCGCTTTCTCGGCGAGCACAGAGGCCAAGGTTATAGCCACGCTTGGCGTATTCAAAGGCAAGGGCTTTTCCTATACCGGATGATGCTCCGGTGATAATGATATTTTTAGACATGCAATAACCTTCTTATTTTTATCTTGAGTAATTACAAAACGGGTGAAAATAACTTCGCACACTTGGTTAAGAAGACTGGCCACCAGTGTGGGTTAATTGCAGTGATCTTGGCGTCTTTAAAGTCTTGCTCAAGCATCTGTTTTACTTCTGCAACCAAGGCATCATCCTTGATTAGGGCATTAATTTCAAAATTAATATGCAGTGAGCGATTGTCCATATTGGTGCTGCCAATACTGCAGAACTTGTCGTCTATAAGCATGACTTTTTGATGTAAAAAGCCTTTTTTATAGGTATAAAACTCAACTCCACAACGTCTCAGCTCGTCGATGTAGGCATACATGGCTTGCTGCACTAAACGATTGTCCGATTCTCCGGGCACCAGTATTTTAACGGCCACTCCACGCAATGCCGCTAGTTGAATGGCGGTTGATAGATTACGGTCAGGAACAAAATAAGGGCTGACCAGCCAGCAGCGTTTTTCGGCGCTATTAATTAAATGAGAGAAATACAGGCTGGCGCTGTCGGTATCGTCGGCTGGGCCAGAGGCAATGCACATTACTCGGCCCGCGCCCTGCACTGGGGCTGCTTCCCAGTTCAGCATCGGAATGTTTCCTGTGGCCCAATGCCAGTCTTCGCTGAATACGACCTGAAAACTTAATACCGCAGGCCCTTCAATTTTCACTTGCGTATCGCGCCAGTTGCTTAGATGTTCATCGCCAAGGTTGTAGCCGCCAACAAAAGCGGTGTGGCCGTCGCTAATAACCAATTTGCGGTGATTGCGAAAGTTTAATTGAAACCGAGTGCGAAAACGGCTGGAGTTAAAACGACTTACTTGCACGCCTGCTTGGCGAAGCTCGCGCAAGAAACTGGTTTGAATGCCACCAGAGCCAATTTCATCGTAAAGTAGGTAAACTTTTACCCCAGCTTGCGCCTTGGCTTTGAGGATGGTGGCTAATTTTCGGCCAGTGTTATCGCTGCGCAGAATGTAAAACTGCACACAAATAAAAGCTTGAGCTTGGTTTAGAGTGGTGAATAAATCGTCGTAAAATGCTTGGCCTGTGGTAAGCAAGGAACAGCGATTGCCATTGATAGGCGGAATACGAAACAGCGGAAATAATGGTTTAGTAAGCGGGCTGGCTTGAGCTTTTACATGCTTAAGCTGTTGTAGGCTATGGTCGATGATCTTGTCTAGGGCTTGATGGCCGTGGCGTCTGGCTCGAACGTAGCCACGAAAGCGGCGGCTACCAAAGAGTGCATAAAGTGGCAGAGTAATAAAGGGCACCACAATCAGCCCTAAAATCCAAGCAAGGCTACTTTGCGCTGTGCGCCCTTGCCAAAGGGCGTCAATTGCCACCAAGGTGCCCAATAGATACAGCAGCGAAGCCCAAGCCCACCAAGCTATTTCTTGTAGCACCTCGTATGGCATAACTTACCTCATTACAATCCTGCTAAACGCATAAACTCTTCACGAGTGGCTTGATTGGCGCGGAAATTACCCAGCATCACCGAGGTGCGCATCATTGAGTTTTGTTTTTGCACGCCGCGCATCATCATGCACATATGCTGTGCTTCAACAATAACGCCCACGCCACGGCAGTCGGTAACTTCGCGCACAGCATCGGCTATTTGCTTGGTTAGGTTTTCTTGAATTTGCAGGCGGCGAGCGAACATATCCACAATGCGTGCAAATTTCGATAACCCTAGCACCTTGCCTTGAGGCAGGTAGCCAATGTGGCAACGGCCAATAAACGGTAGCATGTGGTGTTCGCACAAAGAATAAAACTCGATACCTTGCACTACGACCATTTCATCGTTGTCGCTGGCAAATACGGCATTATTAATAATTTTTTCTAAAGAATTTTGATAGCCGCTGGTTAAATACTGCATGGCTTTTGCGGCGCGCTTTGGTGTGTCTAATAGGCCTTCGCGGTTTACGTCTTCGCCAAGCTCAACCAATACTTGCTGATAAAGATTATCTAAATTCGACATTGATCTTCCAATATTATGCAAAACGGTGAAGTTTACTCATTAACGATTAAGAGACAACCGAAAATATACTGCCTTGCTCGTCGGCTTCGCCTAACTGCTGCAAATAATGGATGACGCCAGCGGCAGGGGCGAAGTTGGCGGTCCAATGTAAATGCAAAGGAGCGGGGCTGTTTGTGGCTTGCTTGCCCAATAAAAACTCGACTCGTTTAGCGATGGCTGCACCTGAATCAACCCAAGTAATATGCGGCCACAGTTGGCAAAGTTGTGGTTTCAATAAGGGAAAATGGGTGCAGCCTAACACCACATGGGTTAGCTCTGGCGAGCTACTTAGCCAAGGGTTTAAATGTTCAAACAGCTCGGTGGGTTGCTGCTGCTTATCAATCCAATTTTCGGCCCATTGTACGAGCTTGGCACTGCCAAAACGGCGCACTTCACAGTCGGCAGCAAAGTCTTGAATCAGCTTGTTGGTGTAGCTGCGGTTAACTGTCGCGTCGGTGGCCAATAAACCAATAATACGCTGTGTGGATAACTGGGCCGCAACCTTAATGGCAGGTACGACACCCACCACAGGAATATTAAGCTGTTGGCGTAAAGCATCTAAGGCCAGTGTGCTGGCGGTGTTGCAGGCAACGACCAGTAAATCGGGGTTAAGCTCGGCAATGGCTTGAGCGCACACTTTGAGCACGCGCGCTTTTAAAAAGTCGTCGGCTTTGGTGCCATAAGGAAAGGCTGCGTTATCCATTAAATAATGCAGCTCTAGGCTGGGTAGAAGTTGGCGAATTTCAGTTAAAACGCTCAGGCCACCAACGCCAGAATCGAAAACAAGCAGATTAGGCATGTCAAAATCTGGGAATTGAAAAAACGCATTTTAGCAAAGAAAAGTGGGGTTCCAAAATTTAGTCAATTAGCACTACCTAAATTCAGCATTGCCACTATACTCAGTCTCAAAAAAATGGGTTTCTTTGGTGGATATTAAAGAATTACTAGATAACGCACGGCGCAATGAAACACTGCTTAAGCGCCTACAAGCCTTTGAATTGCAGCTTTTGTCTTGCCAAAACTTTGGCGACTTACTGACCTTATTATTTGAAGGGCTGCCATCGCAGTTCGATTTAGATGCCATTGGTTTGCGTTTGTACGATCCGAACGAACAGCTTAAAACCTCAATGCTGCTCTCTTTGGATGTAGAGCAGGGCGATTTGCTCAATCAAATTCAATTTCAAGCCCAGATTAGTGCCACCAGCGTGCGTCCGATTGTTGACCCCAGCCCTTGGAATAGTGGGCTTTCTTTGCCTTTAGTGCGCAATAACCAAGAAATGGGGCAGCTGCATTTGTATTCTTCGCGCAGTGAACGCTTTTTAAATGATATGGCAACCGACTTTCTACAGCATTTGGCGGCCGTTATTGCTGCCTGCCTAGTGATGGTACGCCATATTGAAGAGCATGCGCGCTTAGCCTTAACCGACCCCTTAACCGCAGCCGAAAACCGACGTGGCTTTGAGCGTGCTTTTAATCGTGAATGGGCCAGAGGGCTGCGCCAATACCATTCTTTTGCACTGGTTTTGTTGGACTTAGATTTCTTTAAGCAAGTGAACGATGTGCATGGGCATGGCACAGGCGATCGAGTATTAAGCACTTTATGCCGAACATTGCGCCAATTACTTAGACCAACCGATCATATTGGCCGCTTGGGCGGTGAAGAGTTTGCTATCTTAATTCCTGGCTGCGAGTGCGATCAGTTAGGGCAAATTGTGGGCCGGATTCAAAATGCCATTCGCACTATGCACGTTCGCAACGATAAAAACGAGCTGGTTCCGATAACGGCTTCAGGGAGTTATGTGTGTTTAATCCCTCGGCCACAAAAAAAGGTGACCTTAGCTGAGGCTATGGATCACCTTGATATTTATTTGTACGAGGCAAAAAAACGAGGGCGTAACTGCTTTGTTTCAGGACAATAAAATTAATGCAGCAAGGTTACGCTGGGGAAACGATGGTTAGCCAACCATTTAAGTTCTTTAAATAACTTTTCTTTGTGTTCAGCTTCGAGCGCTAGACGTTGGTTATCCAGCTTAAATTGCTCTTGTTTCGAGAGCGCCTTATAAGCTTCTAAAATTGGCATTTGCGCCACCAAAGCATAAAAACTGCGCAAAGTATCTAGCTCTGTTTGTTGCCACACTTCAGGATCGAGGCTATTAAGCAAATAGTGTAAGCGTAAAGCGCCTTCGGTGATTTCACATTGTTCAGCCAATATGGAGCGAGTCATAAAACCAATGTCGGCCACTAAACCAAGCTGAAAGTTTCGAAGGCTTTGCTCGGCTTCGGCCTGAGCTTTAAGCTGCTGCTGTTGCTGTGCTTTAACTTGTCGCTGCAATGACCAAGCATAGCCAGCCAAAGTTACGATAATAATAACGGCCAAAATCAGTAGTAATAAAATCATTATGTTTCCTTAGTGGCCACCTAGCTCGCGCAGAGCCTCGCTGGCTGTGAAAAATAAACGACCAGGGCTTAGGTCTTCGAATAAGGCTGTTTTCTTTAATGGGTCGAGCACGGTGTTTTTAAACTCGGCCAAGTGCAACACAATATTTTTTTCTTTTAGGTTGGCAATCAGCTCTTCTAAAATTTGGTAGGCATTAAAATCGACATGGTTAATGGCGTTGCCTACCAGCACCACATGCTGCACTTGCTGTCTTTGGGCTAAGCGTTGGTTGATGATTTTTTTCAAATAACGGCAATTGGCAAAATACAGGTTTTCATCAATGCGAATCAGCATAACATTGGGGCTGGTAATCACGTCGTAGCGCAAAATATTGCGAAAGTGATCTGTTCCTGGCACCCGACCAACTTCGGCAATATGTGGTTCGCTGGTGCGTTTTAGGTAAATCATTAACGACATCAGCATACCTAATAAAATTCCTTTTTCAGCACCACTTATCAGCACCATAAGATAGCTTACCAGCCAAATTAACCCTTCACTTTTTTGATAGCGCCAAGCTTGCAGACCATCGTTAAAACGCACTAAGGGCCAAGCTGAAAGAATGATAATAACGGCCAAAATAGCATGGGGAAGATTGGCGAAAAGTGAGGTTGCAAAAAGGCAAATTAAGGCCACAAAAATAGCGGTTAAAACTCCCGACACTTGGGTTTTAGCATCTGCGGCAAGGTTTACTACGCTGCGACTGAAGCTACCGGCAATGGGAAAAGACTGGCTTAATGCCGCTGCAATGTTGGATGCTCCTAATGCCAGCAGCTCCTGATTGTTGTCCATTTGCGCGCGATTTTTTTGCCCCAAAGCTTCGCTGGCAGAAAGGCTGGATAAATAACCAATGAGTGCGATGACGCCCGATGAGGCAAACAGCTTGCTCCAAGTGTCTAGCTCGAAACTTGGCAAGCTTAGTGCCGGTAGCCCAGTTGGTAGCTCACCGACCACGCTCACTGTTGCACCACTTAGCTCAACGCTTAAAATGCCAAAAATCACTATTATTAATGGGCCAGATTTATTAATTAAACTGGCTAAGATTGGGGTAAGAGGCATGGTTAGCTTGGGCATAAATTTTTGCCAAGAATAAAGCCCCAATAGCGCACAGCTAGAGAAAATTAAAGCTGGCAGTTTGGCTTGGTTAAGCTGCTCTATCATGGCCTTGATGCTGTGCCAGAAATCGGCGCTGGCGGCTTGTTGTACGCCAAAAATATGGTGCAACTGGCTGGCCACAATAAGCAAGGCGGTGGCGCTGGTAAACGCAGAAAGCACCGTTTGGCTTAGAAAGGTAGTCCAACGACCAAGGTCGATTAACCAAAACAGCAGCAACCAAAAGCCTACCAGCAGTGCCAAAGTGGTAGCTAGGTGGGCGTAGTCAGCCGAAAAGGGAGCGGCTAACTGGTGCAAAGCTTCGAAGGTCATTAATGAAATAATGGCAACAGGGCCAACTGCCAACAATGGGCTGGAGCCAAGCAGGGCATAGACCACCACAGGCAGCAGAGCCGAGTACAGCCCAGCTTGCGCTGGCATACCTGCCAAAATAGCGTAGGCCATAGATTGTGGCGTAATTAATACGGTTACGATTAAAGCCGCCAGTAAATCATCACCCAGCCATTTAAGCTGATAGGGATAAACCGTAGAACGAAAGTGGTACAAAGTTTGCTATCACTCTATATTAGTAAATAACGACTCGATATTTTGACACAAAAACCACATAAGGACCCATTATGCTTGCAAATAATCGCTGGGTAAGATCTTCAGGAACTTTACAAGACAAGCCAATCAGTATTCAACATCGTGAAGATTGGCAACTGGCCTTTGAAGCGGGTGATTATCATCACTGTGTGCAAATTGCTTGGAGTACAGCCAGCGCTGATGATAGCACTGGTTTCGCCTCAATGGCTGAGCAAATGGATATACTGGCCTTTGGTGAGATGCTGCAAAAAGCCATTGAGCCTAATGAAAATGCTTTAATTGTGATGGTATTAGCGCACTCTGGTGTCAACCAATGGGTAATTTATCTGCGTGATTTAGAACAGTTTAAGCAAGACCTAGACAACATCGACACTGCTTTAACCTTTCCTATTGAAGTGGTAGCCGATGAAGATGCCAATTGGTCTACCTTTCATCAGATTTACGCAATGATTGCTCAGCCTGCCTAGCTTCGCGTTCAGCTTGCTTTTTTTCTTCTAGAATCGCCAGTTCTTGAATGATAAGAGCGGGTGATTCTAAGGTGATTTTGCCTATTTTGCCTGCGCGCAGTTCGTGCAGGCACAATTCAGCCGCTTTGTGTAAGTCGGCAATGCCTCCGGGTTTTAAGCAACCGCGCTTGGCGGCAATGTCTGTTAACGCTGGAAGCGGTGCTTGGGGCAACTCTTTTAACTTAAAGCGCTCGCATAGCTCTTGGGGGTAGGCGCTAAGTAGGTAATCCAGCGCAAAGAGGGCAACGTCTTGGTATTCCATGGCGGTGTCTTTTACTGCACCGCTGGCGGCTAAACGGTAGCCGCTTTGCACGTTTTCAAATTTGGGCCATAAAATGCCAGGGGTATCGGAAAGAACAATGCCGTTTTTCAAGTCAATCATTTGGTTGGCTTTGGTTACGGCAGGTTCATTGCCTGTTTTGGCAATGTAGCGCCCAGCTAAGGCATTGATAAGAGTGGATTTACCAACGTTAGGAATGCCCATAATCATTACCCGCACAGACTGTTTTTTGTCTAGGCGGGGACGGCCCATTTGTTTGATTAGGCTAATGAGTTTTTTTACCTGATTCTTGTCTTCGGCCACCAAAGGCAAGGCTTTGGTATTGTTTTGTTGCTCGAAATAATCGCCCCAGGCTTGGGTTTGCTTGGGGTCGGCCAGATCGGCTTTATTTAATACTTTGATGCAAAGCTTCTCACCACGCAGCTCATCAACCAGTGGGTTGGTGCTGGAAAATGGCAAGCGCGCATCCAGCACTTCAATCACAAGATCGACGCTGGGCATTGCCTCACTAATTTTTTTTCGGGCCTTATGCATGTGCCCTGGAAACCACTGGATAGCCATGTTTTTTTCTTTCGTTGCTTAGGCAATAGCCGCTTGGTTGTCGCTGGCTTCTGCTAGGGATTGGGTCGGAGCGTCTTCCAAGCCTTCTAGGCTATTATTTTCAGCCTCACTGCTTTTCACTTTTTTGCGCTCTAACTTAGTGAAATTGCGGTCGTGGGCCGCCCAAACACCAGATTTGATATCAAGACTTTTTAGGCCGTTTTCTTCGGCAATGGCGTTAGCAAGGTTGCGGGCGGCTTCATCGGCATCGCGGGCAATCAATTTGCGTTCGCCAGCCTCGATGCCTGAAAAAAGATCCACTAACGCATTAGCCAACACTTCTTGGGCTATTTCATTGCGAGTTTTGCCAAAGCGTTTGGCAATAATGTTGAGAAAAGCGAGGTCGTTGGCATCCACCAACACTTTTAGCTCGGCAAGGCTTAACTCACGTTCGCGCTGGGCTTTTTCTTCTTCGTAGTAGCGCTCTAATAACGAACGGGTGTTGGATAGTTCTAATTCAGACATGCCGAAGCTCCATGGTGAAATAAAGCCGGCTACTTTAACGTTCCCTAAGTTTTTTGTATACAACCCCATAATCCGCTATATAGTAGCGCCCTCAAATTGGGTGGAACTGACAGAGGCATTGAACATGAGCATTGCTGAAACCATAAAAGCCAAGTTGCAAGAGTTAGCACCATTGCATCTTGAGTTGCAAAACGAAAGTCATATGCACGCGGCGCAAGCGTTAGACTCTCACTACAAGCTGGTGTTGGTAAGCGAGGCTTTTAGTGGCGTACGCACTGTGGCTCGTCATCAAAAAGTGTATGCCTTGCTGGCTGAAGAACTGCGCGGACCAGTGCATGCCTTAGCCCTGCATTTGTACGATCCACAAGAGTGGCAACAAACCAGTGTGCCGAAAAGCCCAAATTGCATGGGTCATGGTCACTAACGTTAAATTAGGAAAAAGCATGAAGACAATAATAAAATCCTTACTGTTTGCAGGCGTTGCTTGCGTTTCTCTCTTAGCTCAGGCCGGTGAGTGGCAGCTTGAAAAAGACGATGCCAAAACCGGAATTAAGGTTTACACCCGGGTTGTTGAAGGCTCGCCTTTAAAAGAGTTTAAAGGTGTGGCTAAGGTTGATTCTTCTTTAATGGGCATTGTTGCACTCATTGATGACCGCCAAGTTGGGCCAGAGTGGATACAAGATAACAAACTACTTGAAACCGTCGAAAAACCCAGTGCTACCGAGGTTGTTTCATACATGGTAACGGCCGCACCTTGGCCCGTAAAAGACCGCGATGCGACTGTGTATAGCAAAATGACCCAAGATCTTGAAAGCAAAGAAATACACATTGCTTTGCAGGCCGTCACTGATAAACGCCCAGAAGTAAAAGGCCGAGTGCGTATTACCGAGCTTAAAGGGTTTTGGCATTTAAAACCTATTGATGCCAACAGCACGGTTGTGACTTACCAAGTGCATGCCAACCCAGCGGGCAGTTTGCCAGAGTGGTTGATTAATAGTTTGGTCGTGAATATGCCTTATCACACCTTAAAAAATATGCAGACCAAGGTGCAAGAAGAAAAGTACCAAAAGACGCAATTAGACACCGTTCGTAATTTTTAACCCCCCTTGTTCTTGTCGAGACACGGTGCATTGCTTCTAGTGATGCGCCGTTTTTAATTTCTCCTTACATTTCCAGACATAAAACGGCAGAATACGCGCCTTTCTAGCTACGAAAAACGTATTAGTTATGTCTGAACTGCAGCGCCATCTTAAACCCCGTCATCTTTCCATGATTGCCATTGGTGGTTCGATTGGGACAGGTTTGTTTGTGGCCTCAGGTGCCACCATTGCTCAAGCCGGCCCTGCTGGTGCCTTACTGTCTTATGCCTTGATTGGCCTGATGGTGTATTTCTTGATGACCAGCCTTGGTGAGCTGGCTGCGTTTATGCCAACCTCTGGCTCCTTTGCTACCTATGGTGCTAACTATGTCGAGCCGGGTTTTGGTTTCGCTTTGGGGTGGAACTATTGGTACAACTGGGCCGTAACTGTGGCTGTGGATTTGGTTGCAGCGCAACTGGTGATGGGATATTGGTTTCCAGAGGTCAGCGGTTGGATATGGAGTGCTGTCTTTTTAGGGGTGATTTTTGGCCTTAATTATATGTCAGTGAAAAGCTACGGCGAGGCTGAATATTGGTTTGCTTTGATTAAAGTAGCCACGGTTATCGTTTTTATTGTGACCGGCACTTTGATGATTTTTGGCATTTTAAGCGGTGAAGCCAGCCTTGGGGCGAATATCGGCTTGGATAACTGGTTTATTGGTGATGCACCTTTTGTGGGTGGCTTGCCCGCCATGATTGGGGTAGCGATGATTGTTGGCTTTTCGTTTCAAGGCACCGAGCTGATTGGTATTGCCGCAGGCGAATCGCAAAATCCCAGTAAAGCGATTCCCAGTGCAGTGAAGCAGGTATTTTGGCGAATTTTATTATTTTATGTATTCGCTATTTTAGTGATTAGCTTAATTATTCCTTACAACTCGCCCTTACTATTAAGCAATGAGCTAAGCGATATTAGCGTTAGTCCATTCACCTTGGTGTTTCAAAATGCTGGCTTAGCCTTTGCGGCGGCGGTGATGAATGCCGTGATTTTAACCTCGGTGCTGTCGGCAGGCAGTTCTGGCATGTATGCCTCTACCCGCATGTTGTATGCGTTAGCGGCAGAAGGCAAAGCGCCTAAGTTTTTTGCTAAGTTGTCTGACAATGGTGTGCCCAGAAACGCACTGTTTGCGACGACAGCCGTCGCTGCGTTGTGCTTCTTAAGTTATTTATTTGGTGAAAACACCGTTTACCTTTGGCTCTTGAATGCTTCAGGTATGACCGGTTTTATTGCTTGGCTTGGGATTGCGATCAGCCACTATCGTTTTCGCCAAGGGTTTCTTGCTCAGGGGCGAAGCCTGAATGATTTACCCTATGTTTCTGGTTTTTTTCCTTACGGCCCTATTTTTGCGTTTGTCTTGTGTTTAATCATTACCCTTGGTCAGTATTACGAGCAGGCGATGACAGGGCAGTTTGTGCTGGGTGAGTTTATTGCCACCTACATTGGTTTGATCATTTTTGCGTTGATTTGGGGCGGTTATCGCTTGGTGAAAAAGAGCAAGTTTATTGCTTATCAAGAAATGAAATTTCCTTCTAACTTGCCTTCTTAAAAGGCCAAGGGTAGGAAAGATCCTACCCTTGGTTGTTTTTGTGTTATGGCTGGGCTTTGTTATTAAAGGCCGCAAAGTACAGCAGTGGTATCAGTATCAGAGTTAATACGGTGGATACCAGTATTCCAAAGATTAACGAGATGGCTAGGCCGTTAAAGATTGGGTCGTCAAGGATAAATAAGGCCCCCATCATGGCCGCTACGGCAGTGAGCGCAATGGGTTTGGCGCGTACTGCAGCGGCCATAATAATGGCGTCGGCAAACTTCATTCCGGCGGCGCTTTCGAGCTTAATAAAGTCCACCAGTAAGATGGAGTTACGCACAATAATTCCAGCCAGCGCAATCATGCCAATCATCGAGGTGGCGGTAAATTGCGCGCCAAACAGGGTATGGCCGGGCATCACGCCAATAATGGTGAGCGGAATAGGCGCCATAATAATCAGCGGCACTAAGTAGCTGTGGAAATGGCTTACTACCAGTAGATAAATCAAAATCATACCCACCGCATAGGCGATGCCCATGTCGCGGAAAGTTTCGTAGGTAATTTGCCATTCACCATCCCATTTCACGGCAATGTCGTTGGTTAGGGGTGGCTGTTTAATTAAATACTCAGGCCAGTCCATACCGTTATCGGCCATGCTGGTGGCAATGTCGTACAGGCCATACAAGGGGCTGTCTAAGTCACCAGCCATATCGGCTAACACAAACACCACAGGCTGTAGGTTTTTGTGATAAATGCTGCGCTCAATTTGGCTTTGTTTAATTTCGACTAAATCGGCCAAGGGCACTAACGCACCGTTTTGAGCGCGCACTTTCATTACCAGCAGTTGGTTTAGCTCTACTTTGCTGCCTTCGGGTAGTTCTAGGCGCACAGGCAATGGGTATTTGTTGTGCTCGGTGTGCAAGTAGCTTACGTCTTCACCCCCTAGAGCGGTGTTAATCGCTTGCACTATGCTGGCTTGAGCTACGCCAAGGCTTGCCGCGCGCACGCGGTTAATTTCCAGCAGCCATTTGTCTTGTGGTGCTTCAATCATATCGTCAACATCCACCACATCGGGTGTGGCTTCAAACAGCGCGCGTAGCTGTTGGGCTGCGGCAATTTGCTTGTCGTAATCTGGGCCATAGACTTCCGCCACAATGGGCGACATCACCGGTGGGCCTGGAGGCACTTCCACTACTTTTACGTTGGCATTAAAGCCTTTGCCAATTTCTTGCAAGCTGGCGCGAACCCCAGCAGCAATATCGTGGCTTTGGCGTTTACGGTGGTCTTTGTCTACCAAGTTCACCTGAATATCACCTTGGTGCGGCTGGCTACGCAAATAGTATTGGCGCACTAGGCCGTTAAAGTTAATAGGCGCGGC
>JBASZG010000011.1:0-2822 GCA_049277875.1 Venatoribacter sp.
GAACTTCCAGTGATGGTGATGCACAGCCCAGAAGATAAGGTCGTGCCTTATCAGCAAGGGCAAAAACTCTTTAATCGGCTGCCTAAAACCAACCAGCAACGCTGCTGGGTGCAAAGCCAAGGGGCGCATATTATGTCCTTTGCTTATGCCGAATTACGCCAACAAGCGTTGCAGTTTATCACCACGCAGAAATGCTTTAGCTCTTTACCTTAAAGGCACTTTTCCATACAATTACGCGCCTTTCCCAATCCATTCTCTGGAAGGCTTCTATGTTACGAATTGACCAAGATGCACTCACTTTTGATGACGTGCTACTGGTGCCCGGTTATTCCGAGGTTCTCCCTAATCAAGTTTCTCTTAAAACTCGTATCACCAAAGGCATTGAGCTAAATGTTCCGCTGATTTCTGCTGCTATGGATACAGTTACCGAATCGCGCTTAGCTATTGCTATGGCGCAAGAGGGTGGTTTGGGCATCATTCATAAAAACATGACCATCGAGCAGCAGGCGGCCGAAGTTCGTAAAGTTAAGAAGTTTGAAAGCGGCGTGGTTAAAGACCCAATTACCGTAACCAGCACGACAACCATTGGTGAAGTGTTAGAAATCGCTTCACAAAACCATTTCTCTGGTATGCCAGTGGTCGACAACGGCGAGCTAGTAGGCATTGTTACCAGCCGCGACGTGCGTTTTGAAAAAGATTTAAGCGCCACTGTGGCTACGGTCATGACTCCTAAAGAACGTTTAATTACGGTTCCTGAAGGCACAGACACAAAGACCGTGCATGAATTACTGCGCCAACACCGTATCGAAAAAGTATTGGTGGTTAATGCTCAAGGCAAGCTAACCGGCCTAATGACCGTTAAAGATATTCTAAAAGCACGCGCTTACCCTAATGCCGCCAAAGATGCCGATGGTCAACTGCGTGTTGGTGCTGCGGTAGGCACTGGCGCTGGCACGGATGAACGTGTTGCGGCTTTGGTTAAAGCAGGCGTAGACGTGATTGTGGTGGATACCGCGCACGGCCACACCTCAAACGCCAATGGCACTGGTGTTATCGACCGTGTGCGTTGGGTAAAGCAAAACTACCCACAAGTACAAGTCATTGGCGGCAATATCGCCACGGCTGAAGCCGCTATTGCCTTAGCAGAAGCCGGCGCAGACGGCGTGAAAGTGGGTATTGGCCCTGGCTCTATCTGTACTACTCGTATTGTTGCAGGTGTTGGCGTGCCACAGATTTCTGCGGTAGCGAACGTGGCTGAAGCTATGAAAAAATACGGCGTGCCCGTGATTGCCGACGGTGGTATTCGCTTCTCTGGCGATATTGCCAAAGCCATAGCCGCAGGCGCCAGCGTAATCATGGTTGGCTCTATGCTGGCAGGCACCGACGAAGCACCCGGCGAAGTAGAATTGTTCCAAGGCCGTGCCTATAAATCTTACCGTGGCATGGGTTCTTTAGGTGCTATGGGGCAGTCGCAAGGCAGCTCAGACCGCTACTTCCAAGAAAGCTCCGGCACCGACAAACTGGTTCCTGAAGGCATCGAAGGCCGCATTGCGGTGAAAGGTCCGCTGACCAATATCGTGCACCAACTGATGGGCGGCGTGCGTGCCTCCATGGGCTACACCGGCTGTGCCACCATTGATGAAATGCGCGTTAAACCTAAATTTGTACGCATCACCGCTGCTGGCATGAAAGAATCGCATGTGCATGACGTGCAAATCACCAAAGAAGCACCGAATTATCGTTTAGGCTAATTAGAGCCTAGAGCCTAGAGCTGGTGTGCGCCAGACTCTCGGCTTTAGGCCTTCGACATCAAACTAAAATTAACATCTTTCAGGATGCAACCATGTCTCAAGACATTCACGCTCAACGTATTTTAATTTTGGATTTCGGTTCGCAGTTTACTCAGCTAATCGCCCGCCGTGTGCGTGAGATTGGTGTGTATAGCGAAGTTCGCGCTTGGGATATCAGCGCCGAGGAAATTAAAGAATTTAACCCTAAAGGTATTATTTTGGCGGGTGGCCCAGAGTCGGTTACTGAAGCGGGTTCTCCGCGTGCGCCTGAAGTGGTGTTTGAGCTTGGGCTGCCCGTATTAGGCGTGTGCTATGGCATGCAAACCATGGCCGAGCAACTGGGTGGCAAGGTAGAAGCCTCGGATGTGCGTGAATTTGGTTACGCACAAATTCAGGTAGAAGCTCAAAGCCCTTTCTTTGATGGCATCAGCGATCATCAAAACGGCGGCAAAACCCAACTGGATGTATGGATGAGCCACGGCGACAAAGTGACTAAACTGCCTGCTGGATTCGAGCTGGTGGCCAGCACCGATAGCTGTCCCATCGCCGCCATGCAAAATATCGCAAAGAATTTTTATGGCATTCAGTTTCACCCAGAAGTGACCCACACCCTGCAAGGCAAACGCTTAATTGAACGTTTTATTTTGGATATTTGTGGCTGTGACGCACTCTGGACGCCCGCCAAAATTATCGAAGACCAAATCGAAAAAGTACGCGCTCAGGTTGGCAGTAATAAAGTGCTGTTGGGCCTATCCGGCGGTGTAGATTCATCGGTGGTGGCCGCGCTGTTACACAAAGCCATTGGCAGCCAACTCACCTGCGTATTCGTTGACCACGGCCTGTTACGCAAAAACGAAGGCGATGCCGTGATGGACATGTTCGCCAACAACATGGGCGTAAAAGTAATTCGCGTGAATGCCGAAGAATTGTTCCTTGGCAAACTCAAAGGCGTGGCTGACCCAGAAGCCAAACGTAAAATCATTGGCAACACCTTTATCGAAGTGTTTGACGACGAAGCGGGCAAACTAAAAG
>JBASZG010000012.1:0-4779 GCA_049277875.1 Venatoribacter sp.
CGAGGCTCGCAGTCAGGTGGTTAGAAACCAAATTAGCACGGCTTTTAGCCTAGTTGAGCATTACTACCAACAGCAGCAAAGTGGTCGTTTAAGTGAAAGCGAAGCCAAAGATCTAGCCATGAAAGCCATCGGCAAACTGCGCTATCGGGGCCAGGAATATTTCTGGATTAACGACACCCACCCCACAATGATCATGCACCCCATCAATGCTAAGCTCGATAATCAAGACTTAAGCGACTACAAAGATCCTAATGGCTTCAAGCTTTTTGTGAATATGGTGCAAGTATCTTCTGCTCATGCAGAAGGCGGCTATGTGCATTACCAATGGCCCAAGCCTGGCGCCGAAAAGCCCGTTGATAAAGTCAGCTATGTACGCCTGTTTAAACCTTGGAACTGGATTGTAGGCACAGGCTTATATCTGGACGATGTGAATTCAACCTTTATGAGCACCGCCACCAAGCTATTTATTATCAGTGGCTCGTTGGCATTCATTTTAATTCTGTTGAATTTCCTTATTTCCAACAGTATCCGCAAACCCTTAATAGGCATAGAACAAGCCATGAACAACGTTGGACGCGGCGAAGGCGACCTCACTCAGCGTTTACCGGTTTTGGGCAATGATGAACTTAGCACCATTGCTGTTTCCTTTAACCATTTCGTTGAGCGTATTCACGACCTGATTAAACAAACTCAAAGTACCGTTAAAGATCTGGGCAAAACCGACAAAGAGGTGTATCAGCTTAGCCAAAAAACATCATCATTAACCGATGACCAGCTTAGCCAAAGTGACCAAGTAGCCACGGCCTCAAACGAAATGAGCCTAACCATTCAGGAAATTGCAGCCAATGCTGAGCGTGCGGCCACCGCAGCCAGAGAGGTGGACGCAGGTGCGCGTGAAGGCCGCAACATCATGACCCAAAACCACCAAAGTATTCTCGACCTTGCGCAAGCAATTCAAGACTCCAGTGCCGTAATTAAAGAATTGCGCCAAGACACCGAAGAAATTGGCTCGGTATTAGAGGTAATTCGTGGCATCGCGGAACAAACCAACCTACTTGCTCTTAATGCGGCTATTGAAGCTGCCCGTGCTGGCGAGCAAGGCCGTGGCTTTGCGGTGGTAGCCGATGAAGTGCGAACTCTGGCCTCACGCTCGCAACAGTCCACTGAAGAAATCAACAAAATCATCAACAAATTGCAAGAACAGGCTGAGCGCGCCGTCTATGTCATGGCCAGTAATGCGAAGAGCTCGGAAGAAAGCGCTGCAAGCACCGAAAAAGCGCTGCAGATTATTTCTGAAATTAGCCATTCGGTTAGTACCATTACCGAAATGAACCTAAGCATCGCCAGCGCAGTGGAAGAACAAAGTGCCACCGCAAACGAAATTACGGCCAACATTACGCGCATTGCCGACTCGGCCCATCAAATTAATACCCACTCGCAAGATACGCATAAAGCCATTGAGCTTTTGGAAAGAGACACCAGCGGCCTAGAAAAGCTGGTGCTTAGATTTAAGGTGTAACTTAAAGCAGACACAAAAAAGCCGGCTACTGCCGGCTCTTTTGGTTAAGGGATAAGATCAAGCTCTTTTTGTAGCTCTTCTTTGGTTTTACGCAACTGTGATAAACCTTTACGTTCACGGCGCATACCTAAGTAATACAAAATAGGAGCAGCCACAAAGATAGATGAGCTAGTACCCACAACAATGCCAAACATCATTGGCTGAGCAAAACTGGCCACCGCAGGGCCTCCGGCTATCGTCATGGGCAGCAAAGCCAAGACAGTAGACAGAGACGTAAACAGGGTGCGGGTTAAGGTAGAGGTGATGCTGTCGTTAAGGATATCGACAAATTTCATCTCTGGGTGCAGGCGTAAATTTTCACGTACCCGGTCGAACACCACCACTTTATCGTTTACCGAATACCCCATTAGCGCCAAGATCGCTGCCACGGCAGTAAGGTTAAACTCAACGCCAACCAAACAGAAGAAGCCGATGGTTTTGGTTAAATCCAGTGCAATGGTCAAGGTGGCGGCCAAAGCAAAATGCGATTCAAAACGCAGCCATAAGTAAGCCAACATACCAAGGCCAGCCACGATAATGGCAATAATGGTTAGATCGCCAAATTCACCACTTACCTTAGCGCCCACCATCTCCAAACGTGGGTACTTGGCGTCGGGCCAGGTTTCAGACAATTTTGCTTTTACCGCGTCGGCCAGTTCGTTTTTACCATCAGCGGCTTGTTCTTTAGCCACGGGCAGACGCAGCAAATATTGGCCACTTTCGCCCAGTTCTTGCAGTGCCACTTGGTTAAAGCCATTATTTTCAAGCTGATGGCGCACATCTTCGGTGGTACTGCCTGGCAGATGGGCTTCCAGTAAAGTACCGCCTTCAAAGTCGATGCCATAATTTAAGCCCATGGTGAAAAGCAAAATAATTGAGGCAATAGACAAAGTGGCGGAGGTTGTCAAACCCGCCACACGACCTTTTAAAATATTCAAAGGTTTATTGGTGTACTGCTGAATAAAGCGGTGTAACGGCAAATCACGGAAAGGTTTAGGTTTGCGGTTAATCGCCCATTCCATGATTAAGCGGGTAACGGCCACGGCTGTGAACATAGAGGTCATTAAGCCAATGGCAATGGTTACGGCAAAGCCGCGCACTGGGCCTGCACCAAACATAAACAGCAAAGCAACCGCCACCAAAGTGGTTACGTTCGAGTCGATAATAGTGCGGTAAGCGTTATCAAAACCCAAGTTTAACGACATTCGAGGCGAACGCCCTGCTCGGCTTTCTTCTCGAATCCGTTCGTTAATCAGAATGTTAGCGTCAACCGCCATGCCCACAGATAAAATTAAACCAGCGATACCGGGCAAGGTAAGAGTGGCACCGAAAAGCGCCAAAATACCAAAGGTGATGACAATGTTAAGCACTAAAGCAACGCTTGCGACCAAACCCCAACGGCCATAAGCCACCATCACAAACAGCACAACTAGGATAAAACCTAACACCCCTGTGCTTAACCCCATGTTAATGGCATCACTTCCCAAGTCGGGGCCAATGGTGCGCTCTTCAACAACGGTCAAAGGCGCAGGTAAAGCACCAGAGCGCAGCAGCAAAGCAACCTGTGATGCTTCTTGTGAGGTGAATGAACCACTAATCTCGCCTGAGCCACCGGCAATAACAGAGCGAATCACAGGAGCGGTAACAATTTGGTTATCCAAAACAATGGCAAAAGCACGGCCTACGTTTTCAGCGGTTAATTTTCCGAAAAGCTGTGCGCCAGAACCATCAAGGCGGAAGTTCACTACAGGCTGGCCACTTTGTTGGTTAAAACCAAGTTGCGCATCACGAATATGCTCGCCTTTCATCGACACTTCGGCTTCTAGTGTCATTTCTTGTTTTGGTGCATCCGGATCGCGGTTAAGCACTGGCAAGGTAATACGGCCGCCTTGGCTTTTGGCGTCGTACACCCAGTGAAAGCTCATTTGCGCGGTGGTGCCAAGCAGCTTACGAATAGAGGCTGGGTCTTCAACCCCTGGCATTTGCACTAAAATGCTGTCGCGGCCCTGACGCAGAATACTTGGCTCAACTAAGCCGCTTTCGTTCAAACGGCGGCGCACTACTTCTAGGCTGCGTTCAATTGCGTCATCCAGCAGAGCTTGGCGATGGATAGTGTTGGCTTGCACACGAACCTCGCTGCCCACCACTTCAAGGGTGTATTTGGGCGTAAGGCTGGTGTCGTCTTTTAGAATGGGTTTAATGGCTGCAGCGGCTTCTTGTGCACGCGCAGCATCACGCAAGGGAATCACAATTTGTTTTTCGCCGGATTGAATGCGGCCAAACGCAATGCGCTCTTTACGCAAGGTGCGGCTAAACTCTTCGCTCATGCGTTGATGTTCTTGTTTCAGCAAGCCTTTTTCGTCTAGGGCTAACAGCAGTTGTGAACCACCGCGCAAGTCTAAACCAAGAGAGACATGCTGCTTGGCGTACCAGTCGGGTAGTTTGTTTAGAGTGTCTTCTGGCAGCACGCTTGGCGTTGCAAACAGCGCGCCCAATAAAATTAAAAAGCCATACACTAAGGCTCTTACGGTTAATGATTTCATAGTGTTTCCAAGTTTTATGGTGATGATTTAAGGCGTGGTTGCAAACTTGAAAACGGAGGGGCGCGAATAACGAAAACGGCCAAAAACACCGCCAGAAACAAACTGGTAAGTGCCGTTTTTTCTATAAAGTGAGGCAACTGCAATAGCCATTGCCATTGATAAAACAGCGCCGCGTGTGGCTCGTTTAAACGTTGGTTTGGCTCTAGCGCTTGCTGCTGTAATTGTTGATGGAGGAGGCTAGCTTGGCCAAGCGCCGAGTTAAGATGAATGCCGTCAAGCCAAGCCAAACGCCCAATTTGTTTTGGTGCTTCCAATACCATTAAGCAGGGCAATACCAGCAGCAGCCAAAATAGCTGAGAAAAGCGTAGGTAAGGACGACTGCGTGACATGAAAAACCAATTGGGATAGCAAAAAAGAAGCGCCAATATGCAGACTTAAGCCTAAAGCGTCAATCTTTACAGGGCAGTATTTGCCTTCATCTTTAGATAATGATGACGAAACACCTCAAAGTAGGCGGCCAAACCTCGGCTGTAGCCACTATCACCAGCTAAAGCCAAGGCTTCAATAGCCACTTCAGCCGTGCAAAGTTGATGTAGATGCGCCGCTTCTCGCAACAGATAACGTGAGCCTTGCTGCGGATGCACCCCCAAAACAGGTAAGTGCGCTAAATAGGGAGTT
>JBASZG010000013.1:0-4367 GCA_049277875.1 Venatoribacter sp.
CGGGTTCGCCTGCGGCTATGCTGCTGCGCTTAAAAGATATTACTCCTAACCCATTTGGTAACTTCTCTGTGCAATTTAATGATGGTTCTGCAGAAATGGGCGTAGCGGAAAACGCTCCTGGCCCATATGCGATTTGCATTAAGCGTGAATCGGGTAAAAGCGGAGCGGTTCAGGTTGACTATCTGATTTCAGGCAATGCGGTTAAGGGCGCAGACTTTAACTTTGTCGGCAGCAACATTCCTACTGCAAGCACGGGTTCTATTACCTTTGCTAATAATGGCAACGACCAAGAGTGTTTCTCTGTTCAGGTGAATAATGATGCAACTATTGGCACAGCAGATAAGAAAGTTACTGTGGCTATTACCGGGTTAACGCCTGAAGCGGATAAACACCCAATTTTAACGGCGCAAGACTCCGCAACCTTGACCATTCAAGACTATTCTGCTGGCAAGTTCGGCTTCGAAGCCGCTTCTTACAGTTGTAAAGAACCTAATGACGACAACAGCATTCCAGTTGAGCTGCGTGCCTCTACTGCCGAGAAAACCTGCGCTATTACGGTTATTCGTACAGATATTGGTGCCACCGCTCCGGCTGCCAAACTCAATGTGGCGGCGGTTTATCGTGATGGCTTTGCCGCCGACTTTAGCTTCCCAGCCACATTGGAATGGCCAGCTATTACAGCGAAAAACCCTGCAAGCCTAGAAACTGAAATTCAAACCATCAAGTTCACTATTGCTAATGATAATAAGCAGGAAGACGATAAGTTGGTTGATATCAGCCTAACACCCTTTGGCGGTGAAGTTATTGAAACCGACAAAGACACGGCCGAGCTGACTATTATCGACGTAACTAGCCCAGCGTTAGTGCGTGTTGTTGCCGATACCGATAAAAACAGCTACCAGCAGGGTGAGCTTGTTACCTTTAGTATTAAACGTGAAAACAACAGCAATACGGCATTCTCGGTTGATTACAATTTGTCTTTTACCGATATGCCATCGGGAAAAACAGCCGCTGACTTTATTAATTTCAGCTCGGCTGATACCAAAACGACTTGCAGCAGTTCTACTCAATGCCAAGGCACCATTACCTTTACTGCAAATGGTGCGAACGAAGTTGTGAAAAAAATTCGCATTGCCTCGTCAATTCCTAACCCAGGCATGACCATGAGCTTTGAGCTTTCTAACCCTTCTGTGCCACGAGTGGTTGGTATTGGTAGCCTGAGTAATGTGAATACCGATAACCTTCAAAATCGCATGTCTCGCGCTGTGGCTGTGGGGGCGGTGAACAGTAAATTAGCGGATATTTACAGCATTAACTTTGACGGCAAAATTTTTACCCCAGAACAGAGTGTGGCCATCCCTGCTTACACCAGTATTAGCACGGCTTTTGAGCCTGTTCGTAATGCCGTGAATGTTAACTTTACGTTGCCTGCTGGTGTTCAGTCTGCGGCGGAAAATGTGAACTATAGATGGGAATTTACCAATAACTGGGATGACGGCATGGCGGTTCCGCCTTCGCTTGAAATGACCAACGCTAGCGGCACTGTTGCTTACAATAATGGTAATAACGCCCTGAACGTAAGCAGTAGTTTGACTATTCCTTTTGTAGTTAAAGAAACCAGCTTCGTACTTAAGTTGACCCTAGCTGGTGGTGGTGAAACCTTCAGCAAAGAGCTGACCTTTAATGTAAAACCATTATGGCGTCAGCTTGAGCATAACGAAGGGGGCAAGTGTATGGCACCTAATGGTCGTGGTAGTTGTGGCTATGACTCAACCACCTGGACTTGGAACCCCAGCAATAAGATGCTGTTCAACTTAGAAGCGGTGAAAAACCAGTCGGATAATAAGTGCTTAATGTGGTCTGGTAGCAGCACCGACGCCAAGCTTGCTGCATGTAACTCTGGCGTTGCCGACTCACAAGTTACCTTTACTAACGGCAATAATTTCCGCGTAGACAACAAACGTGTGTGCCGTTACTTAAATTGGTTTACTTATCAATATCGCCGTAACGACTGTAATACCGGTGATAATAAGTGGAAGTGGAGAAACTAAAATGAAAAGCGTTAATAAATTAGCACTCTGCGTTGCTCTGCTTTCAACCATGCCTGCTTTTGCCGCCATGCAGGCATTGAATGAGGCCGAATTGGGTGAGGTAACTGGCGAAGGTTTGGGTACAACCATTGAAAATTTGGCCATTTATTCGGCCGACTATGGCCAACCCAAAGATTTTAGTATTCGCCTAAATATTGATGAAGGAGCTAACCCAGACGCGCTTATTTTAAGTGAGTTGCGTATTCATAAGTCGGGCACCGAAGCAGGCAGCGCCGACAGCGGCGGTTTTATTGGTACTTACAATAACCCGATGATTCAAAATGAAATGCGCGATATAAAAAATACGGCTGGCTACACCTTTACTGGGCTTTATACCGCTTGGCCCAATGCCGATTTACAGCAAATGGATCGCAGCTTTTATACTTGGTCGAAAAGCCACGGTGCCAGTGGTTACCGCAATATAGGTGATAAGAGCGGTAACGGTTCAAGCTATTATCGTGGTTTACCCAATGGGTTCTTTACCACCAATGGCAAGATTGATGTAGGTAATTTTTATACTTTGGCCGATCAATACAAAGCCGAGCAAGACGCCTTTGCCGCCAAACTGAACTCAGGCATGGATAAGTTTGATGTGCATTTGCGTGTTGATGTGAACATTAACCAGAAAGAGCAGTTTTTGTCTTACTTGGATATCTTAGGCTTACAAATTTATGCCAACACCCAGAATATCTGGGGGCACTACGATGTGCGTGGCACGGAGCATTACGGGCGTGGATTGGCGATGGCAACCACCGTTGGCCTCAAAGCCGATTCATTAGTATTAACGACCAATGCCGACAAAGCCGCTGCCAGCCGTGTAGAAATGCGTGGAGTGGATGTGTATATCCCGCAAGGCAGCGCCGACCAACCTCTGACCATCAGCACCGTAAAATATAAGCAAATTAAGCGCGGTACTTGGAAAAACCCCGAATACGATACCGAGGCTCGCACGCAACTGCGTATGGAAGTAGCTGCTTTGCCAGCAGCGGCTAAGCAGGCGGCTCAGGGGCATATTTACGTTGAGTCTATGTACTTTGGCGATCCTAGCAAATATTCAGAAAACTCAGAAGTGTGGACGGGTAAAGATACTATTTACTTGCGCGATGCTAACGGTAACGTCAAAGCGACTATCCCCAATGTAGATCATTACGCCTTTGTGCCTAAAACCGTTATCTACAACGAGCAAATTACCAAATACAACGAACAAAACCCTAATGCTAAATTGCCCTATATTCCTAACCAAAACGTCATTGAGATTAAAGGTTTAGAAATTCAACGTATGGTCATGACTACTCAGGACTTGAACCGATGAAAAAACTGATTTTATTAAGTGCATTAGTAAGCTCGGTTGCTTTTGCCGAAATGCAAGAACTGGGCGAGCAAGAGATGCAAAACACCAGTGGCCAAGGCGGCATTACTATGTCGGCTAAGTTGGATTTTGGTGAGGGCACTCGTCTGAGCTTTAAAAGCGACTCGGCGCAGTACCTAGATGAAAACAATAAGCAGTGGCTTATTTTGGATAATCTAACCGGCTCGATTGAAGCGAAAAAATTAAAGGTAGACTACCTTGATAAGCTCTCTGGCCCTGATGGCGAAAAGGATATTGGGGTAATTCAGATGACCCTGCCTGATGAAATTGTTTTCGACAAACTGCGTACCGACGGTCTTTATGTTGGCCCAACCGAGAAAGTCGTGCGCAATGGTTCTGGGGTTGCCAATTCCGACTATCGCTTTGTAATGGGTATGGAAATAAACGGTACTTTGCAGGCGCCTGCTGCCACTAAAGTCAATACTTTCACATACGGTGTGAACTAGGTTTGAGTATGAATACAATAAAAAAATTAATCATACCCATCGCTTTATTGTTCTCTAGCCAACTGGCCTTGGCTGGTTTGCAGGCAATGAACGATGAAGAACTGTCGGCTATGCATGGTCAAGCTTTGTATGAGCTTAAAGAGTTTGGTTATGGTGATGTGCCACAGCCAGGTAGCGAAGATTTACGCATGGTGCGCTTAACCATTGGGGCACGCATTGAGCTTAACGCCAACGTAGAGGAACTGGCGCTTGGCCGTTACTGGCGGCCTGAAGGTACTAACTGTACTGGTGGGTCAGGTGGCGACAAAGTTTGTTACAACAATACTGTGCCTGTCGGCTACGATGACAACATTAAATGGGCCTGTACCGCCAAGCCTTGCGGCTCGGTTGGGTTGAATGCCGACTCTTATAACTCTTCTTCTAAGACGCACAACGTGGGTAAAAAATCGTTCTTTGATTACC
>JBASZG010000014.1:0-1822 GCA_049277875.1 Venatoribacter sp.
TCCCATTCCTTTCCCCTAAAAATAAGCGACTTAAACGGCGAAGATTAACAGCACCTTAATAGCTGGGCAATTTTTTGGAGCTTAACTACAAACTATTAGCTTGTTATTTTAGTGTCTTTATCTCATCAGGTAAGAGGTGTCATTAGAACATAACCTTGATTTATATGTATTACAGATATACATTTTGTATATCTTAAATTGTGTTTGGAGCTAATTATGAACGCTCTTTCTTTACGGCTTTCGGCAGATTTAGTAGGTAAAACCGATACCTTAGCTAAGGCGTTAAAATTAACTCGCACCGATTACATTAAGTTGGCGTTAGAGCGTTTTAACGAAGAGACGGAGCAGGAGCTTTTTGCTAAAGCACTGAAAAAATCGGTTTATGAGGTGCGCGAGCAAACCCAAAAGGATATTAACGAGCTAGATGGTAGCAGTGGAGATGGCCTTAATGGTTATTAAACAGGGCGCTATTTATCTGGTGAATTTTAATCCGTCTAAAGGCACTGAAGCCGGAAAGGTACGCTCTGCTTTGGTGGTTCAAACCGACTTGCTCAATCAATTAGAGCACCCAAGTACTTTGGTGATGCCTCTTACTACCGTACTGAGCAGTGTGCAAAATGTATTGCGCTTTCGTATTAATAAGCGTGATAAGTTGGAGCAAAATAGCGATTTGATGCTGGAGCAAATTCGCGCCATTGATAACCAGCGTTTTTGCAGCGATGTGCTTACCGAGCTTACGCAAAACGAATGGCGGCAGGTAAAAGCAGCGGCGCTTAAATTGATGTTTTAAGAGCGAGCTTTTCCACACAATCTGATGCTTTTTAGTCTTTCTTTATTGTTTTTATCGGCTTGGCCAACCCCTTAGCGTTGTCAGGGCTAACTACGGCTTTGCCGGTTTCGGCTTCCAGTTTTAAGCGCGCTTCTTTGGCAACGCTGCCGCCGCGTTTGGCCACATCTTGGTGTTCGGGCATGGTTTGTGGGTTATTGGCCTCGGAGATTTCTTTGGTTGAAAGCTCGGCCAGCATATTCAACACCAGCTCTTTATTGGTCATGTGATCTCGCAGGTTTTCCTTTTTTAGGCCCTTGAACTGCTTGTATTCTTTAGCCGTTTTACCTGCCCAAGTTTGGTAAATAATATCGGTCAAGGAGGCAAACTCGATTCCTTCATTTAGCCCGCGTTTTTTCCATTCGTCGGTTAGCTCTTTGCGTATTTAGACGCTGGTTAATCCAGCTATCGGAATAGCCTAGGCGCTTGTAATCACGCATGGCTTGTTCGATAGACAGCTCTGGGTCTTCCAGTTGATCTAGCCTTTCACTGCCCACTTGCGCTAACCAAAGTTTAAATGGCTCGGCTTTTGGAGAAGGAATGGACTGAATAAGGCGTAAAAGCTGCTCGGTGTCCATAACATCAGTGTTATAACGCTTGCCGTCAGCGGCCGCTAATTTCAGTTGGTTAGTAATACTAACCAACTGGCTACCTTCTTTGATGAGCTTGTTTTTTAGCCACTTCCAGTAGTTGCGCACCTTCTGGTAATCGGGCTGATCGGTCAAAACCGCTACCACATCAAGTACGGAGAACCACCACTTTTCAGCACCCTCATCCCACTGGGCGCGAATGTGCTGGCTTTCAAAGAGCTTAATTTTGTTATCTGTCATGGGGGCAACCTTATCCTTGGAAAATGTAATTTAAGTAGGCACAAGATAGCAGATTTTAATTACTACGCATTAAGCGAAAAGACTAGATAAGCTTTCCAACTTATCTAAATACTTGCGGTAAAGGCTGGCATCTTCTCCGTAATGCTCTTTATAGGCTGCTGTATTT
>JBASZG010000015.1:0-1749 GCA_049277875.1 Venatoribacter sp.
CTGGCAAAAAGAGAAGGTCAGCACCTCTAAAATCATCGTTGAAAATGGCGGCACTATTAGCCATCAACATGGCGTAGGCAAAGACCACGCTCCTTATTTGCCCACCGAAAAAGGTGAGTTGGGCATGAAAGCCGTGGCCGCAGTGATGACCGAGTTTGATCCAGAAACGCGTTTAAACCCCGGCACGCTGTTATGAACAAAAGGGTAAGCTTTAGCCAAACACACTACGATTTAATTGTGATTGGCGGCGGTATTACTGGGGCAGGCATTTTGCTGGAAGCTGCTAAACAAGGGCTAAAGGCTTTGCTGGTTGAGCAGCGCGATTTTGCTTGGGGCACATCTAGCCGTTCTTCTAAAATGGTGCACGGTGGCTTGCGTTATTTAGCCAGTGGCGATTTTAAATTAACTCGTGATGCCGTGCGCGAACGCCGCAAGCTTTTAAATGAAGCCCCCGGCTTGGTCGATAAACTGCATTTTGTCATGCCGCACTATCGCGGTGGCTTTCCTGGCCCCAAGCTGTTTAGTAAGGTGCTTGGGGTGTACGATTTTTTAGCCGGCCAACAAGACCACGAATTTTACCCTGCCTCGCAAACCGAGCTATGGGTAAGTGGTTTAGAACAAAAAAATTTGTTGGGTATTACTCGCTTTGCCGATGCCGTGGTAGACGACGCGCGTTTGGTTTTGCGCGTTTTACACGAAGCTCGACTGCAAGGTGCAGAAGCGTACAACTATGTAAAAGCCGTTGCCTATCGCAACACTCAGCATCCAGAACTTGAGCTTGAAGACGTGGAAACGGGTGAGCGTTTTGTGTTGCAAGCCAAGGTAGTGATTAACGCGACTGGTGCTTGGACCGATAACCTGCGCCAACAGCTTGGCAAAAAAGCCGTTATTCGACCATTGCGGGGTAGCCATCTGATGGTTCCTTTTTGGCGTTTGCCCATGGCAGCCAGTTTGTCGTTTCAGCACCCAGAGGATAAACGCCCTGTGTTTGTTTTTCCTTGGGAGGGCATAACCGTTATTGGAACCACCGATTTAGATCATTCGCATAGCCTTAACCAAGAAGCACGCATCAGCAGCGCCGAAATTGATTATTTGCTGAATGCCATAAACTTTGCGTTGCCTAAGGTAAAGCTAACGCGAGACGATATTCAGGCCAGTATTGCCGGAGTTCGCCCGGTTGTGGCCGGCAGCAAAAAAGACCCTTCTAAAGAACGCCGCGAACACGCCATTTGGAACGACAATGGGCTGATTAGTGTGGCCGGTGGCAAGCTCACAACCTTTCGTTTAATTGCTCAAGATGTGCTTAACACCGCAAAGCCGTATCTGCCTAAAGGCTTGCTTAAAGCCCAACGCAGTAATGATGCCCCCTTGTTTATCACGCCTAAGTTAGCCAAACCGGCCCAGCTCGACCATGCCAGTTGGCAAAGGCTGCTGGGGCGCTATGGTGGGCAAGTCAACGCGGTGGCACAAGCCGGAATGCATAAAGTAGCCAGCAGTAACACGCTGTGGGGCGAGCTGGTATGGGCATTAAATAACGAAGCCGTGGTGCATTTAGATGACCTGTTGTTGCGGCGCACTCGCTTGGGGGTGTTGTTGGCCAATGGCGCAGCCGAATTGCAGCAACCGCTGCAAGTGCTTTGCCAAGAAGCGCTGGGTTGGAGCAACGAACAATTTGCTCAAGAATGGCAACGCTACCTCGATATTTGGCAAAACAGTTACGCGATAAAGAGTGAACGCCATGACTAAACA
>JBASZG010000016.1:0-27381 GCA_049277875.1 Venatoribacter sp.
ACGTGGAATCATTAGTGAAGCTCCTAGTTTGTTATTGTTGTTTTGATTAAAACGTGAGCAAAGTACAGAGCTTTAAACTATCTAGCAATGAGCGATACGCTCATGAAAATTAGCATTTTTGCTCACAATCTATTTAGAAGTTCGTATTTTTAGGCCAATCAAACCAGTCGGAATCAAGGAGAATTTAAGCGGGCTATTGTGCGTTATGTTAATATGCGGCTTTCTTTTCTTGAGTTAATTCTTTGTCTTCTTCCTCTTGGCGCGCATTAGCGCCGCTTATTATTTTGGTACTGGTGTGGGCTTTTAGTTGGGTGGTTATGAAGCAGATGACGGCCTACGCCGGCCCGTTCGATTTTGCCGCTTTGCGCTATTTGGGTGGTGCGTTGGTGCTGTTTGTGGTGCTTATTGCCAAGAGGCAGTCTTTGGCTATGCCGCCATTTTGGCTCACCTTATTAGCTGGCCTTACTCAAACCGCAGCGTTTCAAGCCTTAGCACAATGGGCTTTGGTAACGGGTGGCGCTGGCAAGGTTTCGCTGTTTTGTTACACCATGCCTTTTTGGGCAGTGTTGTTTGCTTGGTGGGGATTAAGCGAACGCCCTTCTGCTCGCCAATGGCTAGGTTTAGCGCTGGCGGCTGTGGGCTTAGTGCTGGTGATTGAGCCTTGGCACAATTTGGGTAACAGCGAAAGTATTTGGCTGGCGGTAGGTGGCGGTGCGGCTTGGGCGCTGGGCACAGTCATTTCAAAATATATGTTTAGCCGTTACGCACTTTCGCCACTTAATTTTACTGCTTGGCAAATGTTGCTCGGTGCTTTTGCCTTAGTACTTATTGCGCTACTAACACCAAGCAAGCCAATTAGCTGGCAATGGGAATTTCTTCTGGGCTTGGCTTATAGCGTGCTTTTGGCATCAAGCCTTGGCTGGTTGCTGTGGTCTTATATTGTGCGAGCTTTGCCCATGTCGGTGGTGGGATTATCAAGTTTATTGGTGCCACTAACGGCTATTTTAATGGCTTGGGCGCTTTTGGCAGAGCAACCCAGTTGGGTTGAAGCACTGGGTATTGGCGTTATTATGGCCGCCCTCTTTATTGTTAGACCCACGGCTAAGTAGCTATTAAATATGACCAGCAACGAGCAATTAGAGCGTTTTTATACCGTGCTTGCCCATGTGCCTAAAGGTAAGGTAATTACCTATGGCCAGCTTGCGGCACAGGCGGGTTTGCCCGGTCGAGCGCGCTGGACCGGACAAATGCTCAGTCGTTTGCCTGCGGGTTCTAAATTGCCTTGGCATCGAGTAGTTAACGCTCAGGGGCTTATTAGTTTTCCTAAAGACAGCTCGCTTTGGCAGCATCAAGCAGAGCTTTTAGAGGAAGAAGGCGTAGAGTTTAACCTAAATGGGCGTATCAATTTAAAACGCTTTGGCTTGATATAACCTCTTTGCTGGTTTTCTTTTAAACTGTCTTTTATTCCCACCCACCATATAGATAGCCCACCAACTACCTATTTAGAGTTAATATTAGTGTTGGTATCAAGAATGGTTTGCAAGTAAGCGTGGCAAAATCTGTCAGGGTCGCACCTTTTATTGAGCCTTTTCTTAGTAGACAGTGGCAACATTCGTATAACAATAACAACGATAGGATCTATTTTATGGCCAAAGAATACGTTGATGTAATTATCGCTGGTGCCGGTCTTTCTGGTATTGGTACTGCTATTCATATTCGCAAAGAAGCTCCGGGCAAAACTGTCGCTATTTTAGAACGACGCGAAGCTATTGGCGGCACTTGGGATATTTTCCGTTACCCTGGTGTGCGCTCCGACTCGGATATGTTTACCTTGGGTTACGAGTTCAAACCTTGGACCAATCAAAAAGGCATCGCCGACGGCGACGATATTTGTAACTACATTCGTGAAGCGGCCAGCGAGTACGGCGTGGATAAAGACGTTCGTTATGGCCACAAAGTAAAAACCGCTAACTTTGATAGCACCACTTCAACTTGGAATGTTGTGGTTGAACTAGAAGACGGCAGCACCAAAGAGTTTGAAGGCCAATTTTTTGTAAGCGCTTGCGGCTATTACGACTACGACGAAGATTACACCCCTGAATTTGCTGGCCGTGAAAGCTTCAAAGGCGACATCATCGAACCACAATTCTGGCCAAAAGATTACGACTACAGCGGTAAAGAGGTAGTGGTCATTGGTTCTGGTGCAACGGCTGTTACCGTAGTGCCAGCTATGACCGACAAAGCCAAGCACGTAACTATGTTACAGCGCTCACCTTCTTATGTAATTTCTGTGCCACAGCAAGACATCATGGTTAAATTTTTGCGTAAGTTCTTACCCGAAAAATTGGCCTATCGCATTATTCGTGGCCGCAACATTACTATTACTTTGGGCATTTACCAGTTCTGTATCCGCTTCCCTAAACTTGCGCGTAAAGTGTTGCAAGGCTTGGTGAAAATGCAGTTGCCTAAAGGCTACGATATGAGCCACTTCACTCCTAAGTACAACCCTTGGGAACAACGTTTGTGCGCAGTGCCACTGGGCGATATGTTTAAAAGTTTAAAGGCTGGTACGTCTTCTATCGTTACCGACCATATTGATCGCTTTGTTGAAGACGGTATTTTGCTGAAATCAGGCAAAGTATTAAAAGCCGACATTATTGTTACTGCCACCGGCCTTAAAGTAACCATGTTGGGCAAAATCAAAGCAACCATCGATGGCAAGCCTTTAGTGCCCAACGACAGCATGAGCTACCGTGGTGCTTTGCTTGAAAACGTACCTAACTTTGCCATGATTTTTGGCTACACCAACTCTAGCTGGACATTAAAAGCCGACTTAATTGGTAGCTATATTGGCCGTTTATTAAAACGTATGGACGAAAAAGGCGTGCGTCAGGTTACCCCTCGCAACCAAGATCCTTTTATTAAACGCGCACCTTTTATTAACAATATGAGCTCTGGCTATATTCAACGTGTGGTTGACCAAATTCCTCAACAAGGTAATGCCAACCCTTGGAAGGTGTATCACAACTACTTTATTGATATGGGCTTGTTTAAGCTTGCTGATTTAGACGACCCATCATTGGAGTACTCTAACCCTATTGTTGCTTCCAGCAATGCCGCTGAAGCCGTATAAATTTACACTCGCGTAAATCTTTGACCCTCCGTGTTCTTGCGCCGCTTCTGCGGCGCTTTTTTATTCTGCTTTGTGCTTTAATTAGCCCAGTTATTTTTAAAAGGGTTTCCCATGCAAGTTCAGTTTATTGGTGCAACGGGTACGGTAACTGGCTCAAAGTATTTGGTGAGCTATGGCCGTAATAAAGTTTTGATTGATTGCGGTTTGTTTCAGGGTGTTAGCAATGTGCGCAAGCGCAACTGGGCCGAGCTTCCTTTCGACATAAACCAATTAGACGCAGTGTTACTAACACACGCTCATATTGATCACAGTGGTTATTTACCGGCCCTGGCCAAGCATGGTTTTAAAGGGCCGATTTACACCACTAAGCTAACCCACAGCTTATGCAAAGTGCTTTTACCCGACGCGGGCTTTTTGCAGGAAGAAGACGCGCGCTACGCCAATAAGAAAAAATATTCCAAGCATAACCCTGCCGAGCCTTTGTATACCGAAGACGATGCGCGCAAAGTCTTAAAACAATTTAAAAACGTGCCAGAGCAGCAAGAGCTAGAGCTGGTTGGCGGCCTAAAAGCTTATTTCAACCCAGTGGGGCATATTTTAGGGGCATGCTCTATTCGCCTAGAATACCAAGGCAAAAGCATTACCTTTTCGGGCGATGTGGGGCGTTGCAACGACGCAGTGATGTACCCACCTAAGCCTTTGCTGGCAACCGATTATTTGGTTTTAGAATCAACCTATGGCGATAAGCTGCACAGCGAAATCGACGCCAAAGCCGTAATGGCCGAGATTATCAACCGCACTCTTAACCGTGGCGGCATAGTGCTAATGCCTGCGTTTGCGGTGGGGCGCGCGCAGCTTATTTTGCATTATTTAGAGCGGTTACTGGCGCAAGATAAAATTAAGCGCGTGCCTATCTTTTTAAACAGCCCAATGGCCATTAAAGCCACAGAGATTTTTATGGACTCGTACCACGCCCATAAACTAACCCCTGAAGACTGCGAGGCAATGGATAGCATTACGACCTATGTAAAAACCATGGACGAGTCTATTGCCCTAACCGCCAGACGCGAGCCTTGCATTATTATTTCGGCCAGTGGCATGGCCAGCGGTGGCCGCGTGCTGCACCATTTAAAAGCTTTGGTGGGCAACCACAGAAATACGGTGTTATTTATGGGCTTTCAATCACCCGGAACACGCGGGTTTAGCCTAGTGAATGGCGCCGAGCACATTAAGATTCATGGCGAATATCACCCAGTTAAAGCCGAGATTATCAATTTAGATTCAATGTCGAGCCACGCCGACTACGGTGAAATAACACGCTGGTTAGAGAAAATGCCGCACAAGCCAGAGCGTGTGTTTATTACTCATGGCGAAAGCGTTGCAGCCGACGCCTTGCGGCTGCATTTAACCGAGCAGTTTAGTTGGCAGGTAGAAGTACCAGACTACTTACAAAAAGTAGAGCTGTAACTTTGGCTTAGTCGCCTGTTGGCGAAATGCTAAAGTTGCGCACAATTTTTAGGTTACGCAGGGCAACGGCCAACTCGCTTAGATTTTTGCTGGTGGTGGTGCAAATAACCATCTTGTATTCAAAGGCTTTTTGGTCGTCAGTAGTGCGGTAGCTCATGTTTACCACATCAAAACCGTGCCCTGTCATAAAGCGTTCTAGCTCCTCCTCGCTCATTACCTTGTCGCGGTCAAAGCTGATAGTTTGATGGGCGTAGTAGTGCGATGGCAATTTACGCTCGAACCAACGAAACACCGACAGCGTACCCAAAGTAAGAATGGTGGAAAGCACGGCAGGCACCCAAAAACCAATGCCAATTAAGATGCCAATGGCAGCGGTCATCCAAATCGAGGCCGAAGTGGTTAGACCACGCACCGATAGTCCTTCTTTGAAAATAACCCCAGCCCCCAAGAAACCAATACCCGTCATAATGCCCTGTGCCATACGCGTAGGGTCGGTTCGCACCGTATCCATGCTGGTGCCTGCTGGCAGCCACTGCCATTGGTACATGGTTACTAGCATAAGTAAGCTTGAGGCCAAGCAAACCAGAGTGTGAGTACGAAAACCCGCTGGGCGGCCATGAAAGCTACGCTCTAGGCCAATAACCCCACCTGCCACAATAGCGGCCAGTAGATGAATAGATATTTGAACGAAATCGTTGAGCATGGAAATCCTTAGACACGAAGCCTACAGTGCGTTTGCTTTGCTTATTGTGCAGAGTTGAGAGTCCCTCTGGCAGGGCGTTTGGGTGCATGATGAGCAGACCCTCTGCGCCATGGATGGCGCAGTGGAGCCTATAGGGACATATTTACGGCGAGTCTGCGATTCATGTGCCCAAAGGTAGCCCTAAGCCAGAGAGACGCTGAAAAGCGGTGTGTTAAGCAAAGCGCGCATTGTAGCAAGACTGGTTTAAATTCCCCAGTCTTCTTTAATCATGGCAGCGCCCTTCTCGCCAATCATGATAGAGGGTGCCATGGTGTTGCCGTTAACTATATAAGGCATGATAGAGCTGTCGACAATACGCAGGCCTTCAAGGCCGTGTACTTTTAAACGCTCGTTAACGACCGAGGTGGCGGCGTCTTGTCCCATGCGACAACTGCCAACAGGGTGATAGTTGGTGCCAGTTACATTGCGGATAAACTGCTCCCAATCTTGGTCGGTTTTGCAATGCGAGGAGATGAGATCTTTTTTGATGTAAGGCTTAAAGGCTTCGGTGTCCATCACGATGGAGTGAACGCGTTTTACGCCTTCGACCATGGTGCGCATATCTTCATCGTTTTGATAATAGTTAAACAGCACTTTAGGGTCATCTTTCGGGTTTTGACTGGTCAGTTTTACTGTGCCGTGGCTTTTAGGTTGCAGCAATAAAACGTGCACCGACATACCATGGCGCAGATAGAGTTTGCGGCCATGTTCAAGCGCTAAGGCATAAACAAACTCGTATTGGATTTCCGGTTTTTGCGATTGCTCGGTTAGGCTCATAAAACCGGTTACTTCGGCAAAGTTAGTAGCCCAAAAACCGCTGCGATTTTTTAGCCACTGCCCTATTCCTTTCAACGCAGCCCACATTCCAGCGGGCGAGAAGCCAATCATATAGGGTGAAGGCAAATGATAAGCCAGCACAACGTCGGCGTGGTCCCATAGATATTTGCCCACGGCAGGCAGTTCGTGTTGGGTAGTAATGCCCACTTCACTTAGCCAGTTGGTATCGCCAATACCAGAAAGCTGCAACAGTTTGGCCGACATAATGCCGCCACCTGCTACTATCACTTCTTTGCGCGCTTTAAGAATTTCGCGCTTGCCGTTGCGTATTACCTCTACCCCTACCGCACGTTTGCCTTCTAAAAGAATGCGCGTGCATTGGGTGTTAAGCATAAGGTGCAGGTTGCTGCGTTGGTTTTGAATGGGACGAATATAGCCTTTGCCCACGCCATAGCGTAAACCGTCGCGCATAAACACTTGAGCTGGGCGCACACCTTCTTGGTAGGGGCCGTTTAAATCTGGGTTGCGTTTAATGCCCTTTTCTTCACAGGCACGCATGCTGATTTCTTGGAATGGGTTTCGGCTGCGTACTTCATCAACGTACATGGGGCCATCGGTGCCGTGCAGTGGGTCGTTGCGGAAGGTCTGGTTGTTTTCAGATTTTTTAAAGTAAGGCAGAACGTCGTTCCAACTCCAGCCGGGGTTTTCTTTGCCCCAGTCGTCGTAGTCTTTGGCACAGCCACGCATATACATTAGGGTGTTTACCGCCGAACCACCGCCCAAGCCACGCCCTAGCGTGTGAAAATCGCTGCGACCATTTAAGCCGGGGTCGTTTTCGGTTTGCAGGCCATAGTTGCTTTTGTTTTTATGAGGAACCAGCAAAGCCGCACCTAAAGAGGTTACGTCGCCTAGCAGGCCTTTGCGGTCGGTGCCCGCTTCGATTAAAGCCACGCTTATGTCTTTATTTTCGGTTAAACGGTTGGCTGAAACGCAGCCGCCTGGGCCGCCGCCCACCACAATAAAATCAAACTCTTTCATGAACGGTTCCAGAACAAAGGCAGGTGAGATTATTTTTATTAAAGATTGAGTCAATGATGCCCCATTTCTTAAATAAGATATTGACATCTAACGACTATTTTTTAACATTAGACGACAAATAATAACAATAACTAGAATTATCATGACAACTCTAATCCGCTCTGCTTCGTTAAGTTCGTTTATAGAGGTTTGCCAAAAATACAATTTGGATAGCCACGAGCTTCTAAATGAGTTTGATTTGCCCAGCGAAGGCTTAACCAATCACAACCTGCTTATTTCCTATTCGTCTCTTATTGATATGTTTGAAGCCTGTGCCTTGCGCAGCGAATTGGATTTCGGCTTAACACTGGCACAAACACAGGGCATTGAGATTTTAGGCCCCATTACTTCGTTGCTGCGCCATGCCAATTCGGTTGGTGATGCCATGGATTTAGCCACCCGTTATTTATTTGTGTATAGCCCTGCAATTAAGCTAGGCATGTTTCCGGTTGAAGATACCCCAGAGTTGGTGGATATCCGTTTTGAGATAGAAGGGGTCAACTTGAGCGAACGACCACAAATCGCAAGCCTTTCTCTTTGTGTGGTTGCTCAAGGGCTGATGATTCTGACGGAAGGCCAAGCCGCTAATATGGCATTTTTGCCTCACCCTGCCTTAGCGCCAGAAATACGCTATCAACAAAGTATGAGATGCCCAGTGGTATTTAATGCTGAGTTTTGTGCACTGCGTATCCCAGCCAAAACCCTGGATCAAGAATTAACACGCCGTAACCCGGCCGTGCAGGCTTTGGCTTACAACTATTTAGATCGTTATGTCGCCAGCAAAACCCCTCAGTTTAAAGACCAAGTTAAGGGGCTGGTAAAGCACTTTTTAAGTTCTGGTCAGGCCGATCAGCAGCAAATTTCAGAAGCACTGGTTATTCACCCTCGTAGTTTGCAGCGCAAGCTAGAATCTGAAAACACCAACTTTAAAGCCATTGTTGATGAAGTACGCAAAGAGCAGTTCTTAGAATTGATTAATTTACCCAAGCCACCGAGCTTGCAGCAAATAGCTTATATTTTGGATTACTCGGAAGTCTCGGTGCTAACTCGTAGTTGCAAAAGATGGTTTGGCCGCACGCCAAAAGAATTTTATGGCGCCCGAAGGGCGCCAGTGCCTTATTTACGCCAGTAGTTATTGGCGGCCGCAACGGTTTGGAAGTTTACGGCAATAACATGAGATGCTGCAGTGAGTGCGTCGGCTGAGTTGGCGTATTCAGGGCGGAGTTTGTGTAACACTTCTACGTCGGGCTGGGTGTATTTCACGCCACGACGGCTTAGGGTGATGGCAAGTTCAAAGCCTTGTTGTGGGGTTTCGGTTATCAAGCTGGTTAACCATGCGTCTGCCATGATTGTCTCCTTCGGTTTTATACTCATTAGGGGTTAGAAAAACCACGTCAAATACCTTACTCTTTTTATCAAGAATTACCAGATTTCTGTGCATTTATAATGACCAAAAAAAAGCGGCCAAAGCCGCTTTTTTTATCTGAAAAGATTAAGCAGGTTGCTCAACCCCTTTCATGGTTAGTTTAACGCGACCTTTAGGGTCAACATCGGCAACCAGTACATTCACCATTTGGCCTTCTTTTAGGTAGTCGGCTACGTTTTCAACACGTTCTTCGGTGATTTGAGAAATGTGCAACAAGCCATCTTTGCCAGGTAATACGGTGATAAAGGCACCAAAATCAACGATTTTGCTTACTTTACCGTGGTACACCACACCCACTTCGATTTCAGCGGTAATGGCTTCAATCATAGAGCGAGCAAGATCAGAGGCTTCTTTGCCAGCAGCGAAAATTTTCACTTCGCCATCGTCGTTGATATCGATAGAGGAACCTGTTTTCTCGGTAATATCGCGAATGGTTGCACCGCCTTTACCAATAACTTCACGAATCTTATCCGCTGGGATTTTCATGGTGGTCATGGTAGGAGCGTTTTCAGCCATTTCCTTGCGTGGTTCGCTTAATACAGCGTTCATTTGCTCAAGAATGGTGAAACGTGCTTTTTTGGCTTTTTCTAGGGCAATTTCCATGATTTGTTCGGTAATGCCTTCGATTTTGATGTCCATTTGTAACGCAGTAATACCTTCATCTGTACCGGCTACTTTAAAGTCCATATCGCCAAGGTGGTCTTCATCACCCAGAATGTCGGTTAATACGGCGAAGTTTTCGCCTTCTTTCACCAAGCCCATCGCAATACCAGCAACAGGAGCTTTTAGTGGAACGCCAGCGTCCATAAGTGCCAAGGAAGCACCACATACAGAAGCCATAGAAGAAGAACCGTTCGATTCGGTAATCTCAGATACCACGCGCACTGTGTATGGGAATTCATCGTGATTTGGCATCATGGCCTGTACGCCACGACGCGCTAAACGACCATGACCAATTTCACGACGGCCAGGTGTGCCCATGCGACCAGCTTCACCTACTGAGAAGGGAGGGAAGTTGTAGTGGAATAGGAAAGGATCTTCGATGGTGCCATGCAAGAAATCAAGCATTTGCGCATCGCGAGTAGAGCCTAAAGTAGTTACCACAATGGCTTGGGTTTCGCCACGAGTGAAAATAGCGGAACCGTGGGTGTTGGCCAATACGCCTGTTTCAATGGTTAATGGGCGCACAGTGTCGTTATCACGACCGTCGATACGAGGCTGGCCTTCAATAATACGTTGACGCACAATTTCGTATTTTAAGGTTTCGACAGTTTCAGCAATTTCCTCAGCGCTAAAGCCTTCTTCGCCTTCGGCTGCAGCGAGTTTTTCAATGGCAGCAGCGGCTACTTCGTCTAGCTTGGCGTAACGGTCAAGCTTTTCAGAGATGGTGTAAGCGGCGCTAATGCCTTCAGCAACTTCGGCTTTAACTGTGTTGTAAAGCACTTCGTTGCGAGCAGGCGCTTGCCAATCCCAGGCTTGAACTTTTAGTTCTTCTGCCCATTCTTTGATGGCGGCAATAGCAGGTTGGAATGCTTTGTGAGCAAATAATACCGCACCAAGCATTTCGTCTTCGGTTAGCTCGTCGGCTTCGGATTCCACCATAAGCACGGCATCTTTAGTACCAGCTACCACCATGTCTAGCAATGAGGTTTTTAGCTGTTCATGGTTAGGGTTAAGAATGTAGCCGTCTTCATCGGTAAAACCTACACGTGCACCACCAACAGGGCCGTGGAAAGGTAAACCAGAAACAGAAAGCGCGGCAGAGGTGGCAATCATGGCCAAAATATCAGGGTTAGTGGTTTTGTCGGCAGACATAACGGTACAGATAACCTGTACTTCGTTCATAAAGCCTTCTGGGAAAAGTGGGCGAATTGGGCGGTCGATTAAACGCGAGGTTAGGGTTTCGTTTTCAGAAGGACGGCCTTCACGTTTGTTGTAGCCACCAGGAATACGGCCTGCGGCGTACATTTTTTCTTGGTAGTGAACAGAAAGCGGGAAGAAGTCTTGACCCGCTTTAACGGTTTTAGCACCTACGACGGTAGCCAGTACTTGGGTTTTGCCCAGTGTGGCTAATACGGCACCTGTTGCTTGACGCGCTACGCGGCCAGTTTCTAGGGTTACTGTGTCGTTACCGAATTGGAAGGTTTTGATTTGAGCTTGAGGTTTGGTACTCATTGTATTTCCTATCTATTGCTTCTGCGTCGGTACTTCTAATGATTGGCTCTATCACTACCTAAGGTAGAAAAGCCAATGGTTAGAAGCACCAGCACCACTGCAGAATTAAGGTTTAAATTTCAATTGTTTTATAAAGGCAAAAGGCCCCGAAGGGCCCAGTGCTTAGCGACGTAAACCTAAACGGCCAATTAAGGCAACATAACGGTTTAAGTCTTTACCCTTTAAGTAATCCAACAGTTTACGACGTTGGTTTACCATGCGGATCAAGCCACGACGTGAGTGGTGGTCTTTACCGTGGGCTTTGAAGTGGTCTTGTAGGCCATTGATATTGTGGGTCAATAGGGCTACTTGAACTTCAGGAGAACCAGTGTCGCCTTCGGCTTGTTGGTACTCTTTTACGATAGCGGCTTTTTGGGCTGCAGTTAGCATAGTTTTGCTCCGATGAATGTGCGTTAAAAAAACATCGACACCGTGCACATTAACAGTGTGATGCATCGCTCTTCGCTGCTGCGCTTAGATTAAGCACAGCGGCAAATTTCAGACTTAAAGAGAGATTTGAAACAGGCGCTTAGGCATAATTTTGCCTTGTTCAATTCGCCCTATGCCTAGCATAACTTCTAGGCCAGTTTCAAAAGCCCACAATTGTACCGAAGGTAGGTCGTTTAAGCTAGTTGCAATACTTTGACCTTGTAATAATTTTTGTGCTTCAGCTAGGCTAAGCCTAACCTGCGGCCAGTCGGGAATGGCGGTTTGCGGTGGCAGTAACAAGGCATCAAGTGCCTCACTGCCCTGCTCGGCTAATTCTTCAAGCTTTTCTAAGCTGTGCATTTGGCTGCTATTAAACGGCCCACAGGCAGTACGGTGCAGTTTGCTAACATAAGCACCAGTGCCAAGCTCTTGACCTATATCTTCTACTAGGGTGCGAATATAAGTGCCCTTTGAGCAACGCACCGAAAGCTCTAATTCCGTTTCGTGCTGTGCATTTAAAAGCAGTTCAAAAATAGTAATGGTGCGGCGTTTTTTATCGGCAATGGCTTGAGCCTCTTCGCTGCTCATTCCTTGGCGAGCCAGCTCGTACAACGGTTTGCCATCAAGTTTTAGGGCCGAAAATAGCGGCGGTACTTGCACCACTTCACCACGAAAGTTAGCCAGCACGCTTTCTATTTGTTCAAGACTAAAGCTAGGCACTTGAGCGCGAGCAATAACCTCGCCTTCCGCGTCACCTGTGCTTCGCACTTCGCCAAGGGTGGCAGTGGTGTCATAGGCTTTGTCGGAGTCGAGCAAGAGCTGCGAAAGTTTAGTAGCTTCGCCTAAACAAATAGGCAAAACGCCGGTGGCAAGCGGGTCGAGCGCGCCTGTATGGCCAGCCTTTTGAGCGCCATACAAACGTTTAACTCGTTGTAATACTTGGTTTGAAGTTAAGCCAAGGGGCTTATTAATAACGATGATGCCGTCGACTGCGCGGCCTTTTTTTGCTTTTGCCATAACAAGTTAGCGGTTATTCCTCATCTTTGGCATGAGCGCTGTCTGCATCTATGGCTTGTTTGATTAAATTGGTTAAATGCATACCACGTTCAATGGTTTCATCGTAATGAAAACGCAGTTGCGGAGTAATGCGAGTGCTAATTAAACGCGAAAGCTCGCCACGCATAAAACCCGCCGCATCGTTTAAGATTTTGCTGGTTTGCTTGCGAATTTCGGCATCGCTTTCACCTTTAGCGCCCATGACAGTGAAATACACGTCGGCATAGCCTAAGTCTTTGGCAACTTTTACTTGATTTAAAGTAACCAAGCCTAAACGCGGATCTTTTAAATTGAACTGAATCATGTGCGCCAGCTCGCGCTGGATTTGGTCGGCTAAACGCGACGTGCGGCTAAATTCTTTGGCCATTGATCAATCTCTAAAAGGCTTGGCGCTAGGCGTTTGGGGCTAAACGCAAACTGCGCCTAGCTCTAAGCGACTAGCACCTTGCTATTATAAGGTACGTGCGATTTCTTTTACGTCGAAGACTTCAATCTGGTCGCCAGGGCGAACGTCTTGGTAGTTCTTCACGCCAATACCACATTCCATGCCTTGACGAACTTCGGCTACGTCGTCTTTAAAGCGGCGTAGAGATTCCAGTTCGCCTTCGTAAATAACTACGTTATCACGCAGCACACGAATTTTCTTGTGGCGGTGGACTGTGCCATCAACCACCATACAGCCAGCAATTTGGCCGAATTTTGGTGAGTTGAACACGTCGCGTACTTCGGCAATGCCAACAATTTCTTCACGCAGCTCTGGTGCCAACAGGCCAGCCATGGCTTTTTTCACGTCGTCGAGTAGGTCGTAAATAACGCTGTAGTAGCGCATATCTACGCCTTGGGTTTCGACCATACGTTTGGCGGCGTTGTCGGCACGCACGTTAAAGCCGAACACAACCGCACTGGCAGCAACAGCCAAGCTCACATCCGTCTCGGTGATACCGCCTACGCCTGAGGCGATTACGGTCACTTTAACTTCATCGGTAGCCAGTTTTTGCAGTGAGTTAACGATGGCTTCAAGCGTACCGCGCACGTCGGTTTTCACGACAATATTCAAATTCGCTGCTTGACCGTCGGCCATATTGGCAAACAAAGCATCCAGTTTGGCCGCTTGTTGACGTTGAACTTGCTGATCTTTGGCTTTGGTTTCGCGGAATTCAGCGACTTCACGCGCTTTTTTCTCGCTTTCTACGACCATGAAGTCGTCGCCAGCATCTGGGGTGCCGTTCAAACCAAGGATTTCGGCTGGAATAGAAGGGCCAGCCTCATCAATTTGTTGGCCGTTTTCATCCAACAAGGCGCGCACGCGGCCATAGGTGGTGCCAGCTAAAACGTAGTCGCCTTTTTTCAGCAAGCCGTTTTGCACTAGCAAGGTAGCTACTGGGCCACGGCCTTTATCTAAGCGCGATTCAACCACCACACCTTGGCCTGGGCCTTGGAAGTGGGCTTTTAACTCTAAAATTTCAGCTTGCAGCAACACCGCTTCAAGCAGCTCATCAATGCCTTCACCTGTTTTGGCGGATACGCCAATGAAAGGTACATCGCCACCCCAGTCTTCTGGAATAACGTCGCGTTGAGCCAGCTCGTTTTTAACACGATCAATATCAGCCGTTGTTTTATCAACTTTAGTGATGGCCACCACAATAGGCACACCACCGGCTTTAGCGTGTTGAATGGCTTCTTCTGTTTGTGGCATGACGCCGTCATCGGCGGCACAAACTAAGATCACCACGTCGGTGGCTTTGGCACCACGAGCACGCATGGCGGTAAAGGCCGCGTGCCCAGGGGTATCAAGGAAAGACACCATGCCACGTTCCGTTTTAACGTGATAAGCGCCAATGTGCTGGGTAATACCACCGGCTTCGCCAGAGGCCACGCGACTACGACGAATGTAGTCGAGCAATGAGGTTTTACCGTGGTCAACGTGGCCCATTACTGTTACCACTGGGGCACGAGTGGTTTCTTCACCGCTGTAAGTAACGGATTCGGCAATGTCTTGCTCTAGCTGGTTGTCGGCAATCAACTTAGTCACTTTATGACCCATTTCTTCGACCACCAGTGTGGCGGTGTCTTGGTCTAGTGCTTGGTTGATGGTGGCCATAACCCCCATTTTCATTAGCGATTTAATCACTTCGCCCGCTTTTACGGCCATTTTGGCGGCTAGGTCACCAACAGTAACTAATTCTGGCAGTTCCACTTCGTGAATAACTGGAGCGGTAGGTTTGTTAAAGGCGTGTTCGTTGCTGGCAGCATGGCGACCAGGTTTGCCTTTGCCCTTACCTTTAGAAGCGCCAGGACGACGGAAGCGGCCTTGATCGTCGTCGGAATCATCACGATAACGAGAGTCTTCACGAGCATCCAAACGCTTCTTGTCTGCGCCTTTGGATTTCTTGCGGCCTTCTTCTTGGCGTGCAGCCAATGCTTCGGCTTCGGCACGTTTTTGTGCTACGTCTTCATCGGCGACTTTGGCTTTACCGTTATTGGCAGGCTTAGCTTTATGAGCTGGGCGCTCAGGCTTCGCCTCTGGCTTAGCTGGTTTTTCGTCAGCGATTGGAGCGGTTTTCACTTCGGCCACTACTGGTTGAGCAGGCACTTCTGCCGCAGGTGCAACGGTTTCAGCTTTTGCTGCCTCGGCTTCGGCTTTGGCTTGTGCTTCTAAGCGAGCAGCTTCTTCGCGTGCAGCTTCTTCTGCTTTTAATTTTTCCAGTTCCAAGTCTGGCTCGTCGCGCTTAACGTAAGTACGTTTTTTACGCACTTCAATTGCAACGGCTTTTTTGCCACCCTGCCCTGTTTTTAGGGTGGTGGTTTCCTTACGAGTTAAGGTAATTTTTTTCGGGCTATCAGCACCATGATTTTTCTTTAGGTGCTGCAGCAGGCGTTCTTTCTGTTCGTCAGAAATAGTTTGTGTTAACGAGGTTTGTGGCAAACCTGCCTCTTTCATTTGCGCCAACAGTCGATCTGCGTTGGTTTTTACCACGTCGGCAAACTCTTTAACGGTTATATCAGCCATACGTTTCTCCTAAGCCGAGCGATTAATTAAGCGTTGCCTTCAAACCAAGGCTTGCGAGCGGTCATGATCAGTTCTGCGGCTTTCTCTTCTGTCATACCTTCAATATCTAGCAGTTCATCGATTGATTGTTCGGCTAGGTCTTCCATAGTGCAAATGCCTCTGCTGGCAAGGAATAAAGCGATATGACGCTCCATGCCTTCCATGTTTAGCAAATCATCTGCAGGTTTTGCGCCTTCTAGTTTTTCTTCTGTGGCAATGGCGCGGGTAAGCAGCACGTCTTTAGCGCGACTGCGTAAAGCGTTAACAATGTCTTCGTCTAGGCCGTCGATTTCCAGCATTTCTTCGATAGGCACATAGGCAATTTCATCTAAGGAGGTGAAGCCTTCTTCTACCAATAAGATGGCTAAGTCTTCTTCTACATCTAGGGCTTTAACAAACAAGTCAATGTATTCAGAGGCTTCTTGATTTTGCAGTTCAGAAGCTTGCTCTTCGGTCATTACGTTGATTTCCCAGCCAGTTAGCTCAGAAGCTAAACGCACGTTTTGACCGCCACGGCCAATGGCTTGGGCTAGGTTATCGTCGGCAACGGCCACTCGCATAGCATGGGTTTCTTCATCAACGATGATTGAGGCTACGTCGGCGGGTGCCATAGCGTTAATGACAAGCTGTGCGGGGTTATCGTCCCAAAGCACGATATCAATACGTTCGGTGCCACCCAGTTCATTAGTAACCGCTTGCACACGAGCGCCGCGCATACCAACACAGGCACCGACTGGGTCGATACGTTTGTCGTTGGTTTTTACGGCAATCTTGGCGCGCGAGCCAGGATCACGAGCGGCACCTTTGATTTCGATGACTTCTTCAGAAATTTCTGGCACTTCAATGCGGAATAGTTCGATCAGCATTTCTGGGCAGGTGCGGCTTAAAATAAGCTGTGGGCCACGATTTTCTGGACGAATGCTGTGCAGCACGGCACGCACACGATCGCCCATGCGGAACATTTCGCGGGGAATAATTTGGTCTTTGGGTAGCAAGGCTTCGGCGTTGTTACCTAGGTCAATTACGACGTTGTCACGAGTAACTTTTTTCACTGTGCCATTAACTAAGTTGCCCAGTTGTTCTTCGTATTGAGCAACCACTTGAGCGCGTTCAGCTTCGCGTACTTTTTGCACGATGATTTGTTTGGCGGCCTGAGCAGCAATGCGGCCGAAGTCGGGGTTTTCGATTTCCACTTCGTAAACATCGCCAGGCTGTAGTTTGGTATCAATTTCTTGTGCTTCTTCAAGGGTCAGTTCGTCACCTAGGCTTGGCACCACATCGTTGCTAACCACTAACCAGCTACGGTAGGTTTTGTATTCACCACTTTTACGATCAATATCGACACGAACAGTAGGATTACCACCTTCGTCGGTTTCTTCTTCGCGTTTCTTTGCTGCTGCAGCTAAAGCCAATTCTAATGCTTCGAAAATAACTGCTTTAGAAACACCTTTTTCGTTTGAAACCGCTTCTGCAACCAGGAGAATTTCTTTACTCATCTTCTAGCCTCTTTGATATTAATCCGTAAATTGTGGAACAACGTGGGCTTTTTCGATTAGCTCGAACGGAAGTAAATATTCGTGTTCATCAACGACTAACACAACATCTTCTTGTTCTATGCCAATTAATTGCCCTTTAAACTTGCGACGTCCTTCAAAAGGCAAGCGCAAGCGTAATTCAATTATGTGGTTTGCGTACTGTTGATATTGTTCAAGAGTAAATAAAGAACGATCCAACCCTGGGGAAGAAATTTCTAAGGTGTACTCTTGAGCAATAGGGTCTTCAACATCCATAACCGAGCTGATTTGTCGGCTCACTTCTGCGCATTGGTCCACGCTAATACCATCAGCATGATCGATATAAATGCGCAACATGGTGTGGCGCCCTTGTAGCGAAAACTCTAACCCCCAAAAAATAAAGCCCATAGACTCGACAACAGGCTTTAGGAGTTCTATCAACTGAGTTTCTTTAGCCAATTCTTACCCTCGTTACAAACAAAAACTGGGCTTAATGCCCAGCTTATTATCACTGCCAAACCAAGTTGCAGTGACGACTGTTAAATCATTTCTTGAATTACCGACTAAAAAGCCCCTATTGGGAGGGGCTTTAGAACATGCTCTTCAAGAGAGCGCGCGTATTATATGCGCTCTATAAACAAAAAGCGAACCAAGTGTTCGCTTTTTATTCTATTTGGTGCGGATAGCGAGATTTGAACTCGCACGAGCTAGGCTCACCACCCCCTCAAGATGGCGTGTCTACCAATTCCACCACATCCGCAAATTCTTACTTGGCCTCGTCAACTGTTGGTTGATCGGTTACCGAAGCATCAAGGCCAGGGGCTTCTTTCGACGGCGCGTATTCTTCCACAACAGGGTGATCTTGTTCAACCATTTTTGCTTTAATAACGTCATCACTAGGCACGCCAATATCACTTAAACCAGTGGCATGTTGCTTAGCATACATAGCCAAGGCCAAGCTGGTAACAAAGAACAGAGTGGCCATGATGGCGGTAGAGCGGCTTAAGAAGTTCGATGAGCCTGAGCTACCAAAGAAAGTTTGGGAAGCTCCGCCACCGAAAGAGGCTCCAGCTTCCGCGCCTTTACCCTGTTGAATCAGGATTAAGCCAATGATAGCCAGCGATAAAATAATATGAGCCACCACAATGATGGATTCTAATGATTCGATATATCCCATAACGGTCTATGCCTTACAAATTGCTAAAAATTCAGTTGCATCAAGGGAGGCACCACCAACTAACCCCCCGTCAATATCTGCCTGAGCAAACAGCTCGGCAGCGTTGGCGGCTTTCACACTGCCACCGTATAAAATTCGTAGCCTGTCTGCGACAACAGGGTCTTTCTGTGCCAGTAGTGCACGAATAAAGGCGTGCATTGCCTGCGCTTGTTCTGGCGAAGCGGTTTCACCTGTGCCAATCGCCCAAACTGGCTCGTAGGCCAAGATAATATGCTGCCAATCAAAACTGCTTAGGTTTGTGATTAGTAGTTGTAACTGTTCGGCTACGACTTCTTGCTCTTTACCTGCTTTGCGTTCGACTAAGCTTTCACCAACACAAACTACAGCGGTCAAACCTTGCTTAAGTAGCTGCTGGGTTTTTGCTAAAACCTGTTCGTTGGTTTCACCATACAAAGCACGACGCTCTGAGTGGCCAACCAAAGCCAGAGCACAGCCAACATCCTTGAGCATACTAGCGCTTACTTCACCGGTGAATGCACCACTTTCTTCACTGGCTACGTTTTGCGCACCAATGCGAACTGCGCCATGCTGACTCAATGCCTGAGCTTGAGCCAGATAAGGGTAAGGCGGAAACACTGCTAAATCGCATGGTAAGTCGGCTGCAGACAACGCAGACAATAATTGCTCTGTTTGGGCAACAGAGGCATTCATTTTCCAGTTTCCGGCAACTAATAAGCGACGCATTTCTTACCCACAATTTTGAAGAGCGCAGATACTAGCGAAGAAGCCCATAAGTGACAAGGGCTTTATGCTTAAGCCAGCGCGCTTTCAACAATTTGTGCTAAGGCTTGTGCTTCTTGCGTTACTTGCTGGGCATCGTCGCCCTCTACCATCACTCGCACTACTGGCTCGGTGCCAGATGGGCGCAGCAGCACTCGCCCGCGCCCAGCCATGCGTTCTTCGGTGGCCTTAATAGCTTGCAATACTTCAGGCAAAGACAACACATCCACCTGACGTTTACGTTTTACGTTAATCATGGTTTGCGGCATTTTCGGCATGCGTTGCTGCCACGTATGCAGGTTCTCGCCACTGTCGCTTAGCGCTTGCAGCACTTGTAGCGCAGAAACAATGCCATCGCCTGTAGTGTTGGCATCCAAGCAAAGAATGTGACCGGAAGACTCACCACCATAGCGCCAGCCTTTTTCACTGAGCATTTGCATGACATAACGGTCACCAACCTTGGCACGCAAGAAGTTAACGCCTAAGTCTTTTAAGGCTAACTCTAAACCTAAGTTGCTCATTACCGTACCCACTACTCCGCCTTGTAAGCGTTGTTGTTGTTTGGCATGAGCGGTAATGATGTAAAGCAACTGGTCGCCGTCAATTAGCTCGCCAGTATGATCAACCATCATGACGCGGTCACCATCGCCATCAAAGGCAATACCTAGATCAGCGTTTTCGGCCAGCACTCGTTGTTGCAGTGCTTCTGGCTCGGTTGAGCCGACCTTGTCATTGATATTCAGGCCATTTGGTTCCACCCCAATACTCACTACATTGGCACCCAGTTCTGAAAATACCGCAGGAGCAATTTGGTAAGTGGCGCCGTGAGCGCAATCTAAAACAATTTTTAGGCCACGCAAATTAAGATTGTTGGTGGTGCCTTTGCAAAATTCGATATAACGGCCTGCTGCATCATTAATGCGCAGAGCTTTACCTAGTTGATCCGATTCAACGCAGGTCATTTCTTTGTCGAGCCAAGATTCAATTTCTAGCTCAATTTGATCTGGCAGTTTTTCGCCATCGGCAGAGAAAAACTTGATGCCATTGTCGTAATAAGGGTTGTGCGAGGCGCTAATAACAATGCCTGCCTTGGCACGAAAAGTACGAGTTAAGTAGGCAATACCGGGGGTTGGAATGGGGCCAAGCAAGCCAACATCAACGCCTGCTGCCGATAAACCCGCTTCCAGCGCCGATTCAAACATATAGCCCGAAATGCGGGTATCTTTACCAATTAAGATGCGGCCATGACCTTGTTGCGCAAACACTTTGCCTGCAGCCCAACCTAATTTCATTACAAACTCTGGAGTAATGGGATATTGACCGACCTTGCCACGCACGCCGTCGGTGCCGAAATATTTTCTAGACATAACCTTCCTTTATCATGGCCTGATAAACTCTTAGACCTTCTACTGTTTGTTTCACATCGTGAACGCGCACGATACAAGCGCCCTTACTAACGCATAAAACGGCGGCGCTAACGCTGCCAATAATCCGATCTGCGGCAGTTGCCTGGCCAGTTGCGGCGCCAATCATACGCTTGCGTGATAAACCAGTTAAGAGCGGCTTGTGTAAAGACTGTAAAATATCCAAATGTTTTAGTAGGCGATAATCGTGCTGAGTGTTTTTGCCAAAACCAAAACCCGGATCAATTAAAATTTTATCGCTGGCGATACCTGCTTGTTCGCAGCGCTCAATGCTGGCTTTTAGCTGCAGATAAACGGCTTCTTCAACGGGTAACGAATAATCAGGGTTTTGCTGCATTACCTGAGGCTCGCCATTCATGTGCATTAAGCAAATGGCAAGCTGACTTTCCACCGCAGCCTGTAAGGCTCCTTCTCTGGTGAACGAGCGAACATCATTAAGCAAATGAGCGCCAGCCTTGGCGGCTTCTCGCATTACCATTGCAGTGCTGCTATCAACCGAAATCATTACATCTAAGCGTGACTTGATGGCTTCAACCAATGGAATAACCCGCTCAAGTTCTTCATCAACAGCAACACCTTGCGCGCCAGGGCGGGTGGATTCACCACCAATATCAATAATAGTTGCGCCGTCATCCAACATTTGTTGGGCATGACGCAAAGCATGGTCAAATTGTTTGTAGACACCGCCGTCGGAAAAGGAGTCGGGAGTAACGTTTAAAATTCCCATTACTTGTGGCTCGGCCAAATTTAGGCTGCGGCCTGCACTTGTTAAAATCATATTTACTTCCATCAACAAAAAAGGCGGCCTAAGCCACCTTTTGCTTCGACTTAATTGATATTACATATCGCCAGCAGGCTCGCCATCTGGGGTAGAGTCTTGAGCCATATCGCGGCTTTCAACTGCTTCACCAGCACCACCTGAAGGCGTGGTTGGGCCACCATGATCACTCCAAGATTTGGGTGGGCGAGGTTTCTTGCCCGCCATAATATCGTCGATTTGATCGCTATCAATGGTTTCATATTCCATTAATGCGTCTTTCATCATTTCCAACTTGTCGCGGTTTTCTTCCAAAATTTGCGTGGCACGTTGGTAACAGCGATCGAGTAAGCCTTTAATTTCCGCATCAATTAGTTGCGCCGTTTCATTCGATAAATGCGATATTTGCTGACCACCCGATGAGCCTAAATAGCCGTTCTGCTCGTCTTCGGTATAAAGCTGGGCACCTAGTTTTTCAGATAAGCCCCACTTAGTAACAAAGTTGCGAGCGTATTTAGTAGCTCGTTCAATGTCGTTAGATGCGCCAGTGGTAACACCGTCTTTGCCTAGTGTCATTTCTTCGGCAATACGACCGCCGTAAAGCGAACAGATATTGCTTTCAATGCTGCGTTTGCTCATGGAGTAACGGTCTTCTTCAGGAAGAAACATAGTTACCCCCAAAGCACGACCACGCGGAATAATAGAAACTTTATAAACTGGGTCGTGCTCTGGCATCAGTCGGCCAATAATAGCGTGCCCTGCTTCGTGGTAGGCGGTGTTGGTTTTTTCTTTTTCCGACATCACCATAGTTTTGCGTTCAGCGCCCATTAAAATTTTATCTTTGGCTTTTTCAAACTCTTCCATGGTAACCAGGTTGCGATTAGCGCGAGCAGCAAACAATGCAGCTTCGTTAACTAAGTTAGCCAAATCGGCACCTGAAAAACCGGGAGTACCGCGCGCCAGCAAAGAGGCGTTTACATCTTTAGCCACAGGCACTTTGCGCATATGCACGTTTAGAATTTGTTCACGACCACGAATATCAGGCAAGCCAACGACCACTTGGCGGTCGAAGCGGCCAGGGCGTAGCAAGGCTGGGTCGAGCACATCTGGGCGGTTAGTCGCGGCAATAACAATGATGCCGTCGTTCACTTCAAAGCCGTCCATTTCCACCAATAATTGGTTCAAGGTTTGCTCGCGCTCGTCGTTACCACCACCGATGCCGACTCCACGACTGCGACCTACGGCGTCGATTTCGTCAATAAAGATAATGCAAGGTGCTTGTTTCTTGGCTTGCTCGAACATATCGCGCACACGAGAAGCACCCACACCCACGAACATTTCTACAAAGTCAGAGCCAGAAATAGAGAAAAAAGGTACGCGTGCTTCACCGGCAATGGCTTTAGCCAGCAGGGTTTTACCTGTACCTGGCTGGCCAACCATAAGCACACCACGAGGAATTTTTCCGCCTAAGCGCTGGTATTTACCTGGATCACGCAGAAACTCAACCAGCTCTTTTACATCCTCTTTGGCTTCATCGCAGCCAGCAACGTCTTCAAAGGTGGTTTTAATTTGATCTTCACTTAAAAGCTTGGCTTTGCTCTTACCAAAGGCCATTGGGCCGCCACGGCCACCGCCACCACCTTGCATTTGGCGCATAAAAATCATGAACACGGCAATAATGATTAAGATAGGCAAGGACGCCAAAATGAGCTGAGCAAAGAAACCTTGTTTTTCTGGTTTTTCGCCAACCACTTTTACTTGGTGGTTGAGCAAGGTATCCATTAGTTTATCGTCGTAAACGGGTAAAATTGTCTCGAAGCTAGAACCCGTGCGATATACGCCGTTAATGGTCTGACCTGAGATAGTGACTTTATCAACCGAATTGCTTTCGACTGCGCTAATAAATTCAGAATAAGACAGTTCTTTACCGTGCCCTGTATTCTGAAAATTATTAAACACCATCATCAAAACGGCTGCGATGACTGCCCATAATAAAAAATTTTTGGCCATAGTTGGCACTACCTCATCGTAACGTGCCACCCATTGGGCGGCATTAATAATTAACTTAGGTTAGCAGGTATTGGTTAAGCGCGGAAACCTTTACCCACTATATAAACTTCTCGTGATCTAGGTCTTGATGCTTTTGGCTTACGAATCAACACCTTAGAAAAATTTTGTTTTACATCCTCGACATAGCTTTCAAAGCCTTCTCCTTGAAACACCTTAGCGACGAAGGTGCCATTTGGCTTTAGCGTTTGTTTGGCCATATCCAGAGCCAGTTCAACCAAATACATCGCCCCTGGTTGGTCTATCGAGGTCATGCCACTCATATTGGGGGCCATGTCGGATATTACAAGGTCTACTGGGCGATTGTTTACCGCTTGCATAATTTCTTCAAAAACAGACTGTTCGGTAAAGTCACCCTGTATGAAGGTAACGTCGGCTATGGGGTCCATTGGCAAAATATCAGAAGCAATGACAATGCCATTGCCATTTTGTTTCTGCGCCACCACCTGCGACCAGCCACCGGGAGCCGAGCCTAAATCTAATACGATATAGCCAGGCTTAATAAGCTGGTCTTTTTCATTCAGCTCAATGAGCTTATAACTGGCACGAGTGCGATAGCCGTCTTGTTGAGCTTTCTGCACCCAAATATCGTCAACGTGCTCTTTTAGCCAACCTGCACTGGTTTTAGAACGAGCCATAAAGTCATATCTCAATGTATACTATGGGCTAAATGCTTTGCCCCTGTGGAAAAGCGCCAAGTTTAGCATTTATAGAGAGTCTGAAAACCTATATGCCTTTATCTAACGAGCAAAAAAAGGCCATGCGCGCCATTGGTCATGACCTACACCCCATTGTTACTATTGCCGGTAACGGTTTGAGCGAGGGCGTGATTGACGAGCTTAACCGCGCTCTAGATGACCATGAATTGATTAAAATCAAAATTAGCGTTGGCGAACGCGAGCTAAAAAAAGAAGTATTAGAAGAAATACTGCGTATCACTGGTGCCGAGCTGCCTCAGCAAATTGGCAACACAGCTTTACTGCTGCGCCGCAACCCAAAAGCCAAACCGAATTTATCTAATTTAAAACGTTAAACCCACTTAAGACAGCACTCTAAAGTGCTGTCTATTCTTTGATTCAACTAATAGATAGTTGGAACGCTGCTGTTTTTGCAGTAATAATACATAAAAATCCTAAGAGTCATTGTGTTATGTCTGATATTGTCATCTCTGGTACTGGCCTTTTTGTTCCACCTTTTATTGTTTCTAACGACGAGCTGGTCGACGCCTACAACGCCTATGTTAACCAATTCAACCAAGACCATGCGGCAGAAATTGAAGCTGGCACTGTGGCTGCTTTGCCGCTGAGTAGCAGCGAATTTATTGAAAAAGCGTCAGGTATCAAAGCCCGCTATGCCATGTATAAAGAAGGCATGTTAGACGTTAACCGCATGAAACCAGTTTTTCCCTATGCAGCCAGCGATAACGACCACGAACTAGAAACCGTAACCATGAGCGTTGAAGCTGCCAAAGAAGCTATGGCGCGCGCGAATAAAACGGCTGCGGATATCGACATGGTGATCTTAAGCACCGCCAATATTCAGCGTTCTTACCCTGCAACCGCCATCGAAGTGCAACAACGTTTAGGCATTCAAGGTTTTGCTTACGACATGACCGTGGCTTGCTCATCCGCCACCTTTGGCTTAATCAATGCTTATATGGCGGTAAAAGCCGGCATTGCTAAGTGTGCTTTAGTGGTTAACCCAGAATTTGCCACCCCCCAAGTTAATTTAAAATCACGCGACAGCCATTTTATTTTTGGCGACGGCGCTACCGCCATAGTGATTGAGCGAGCTGAAAGCTGCACCAGCAAGCACGCCTTCAAAATCTTGGATACCAAACAATTCACTCAGTTTTCAAACAACATTCGCTGTGAAGGCAGCTACACCGACCATTGCTTTGATAACCTGCCAGAAGAGCGCAAATTCTTTGTGCAAGAAGGCCGTAAGGTATTTAAAGAACTATTGCCTTTAGTCACTAATTTTATTGAAGAGCAGTTAGAAGCCAACCAGTTACAAGCCACCGACTTAAAACGCATGTGGCTGCATCAAGCAAACATCAACATGAATATGTTTGCGGTTAAGAAATTATTAGGCCGTTTACCTGAAGGTTTGGAGGCGCCGGTTATTTTGGATGAATTTGCTAACGTTGCGTCCTCTGGCTCGGTAATCGCCTTCCATCGCTATCAAGACGACCTTCAAAGCGGCGACAAAGGAATTATCTGCTCTTTCGGTGCCGGTTATTCCATTGGCAGCCTAATTGTCGAAAAAGTCTAAGTTACAGAGCGCCTTTAGGGCGCTCTATTTATATTGCCTCAAACAATACCCACTAAAACACCCAATCAAAAAACCATTTTGTAGTTTAATTCATAAATATTTGGTTTTAACTCTTACTGCTCATACAGCTAAAACTAGGCATACTCACCACACAATTATCTTGAGGAATAACCATGATTGGCCAAAGTAGTTACACCCGTGAAGAATTATTAGCTTGCGCTCACGGCGAGTTATTTGGCGAAGGCAATGCGCGTCTTCCCTTACCCAACATGCTAATGATGGATCGTATCGTTCACATCAGTAATGAAGGTGGAAAATACAATAAAGGCGAGATTATTGCAGAATTGGATATTCACCCTGATCTATGGTTTTTCGCCTGCCACTTTGAATCCGACCCAGTAATGCCAGGCTGCTTAGGGCTAGACGCTCTGTGGCAATTAGTTGGCTTTTATTTGGGCTGGCGCGGCAACCCTGGCCGTGGCCGCGCACTAGGCTGCGGTGAAGTGAAATTTCGCGGACAGGTGCTACCCACAGCGAAAAAGGTCTGCTATCGCATTAGCATAAAGCGGGTTATGGAACAAAAGCTGATTTTGGGTATTGCTGATGCCACCATGGAAGTGGATGGCAAAGAAATTTACAGCGCCAGCGATTTGCGCGTTGGCCTGTTTACCTCCACAGAAGATTTCTAAAATCCAAGGTATAATGCCCTCAAAGCGAGGGCACTATGCTACAAAATACTCAAACTGAAATGACCTTATTGGTTACTCCCGATTTAGCCAATTTTTCTGGAAAAATGCACGGTGGAGAACTGTTAAAGCTACTGGATAAAGTCGCTTACACCTGCGCCATGCGTTACAGCGGCTACTATGCCGTTACTCTGTCTGTGGATAACGTACTGTTTAAAGAGCCTATTTACATTGGCGAAGTCGTTACCTGCCTAGCCATGGTGAATTTTACTGGCAATACCTCTATGGAAATTGGCATTAAAGTTGTGGCCGAAAACATTCGTGAACGCACTGTGCGCCATACCCATACTTGCTATTTCACTATGGTGGCGCTTAATGACGACAACAAACCTATCGCGGTTCCGCAATTAGAGCTAAACGATTCATTGCAAATTAAGCGCTGGAATAAAGCGCTAAAACGGCGGGAAGTGCAAAAACGCTTGCAGTCGATGCTGCATGCTATTAATCACGAAGAAGATGATGAAAACTTTGAAGATTTACCTTTAATTCCCTGCCCTTGAGTTTGCCTCAAGAGCAGGAATTTAGGCGCTAAATATGCTGCACTTCGTCGATTTCGTACTCAACCATGCCACTTGGCACTTGAATAGAAACCACATCGCCCTCTTCTTTGCCAATTAAGGCGCGAGCAATGGGCGAAAACACAGAAATGCGGTTATTTTTAATATCCGCTTCGTCATCGCCAACGATTTGGTACTGTTTTTCTTCGTCGGTTGCCGTATTGATAATACGCACCGTGGTTCCAAAAATAACCTTACCTGTGTGGGGAATGGTTTTGATATCAATGACTTGCGAGTTAGACAGCTTACCTTCGATATCTTGAATGCGGCCTTCAATAAAGCCTTGCTGTTCACGCGCCGCATGGTATTCGGCATTTTCTTTTAAATCGCCGTGTTCACGCGCTTCGGCAATCGCCGCAATTACTTTCGGACGAGCCACAGTTTTTAAATGCTGTAGCTCATCTCGCAGTGCCTTTTCCCCTTCAACGGTCATGGGAAACTTTTGCATATTCAACTCCTAATGCAGAGCTTAAAGCTCTGCATGTAACTCTTGTAAACGGTGAACTTCAGCTAAACCTGGCGAACGCAAGGCTTCAACCACAGCTTCGGCACCGGCAAGGGTGGTAGTGTAATACACTTTGTGCTGTAAGGCGCTACGGCGAATGTCGGCTGAATCGGCCAAGGCTTGTGCGCCTTCGGTGGTATTAACGATTAAATCAATGTCTTCGTTTTTAATCATATCCACAATATGCGGGCGGCCTTCGGTGACTTTATT
>JBASZG010000017.1:0-8540 GCA_049277875.1 Venatoribacter sp.
CTTCCCCGACTTAAAGGGGATTAAGAACGGGCGCTTACAAAGCGCCCCCCTACAGGTCGGATAAATGGCTTTTCTGAATTAAAGGGATTAAAAACAGGCGCTTACAAAGCGCCCCTGCAGGCCGGATAAATGGCTCTCCTGAATTAAAAGGGATTAAGAGCTGGCGCTTACAAAGCGCCCCTACAGACTAAATAATCGGCTATGCGGTATCTAATCATTTAAACGGCGTAAATAACACCTGTTTAAGAGCCTGAATTGATTCAAGGCGTTTTTCTTCTGACATTTTTGAAATATTAAGAAGTTTCCATTTTATAGCTGGCAGATCTTTAATATGTTCGAATGGCAAATACTGCCACTTTGGAGTGTCACTATAAATACTCAAAAGTAGCTCTTTTTCACTCTTGGAGAAGGAAGTGATTAACATACTAAGAGCCGCTTGGGCTGCTGATTCAAGTTCTGTGAGCGATACTTCTTGTCGCGTCATCCCAACAAACTCATGCTGGTAGGTTGCAGAAATATCTTTCCAACGAGGATTTAGCACCTCTTCCATTGGCCTTGGATGGCTAATTAAATATACGATAAATGCCTGCCTTAATGACTGGTTAATACCCTCGTTTTTTAGCAGCAGACTTACATCAAAAAAATCTCTTGGATGTTGCCGATCAAAGGCTGCACAAAGCTTACCTGCATAAATATCTGCGGTTGATACAAGTCGCATTTCGACATAACCGAATTCATCCTCAACTGCATCACTAACTGAACGAATTTCAGGTGGAAACACGACTCCGCGTAAAACGGGTGAAAGTTCTATTTGTACAGTTGTGCTTAAATAATTCACCACAAGCCGTAAGGCATCATTTTTATCTTCATAGCTTTTGGTAATTTTTATCTGCGGAATCGCGCTCTTAATACGAGTACTAATGCGTTCGAGAGCTTGTTTTATTTCAGTTAAAGCCTCGGTTCGACCGTGGCTAGGCAAGTAGACTAAATCTATATCTACAGATAAGCGCGGGAAATCGCGCACAAATAAGTTGATGGCAGTTCCACCTTTAAGAGCAAAGCAGTTTTCTTCGGCAACAAAAGGCAAAATCCTCAGAAGAAGCTTAACCTGCTCTTGATATTTAAAAGGGTTAGCCATAAAACTCCTGTGGCACGGTTATGTTGTAGGTAGGGTTCAGCTTACCCGCCTCAGCAACCATTCGCTTTCCTGCGCCCAAATCGTAGTCTGAAAGGTTAAGTTTTTTAAACCATGGATATTGATAGCGTTCAGCAAAAAAGAAAAATAAGCGTTTAGCTAAAACGTGCTTACACGCATGAAGCAGTGCATCTAGGCGCTTTGGAGATAAACTGGTTAAGCCTTGCATGATATTATCGACTTGTTCAAAGCTTATTGTATTAGGCACTTGAGTAAGCAGCTCAATATAGGCTTGCTCTGGTGAAGCAAGCAGCCAATTTTCATCGTGCATCGTTTGCTCTTGCAAGCTTTTAGCGGCAACTAACTTTTCCATATCCCAGATTCTTGCAGTGCTATACCATTCTCTTGCTATATCTAAATCCAACTTATCGAACCATGACGGTTTTGTAGTACAGGAATACAGATTAACCACAGGTTGAAAGCTTATATAGTGCGCTAAACCGTGCTCAACTAAGGCCGATAACCCGCCGACATAAACAGGGATATCTAAAGCCTTTCGTAGAGAAGCAGCTAAACCTTGCCATTCGATAGGCACATCAGGACGAGCAAACACGCCACGAGCAAGCGCATAAACCTTGTTTTGCTTTAGCGCATTATCTAATTGATAACGCTCCAACCCTTGCTTAAGCAAGTATTGGCGAGTAACAAAATAGCCATAGGGGAAAAGTTCTGTAGTTTCCAAAACAGGCCTCTGGTTTATAAAAGCTTCTATTTGCAGCTATTTTAGCCGCAAATTTCAATATATGTAAACCTGTTCGCACATAGTTCTAAATAAATTTTCTTATGTGGTGGGCGTTGCTTAGTGCAAATCTAATGATGCCGAACGCTATCGCTCCTACACTAAATGTTGTGGCTGCGTCGGTAACCTTATTTATTTGCTCGCTTTTTTTGCGGCCATGAATACAGTCATTTACAAAGTGCTCGCAGTTGTTGGTAAACACTGAATATTCGTTTTCATTGAGACGATGTTTTGCGCGTTCAACTATTTGCTCAGCCGAGTATTTTGCATTTGGTTCAGGGATGCATTTTATGGGTTTTCCTGAAGCAAACTTTCTTAGGCTGGTTTTTTGTACATGGCTGTTGCTGTTGTCTAACAGGCTTTCATGCTTGCCTGCGTAGTGAATCACTTGCTGGTTGCCCATGTAGATGCCGTGGTGTGTGTACCAGCCATGATCTACAGCCAAATGGTCGCCTTTGTTGTAATCTGTCATAAGCTTTCTCCTCGGTTTTGATTTAAATTCATCTTAAGCCAGCAGAGTTTGAATGGGTGGTTTCACAAGCTTTCGGTTTGAATTTTGCGGTTTTGTGTTCGTTAAAATGATTTAACTTTCATTAACGAGAACAAAACCATGCGTACTTTTAACATTACAACTCAAACTAAAATGAACTTTTTTAAAACTCAGGTTTGGGCTTTATTATGTGAGGCATACAGCCAGGTGCCTGGCGGCATTAATTACTCCTCAGTTGATGAGTTAATGCTTGAGTCTTGCCGCTGGTCTTTGGCTATCGAGCACGGCCAGGTTAAAGCGGTTACTGTGTTTAAAAAGAAGCATGGTTTAAAAATGGTAGCTTTTGCTAAGTCTCGTGAGGCTGGCAGTACAGCGGCTTTAATCGCTTTGTTAAACGACGCACTTCGCATTGGTTGGATGGAGCTTTCAGACAAAGCCGAGGCGTTTGTTATGAAGCATTGCAATGGCAAACACTTTTTATTGCATCATTTTTTAGTGCACCAGTTATTAGCTGATAAAAACATTAGCCTTAATGTTTTTTCTTCCTATCACTATAACCGCTCTATCTTAGGGCGCATTAAAACCAAAGTGGCATTGGGCACGCCTAAGCTTGCAGCGGCCGCCGCTGCTTAAGCCATTGTTGTATATGTGGCAGCGTTTCGGGCACATGGGCAAATCTGTGATTACCGCCTGCAAAGCTAATTATTGGGTAAATCGGTTCTAATACTTCTTTTGTTTCTTGGCTGTTTAACAGCTCATCTTCTTCGTCTAAAAATACTATCCCCTCTCCTATCAGGTTAATATTTTCATAGCTTTCTATGTGTTCTTGTTTTAGGTGGTATGGCTGTTGGTTAAAGTCTATCCCCTGCCCTTTAAATTTCTGCAGGGTGCGGCTTGGTTCTATACAGGGGTTAAGCGCCACAAATGGAATGCCCAGCCAAGGTGCCATCTCAGCGGCCAGCCAAGCGCCCATGGAACAGCCCACCAGTAAGGTTGGGCTAATGGAATACGCTTGAACGAGTGCCTTTTGGACTAAGGCTTGGGCACTTTGACAATAATTGAGATTAAAGCCACTTACCTGACCAAGCGGCGCAAGCTGTTTTACTTTGGGCGCTTGTGGGTTCCAGTGGCTGGCAAAACCGTGTAGATAAACAATTTTTTGTTGCAATTTCTTACTCCTAAGCGCTAATTTCTTGTGCCAATAACAATAGGCTTTGTTGGTCTTTCTGTTGTTCATCAAGCAGTGCAATTTGTCGATTTATCTCTTGATCTATGGCTATTAAGCTGTTTTCTTTGGCTTGGTTTATCAGGCTTTGAGCATCGGTATTTATGGCGTTAAATATATCGCTGCTTACTTCATCAGTAATTTGATAAAGGCTTAGGCTGGCTTCGCGTTGTTCTTTATTGAGTTTATTTTGCTCTTCGTTAGCTGCGTACAGCTCGTACACTGAAGTGCCAACTTGCACTAGAACATTTAGTTTTTTAGCCGAAGCGCCCGCCCAACGAGTTAAGGTTTTTTCCCATTTGCCTTTAAAGGGTTTGAGCCCTTGTGAGCGAAGCCACATCAGCCCTTGTTTGATGATGGGCTTGGTGGCCTCTTCGGATTTAAGAGCATCTACGGCGCGCCCTGCCAAAACGCTAAATATTGAGGTTTCTTCTGATTTGCCAGACAAGTCTAATTTGCGCACCGCCTCGCCTGTTACAGAAACCTGCAAACCCTGCTCTATTTCATTGCACTTTTGTTGCAAAATTTGGCTGGCGTTGTTAGCTATTTCATTAGCTAAATTTTGTAGGCCGCTGTCTATTTCTGCGCTGTTAGGGTTTGTGAGTAGCTTGCTAATTCCTGTTTTGCTTTGATTGCATTGAGCGCGCAATTCTGTGCGAATGCCTACGGCTAAGTTTTCATACTTTTTGATAATTTGCGCTCGTTGGTATTGAAGCTCGTCTAGCGCGCTGCCTTCTTCGCCATTTAATTGGGCTTCTAGCACGGCAAGAGTGGGCTGCACTACGCTTTGTAGCACAAACTTTTCGAGGTGCTGTTGCTGCGTTTCGCTGTTATCAAATTCTTGCAGCCATTGTTTAAAGCGCATTTGAAACTGGTTAAAACCCGAATGCTCAACAAGTGCTTGTTTGTTTTCCTTTTGGCCTTTTAGTGCAGTTTTTATATTTACTTTTAAAGTAGGAATGCGCCCTATTTGAGCAGTGCTGATATTGCGTTTGCCAGCATATTGCAACATAGTTTGGTTTAGTTTTTCGCTTTCTAAAACAACGTCCTCTTCCTTTTCATAGTTAAGCACTATAAATAACTGCTTTCCGCGCTCGATAAGGTTAAACATACGTTCATATATGCTTTTGGTGTCTTGGTCGGAGCTACGAATTACAAATAGCACAAGCTCTATGCGGTTTAGTTGTTCAATGGTTACTTCTTCGTGCTGAATGGGCGCATTTATTCCGGGGGTATCAAATAAGCTTGCGTGCTGCCATTCGTAACGATCAATTTGGTCGGTAGTAGGTACGTCGGCTATTTTTGCCTTGTCTTCAGCCAGTAGCGCATTGATAAGCGAGCTTTTGCCTGCGTTGTAACTTCCAAACATCATTACGCGGGGTTTGCTTTCATTAAGCCTGGCATAAAAATCTTGAAGCAGTTCTTGCGTGTTGGTTGCGGGCAAGTATTTAGCCTTTAATGCAACTAACTGCTCGATTGGGTGTTGGCTGTTTAGTAAATTGCTCATAGGTTTATACCCCTTGTTTGGCTTGAATAATTTTTTGGTTAAAACGCTGTACTTCTTGTTCTATTTTTTGACAGTTCTCCTGAATTGCTTCTAATGCTTCACCCCAAGCCGAGAAGCTGTTTTTCACAATATCTGGAAGTTTTTGGCTAATTTTTTCGTTAAGGCTGGCAACTAAAACGCTAACATCAACGCCCACTACTTCGCTGTGAATCGTTTCTTCAACAAAAGCGTTGCCTACACGTTCTCCTAAAAAACCACCTAAAATGCTGGCGCCTGAATATAAAACAATGCCGGCACCACCACTCAAAGCAACTAGAGCTGCGCCCAATGCCATTCCAGCCACGCCTGCGGCTGCTCTTCCCACTCCACCGCTTTGCTGTTTAATTTCGACTGTAATGTCTTCAAAGTTCGCAAATTCACCCAGATCGTATTGAGTTACCAGTTGCTTAGCTTGTGTATTAAAGCGATCCATCGAGTTTTTAAGATCTTGTGCTATTTCGGTGCTTATGTAGTTTTGAATACGGTTTTCAAGCTCTTTTTTGTCTTTGCTTTCTTTAAGTTCTTCAGCCCAATCCGCCACTCGTGCCATCAGTTCGCCTTGCAGTTTTTGCGTGAGGCTGTATGTGTTTTTAGCTAGAGCATCCATTTCATTCTGGGTTTGTTGCTGCATGCTGGCGAGCATCGGTTCCAGGTTATTTTTTATCCCAGCAAACACGGTTTTTTCTAAATAATTAATGATTTGCTGGCGAGCCTTTTGGGGTTTGTAAGCTTTTGCCTCATGTGCCAGTTTTTGCAAACGTGAGAAAAAGTTATTTAGGCCGCTATCTTCTAGACTTTTTAATGATTTATCAGACTCTTTAAAGCAATGCACAGAAACCGAAACCGGCTGCTCAATGCTGGCACTTTTGCCCAGTTTTTCTTCGGTACGATTTTGCACATCCTGCTCTTGTAACTGGCGCACTTCTGCTGATTTATTGGCCAATATGCTAATCAGGTTGCCCGCTTCATCTACATCTTCTTCATTGCAGTCGCTACGGCTAATTACCGGCAGTAATGGCTTGCTAATTTCTGCCGTTAAGCTATCTAACTCTTCTGTTTGTCCTGGCGAAACAGAAGGTGTTACCCAAAGCACGCCATCGGCGCTGTCGGTAAAGCGCTTGGTTAATTCGTGGTTTTTATCGGTAATGGAGTGTAGGCCCGGGGTATCGAGTAAAATAAGATTATTGTCTAGTTTCACGCCTTGAATACGGCTGGTTGTTTCAGTCGAGCCTTCAGCAAAGGGGTCTTTTGTAAACTGAATTTGCCCATTTTCAAGGTAAAAATATTCTGCCGTTTTAAATTGATTGGCGATGAAATTGCACAGCGAGCTCTTGCCTGCATTAACTTTTCCATAAACCAGCAACACGATTTTATCTTGGAAATGATCAGATAACTCGCGCATTTCTTGAGTAAGCTGCCAGTGCTGTGCCCATGATGACTGAACCAGCTTCAGTTGATTGCTGTATTCATTTGAAATAGCAGTCAGCGGGGTTTTTCTACCAAACAATGAATTACCAAGCTTAATTTTTTCAACACGCGCAGTAAATTCATCACGCAAGCCGAGCAGCTCGTCGTGCTTTTCTTTAATTTGGTTAAAGTCTTGTGAAAACGCATTAATGGTTTCTTTAAATTGCTGCATATTGTTCATAATCTGATTCACCTTGTTAGCCAATTAAAGTAGGTCGATGTAGTAGGTTAAATTGCTTTTTCGTTCTGTTAGATCGTGATACTCGCGGTGTTCGTCTAACAAAAACTCATGCAGCCTTTGCTGATTGATTACGGGAAAGCCGTTATCGTCTTCATCTAAAAAGTATTCATCTATTTCATCCGCATCAGCCCCGAACTCCAGCGCTAACGCGCGTGCTTGGGTGAGCGCATAGTCTCGTGCCTGGCGCTTTTTAATTGCATAGATATCAACAGTATTCGAGCTGCTAGAACTGCTTGAGCTGTCGTCACTAAAGTATTCTTTGGCTACATAGGCCACGACCCCTGTAACAGCGGAGATTCCTACCCAAGCGAGTATTGGTAATGGCATAGTTCTATCCTCGTTTTAAATATACTGTTGGTTGTTTTCTTGAACCTTATTAGCCAACAACTTAATTCGTTGCTGTAGCTGGTTTTCAATACTTTCCATTTGCCACTCAAGCTGGTCTTTTTCAGAGCGTAAATGTCGAGCAAATAACTTTCTTTTGGCCTCAATTTGTTTAACTTGACTTTTTAAGCTGCTTTTTTGCTGTGCGCGAAAACTTTCTAGCGACTTCAACTGTTGAGTTATTTCTGCCCCCAACTCATTAATACCGCTTTTGTTAACTAAGCCTTCTTTGTCATTTTTTATGCCGGTGCAATAACGAGTGGTTGAAACCTTAAAAGAACGCACATTTTTTATCTGACTAGCTATTTTTTTCTCAATTGCTTTGGCCTGATCAGGAGTAACGCCATCCAATCGATTAAGCACTAACAAAAACTTATGCGTATCTTTGTTGCTCTCTAATAATTGATTAAATAACTCGGTTTCTTTGCCATCCAACTCACCCGCTTCCAAAGCATGTACAAACAGTACCAAGTCGGTTTGATCTAAGATCGCCTTAATAGCCGCCTCATCGTCTTGTTTAAAAACATCAGCATCTAACCCTGGGGTATCTATCCAGCAAATATCCTCAATGTTTAAAGTTTTAATTGCAGTCGTTTCCCGTATATCAGCGACCTTAAAATACTCTTCTCCATTGGCTGCTAACGCATTAAGAAGGCTGCTTTTGCCATGGTTGTATTTACCAAACACGGCTACGCGCAAGCTGGTTTCTTGCTCGTTTTGCTCAAGCTTTTGTTCTAGCAGCTCTTGCTGCTCGTCCATTTCGTATAGTTGGTCGCCTAGTTTTTCTAGGTTTACACCGTCTTTATCGTAGATGACTAAGGAAGCCATATTAAGGATTGGATCAACCAGTGGGCCTAAAAATGGAAACATGGTGTTCTCTCCTGCTGCTGTGTTTGATAAATCAATACTAACTAATCTGTTTTTTGTGTGTGATTTCGCAAGCTTGTTAATTGATCAATGAAGCCAGCCACATTTGTAGTAATTCAACAGTGCCTGCATCTCTTTTAATCAGCTGCTTAGAGCCACATTTAGAGCACTGACTAGGCCAACCCAATGCAATAGCGTCACTTTTGGAAGCCAACACTTTTGACCATGAGCACTGCTCACAGTAAATAACAAAGGGCGTAGGTGGTGTGGGCATAGGCATCTCGTTTGCTGACTAAGTTTGTATAAGCAAGATACCCTGATACCGAGGAAATGGGGGGGAAGAAAAGCTTGTGGTTTGGCTAGCTAGGTGCTGTTCGGATTCTATC
>JBASZG010000018.1:0-1714 GCA_049277875.1 Venatoribacter sp.
GACGGTATTTTTGCTGAAGCGGTAAAAACCGAAGAACACTACCGCGCCTTCGCACAAGCCTTAGACGTGCCGATTCTGGCTAACATCACTGAATTCGGCCAAACCGAATTATGGAATAAAGAACAACTGGGGCAGTGGGGCGCCGCCATGGTGCTGTACCCACTCAGCGCCTTCCGCGCGATGAACAAAGCCGCCGAAACCGTTTACCAAAGCATTTTAGCCGAAGGTGACCAACGCAAAGTAGTGGATATCATGCAAACCCGCATGGAACTGTATGATTACCTGAACTACCACAGCTTTGAGCAAAAACTCGATGCGCTCTTTGCAGAGCAGAAAAAGTAGCTATCGGCTTGGCGCTAAGCGCATGGCGCTTGGTGCACAGCGGTTAACTTAGAATAACAACGCGCCTAGCCCCTAACGCATGGCGCTCAGCGAAAAAAGAGGACAACAACATGGCAGATGCAAAAGTACTAACGGGCGCTGGCTTGCGTGGCCAAGTGGCTGGTAAAACGGCACTTTCAACCGTAGGTGTGTCGGGTTCTGGTTTAACCTACCGTGGTTATGACCTAAAAGACTTGGCCGATACCTGCCAGTTTGAAGAAGTGGCTTATTTAATTTTAAAGGGCAAACTGCCCAATCAAGCCGAATTAGAGGCTTATAAAACCAAACTAAAAAGCTTGCGTTCTTTGCCGCAGGCATTAAAAGAAGTGCTGGAGCGCATTCCGGCCAGTGCTCATCCAATGGATGTGATGCGCACCGGTTGCTCTATGTTGGGCAACCTTGAAACTGAAGAAAATTTCGAGCAACAACAAGAAGTTACCGACCGTATCTTAGCCATTTTCCCAGGGATGATTAACTACTGGTACAACTTCAGCCATAACGGAAAACGCATTGATGAAAACACCGAGGCGGATTCCATTGCAGAACAATTCTTGTGGACTTTGCACGGTGAAAAACCCTCTGCGCTGCACACCCAAGTGATGCACGCCTCGCTGATTTTATACGCCGAGCACGAGTTTAACGCTTCCACCTTCACCGCCCGCGTCTGTGCGTCTACCTTATCCGACATGCACTCGTGCATTACCGGTGCTATTGGCTCACTGCGTGGCCCATTGCACGGTGGCGCGAACGAAGCCGCAATGGAATTAATTGAAGGCATGAAAGACCCAGAAGACGCCGAACAAAAATTACTGGGCATGTTAGAGCGCAAAGAAAAAATCATGGGCTTTGGCCACGCCATTTACCGCGAAAGCGACCCACGCAACGCCATTATTAAAGAATGGAGCGGCAAACTGGCGCAAGAAAACGGCGATACCAACCTATATGACATCTCCGTACGCTGCGAAGCCGTTATGTGGCGCGAGAAAAAACTCTTCTGCAACGCCGACTTCTTCCACGCCAGCGCCTACAACTACATGGGCATCCCCACCAAGTTGTTCACCCCCATATTCGTCTGCTCCCGCCTAACTGGTTGGGCCGCCCACGTGATGGAACAACGCGCTGACAACCGCATTATTCGCCCAAGTGCGGAGTACATAGGCGAGGGTGAACGCAAAGTGCCTGCGTTGGCGGAGCGTTAATCCTCTGGAGTGCTTAGCATTGTCCTAGCAAGGTGTCGCATCAGAAACACGCCGTGAATACGTCCATGTAGGCTCCCATTTGCCATCCATGGCAAATGAGGGTTTCTGATGCGACACCTTGCTCGGACACCAAG
>JBASZG010000019.1:0-14343 GCA_049277875.1 Venatoribacter sp.
GGCGGTAGCGCCAAACAAGGCCGAGATCGCCGCACTCAAGCTATTTTGCCGCTGAAAGGTAAAATTCTTAACGTAGAAAAAGCTCGTTTCGACAAAATGCTATCTTCGCAAGAAGTGGGCACTCTGATTACGGCTTTAGGCTGTGGTATTGGCCGCGAAGAATTTAATATCGAAAAACTGCGTTACCACCACATTATCATCATGACCGATGCCGACGTAGACGGTGCGCACATTCGTACTCTGTTGCTTACTTTCTTCTTCCGCCAAATGCCTGAAATTATTGAACGTGGCTATGTATATATCGCTCAACCACCTTTGTATAAAATTAAGCGTGGCAAGCAAGAGCAATACATCAAAGATGAAGAAGCAATGGAAAGCTACTTAACTCATATCGCTTTAGATAAAGCCGCTTTATACCCATCGGCTAACGTTCCTGCTATCAGTGATGAAGCCTTTGCTCAGCTCGTTGCAGAATATCGCAGCGCCCAAGACACAGTGACGCGTTTAACCACCAGCCTCATTGCTCCGCGTGAAATTCTACACAGCATGTTATCGTTGCCACACTTAACTGCGACCGACCTAAGCAATAAAGACATCACCCAAGCTTGGCTTGAGCAATTAGTTGCTAAATTGCCTGATTCAGGCCGCAGTGGCAGCCATTTCGAATTGTCTGTTACTGAAGAAAGTGAGCGTAATAGCTTTGCGGTGAAAGTGGATGTTATTACTCATGGTTTATCGCGCGAATATATCTTAGGCCATGATTTCTTTAGTGGCGCTGGCTACAAAAAACTGGCCAATATGAGTGAAAAATTAGCTTCTACCCTAGAAGCCGATTCTTACATTCAGCGTGGTGAGCGCAATTATCCTGTAACTGATTTCTGGGAAGCCATTCAATGGTTGTTGGGCGAAGCGCGTAAGGGCTTTGCAATTCAGCGCTATAAAGGGCTGGGCGAAATGAACCCAGAACAGTTATGGGAAACCACTATGGATCCAATCAATCGCCGTATGCTGCGAGTAACCATCGACGACGCTATTAAAGCCGATAAGATGTTTACCACGCTAATGGGAGATGAGGTTGAACCTCGCCGCGCCTTTATTGAGGCCAACGCTCTAAACGTAGCCAACCTAGACTTCTAAAAGATAAGCAGTTAAAAAAACGGCCATGAATTAAAAACTCATGGCCGTTTTTGTTTCACGTGAAACAAATTAACGATTAAAACGTTCGGCCAAACCATGTAGCTCGGTGGCGAGTTTTTCTAATTCTTCGGTTTCTTTGCGCCCCTCTTCGGCTTGTTGTGCAGTATTGTCGGCAAGATTGGCAATGCGTGAAATTTGTTTACTGATATGCCGTGTGGTTTGGTTTTGCTCTTCTGCTGCCGTGGCAATACGCATGTTCATATCATCAATTTGCTGTACGGCTTGTGAAATACCTTCAAGCGCGCTGTTAACAGAGTCTACCGAACTCACACTTTCCTGAGTAATTAAGCTGCCTTGCTGGGCGGTTTTAACTGCATGATTGGCACTGCTATTAAGCACACTGATGATGGATTGAATTTGATCGGTCGATTCGCGGGTGCGGCTGGCTAGGGCACGCACTTCATCGGCTACTACGGCGAAACCACGCCCTTGTTCACCTGCGCGTGCGGCTTCAATGGCTGCATTTAGAGCTAGCAGGTTAGTTTGTTCGGCAATATCACTGATTGAACTTGCCATTGTGCTGATGTTGTCGATAGATTGAGCCAGCTCGTTTATCGCATTTTCTATTTCGGATACCGATTCCGCCATTTTATGAATAGAACTAAGACTTTGATTTGCAAGGGTTTTTCCTTCATTCGCCAAGCCGTTAGCGTTGTTGGATGCTTGAATAGAATGGTTAATGTTTTCACTAATTTCTTGTAGGGTTTGAACCATTTGTTCAATGGCCGTTGCGGATAGCTCAGTTTGTTCGTTTTGTTGTGCTAACAAGCTTGCTTCGTTTGCTGTTAGTACAGCCAAACGCGATGAGTTTTCACGTACGTTATGCCCAGCGTCTTGCAAGCGAGTAAGTGCGGTTCGGGTGCGCGCTTCTTCACTTAAAAGTAACATATCCAACATTGCACGGGCACCAAGGTGGTCGCTGTATATGCGTGAAATTAACAAGCTAGTAAAGGCTTTTGGGTGCTTATCAACAATGTTTTTAACGGTATTGCGTACACGCTTAAGATTGAAAGAGCCAAGTGCAAACATAATGACGGCGAAGGCTGGCACAGTATAGGGTTCTGGCATCCACAAATAGGCGAACAGTATTAAAAAACCAGCCAAAATAGTAGGCCACGAATAGGTAAGATCGTGCTTCCAATAATCGAGTGCTGAAGTTGGTTCCTTGCCCTTATTTAAGCGATCGAACAACCTATTGGCGCGCCTAATTTCGTCTGCGGTTGGCTTAGTGCGCACCGACTCAAAGGCGACAACTTTGCCTTCTTGATAGATGGGAGAAACGTAGGCGCTCACCCAGTAATAATCACCATTTTTGCAGCGATTTTTGATCACACCCATCCAAGGTTTGCCTTCTTTTAAGGTTTCCCACAGATGCTTAAAAACAGCTTGGGGCACTTCAGGATGGCGAACAATATTGTGCGCTTGGCCAATAAGTTCCTCGCGGGTAAAGCCGCTTACTTCCACAAAAGCATCGTTAACGTAGCTAATTAGGCCTTTGGTTGAGGTAATCGATATTAATCGGTCCTCATCTGGGTAAACGCGCTCATTATGAGTGATAGGAAAGTTCTTTCGCATAATTATTACTCCATTAGTAAATGAAAGGTCGATACTTTCGTATAAAGTGGCGCTTGGCTGGCGCTGTTAAGTTTTCTTTCCAAAAGTAAAGTTGAGTAAAAGTAGTGTAGATGAGAATCAGTAAATTTCCTGCCAAGAGCGTCATGCCTCAGCAGGGCGAATAAGTTTTGTGTTAAGGTGCGCGTTTTCAAAAAACTAAGGCTTTGGTATGAATGCAGTCGTGATTGCGGTAGTGCTGATGTTGGCACTCAGTGTGGCGCGTATGCACGTGATGTTGGCGATGATTATTGCCGCTTTTGTTGGCGGTTTGGTGGGTGGTCTAGATTTAAACACAACGATTGCCGCTTTTAATAAGGGCATTGGCGGCGGTGCCGGTATTGCGCTCAGCTACGCCATGTTGGGTGGCTTTGCTGTAGCTATCTCGCTTTCTGGGTTGCCTAACTTATTGGCCGATGCAATTTTAAAGCGCTTGGGAGTTGAAACGATACAGTACCAAAAGCTCCTTAAAAGTCTGCTTTTGGGGTTATTGTTGATGGCTGCGATTTTTTCGCAAAATCTAATTCCCATTCATATCGCTTTTATTCCAATTTTGATTCCGCCCTTATTAATGGTGATGGCCCGTTTAAACTTAGATCGCAGGCTGGTTGCCTGTGTGCTTACTTTTGGCCTCATTACGCCCTATATGTTTTTGCCGGTAGGCTTTGGCAATATTTACTTACACGAAATTTTATTGGGTCGCATTGCTCAGGCTGGCATGGATGTGCAAGGGCTGTCGGTGGTTAAGGCTATGTTTATACCTGCTTTGGGGATGCTGTTTGGGTTGTTGGTGGCGATGTTTTTCTCCTACCGTAAACCTCGTCAATACAATGTGGCGGCAATTAAATTCACAGAACGTACCGAAGGCAGCGATTACGATAAAAAATCGCTCTATGTTGCGGCTGTTGCGGTTGTTGTTACCTTTGCAACCCAGCTCTATACCGATTCTATGGTATTGGGTGCAATGGCTGGTTTCTTAGTCTTTTCTGTAACTGGTGTGATTAAGTCGCATAAGTCGGAAGATGTGTTGGGCGATGGCATCAAAATGATGGCCTCGATTGGTTTTATTATGATTTCGGCGCAAGGCTTTGCCGAGGTGATGACTCAAACCGGACATATTGATTTGTTGGTTGAAGAAAGCGCGGCTTGGCTGGCAGACAGCAAAGGTTTAGCGGCTTTTGTTTTGTTGCTAGTTGGTTTGCTTTTAACCTTGGGAATAGGGTCGTCTTTTTCCACTGTGCCCATTATCGCGGCGATCTATGTGCCGCTGTGTTTGCAAATGGGTTTTAGCCCGCTGGCAATAGTGTCTTTAGTGGGAACAGCAGGAGTGCTTGGCGATGCTGGTTCTCCTGCGTCAGACTCAACTTTGGGGCCTACCGCAGGCTTAAACGTGGATGGCCAGCACAACCATATGCGCGATACCGTGGTGCCAACCTTCCTGCATTACAATTTGCCGTTAATGCTGTTTGGCTGGGTGGCAGCTATGGTGCTTTAGGCTTAAAAGCGTTTGCCACTGGTGCGTTCTTGTGAATATTCGCCGCTAAAAGGTGTGGCAGAAATAGCGTCTACTTGCTCGTTAATCCAGCTTTCGGTGGCTTGATTCAGTTCTTGCGCGCTCATGCTGCTGGCATCAAAGACAGGGCTAATCACCACTTTGACCGTGCCGGGGTATTTTAGCCAACCACGGTTTGGCCAAAACTCAGCCGAGTTATGAGCAACCGCAATAACCGGTGTTTTGGTGTGAGTGGCCAACATAGCTGCGCCTTTTGAGAACTCTTTGCGCAAGCCGGGCTTAACTCGTGTTCCTTCAGGGAAAATGAGCACATGCATACCGCGTTCAAGCCGATCTTTGCCTTGGCTTAATAGCTGTTTTAACGATTTGGATTTTTGGCTGCGGTCGATGGCAATCGGGTCAATCATCTTTAGTTGCCAGCCAAAGAACGGAATCATAAACAGCTCGCGTTTTACCACCTGTACTTGTGGCAGCATAATAAGCGGCAGGAAAAAGGTTTCCCAAGTGCTTTGGTGCTTACTCAGAATAATGCATGGCTGATTTAAGTTTTTAAAATTCTCTAGCCCAGTCACTTGCCAGCGAATGCCACAAATAAGCCGTGCCGCCCAGCACAGCAACAAACTAAACCCGCCTAAAATCACATAATTACGCGGTTTAATAGGCAAAAATAAATAGGCCAGTACGCTTGGAATAAGCCAAGTGGCAGCAATACAGGCAAAAGTTAGATAAAAAAGGGCGGTGCGTAAAACAATAACAGACTTAGTTAAATACTTCATAAGTCGAATCCTTGAAAAGAATAGGCGCTTTATACCACTGTTTAATCCGTCAAAAAGTCACAGTATTAGTTTAATACTTGTTCTTTTCTTTCATAAATAAAATAAAAAATAAAAGACTACTGGTTATTAATAATGTAATCAGCAAAGCTGGCTAAGTCGTCAAATACTAAGGTTTGATTAAGCTGGGCCGCTGTTAATTTTTTCTCGCTTTGGCGGCCTTTGCCTGTTCTAACCAATGCAGTTTTGCAGCCGGCTTGGTTTCCTGCTTCCAAATCGCGGATGGAATCGCCCACAACCCAAGCACCTTGCGCGCTCAGGTTTAGGGTGGTTTCAATCTCATGAATCAAGCCAGGTAGCGGTTTGCGACATTGGCAACTGTCGTCTGGGCCATGCGGGCAATAAGCAATATGCGCAAAACGGCCACCGTGCTGGGCTGCCAGTTTGGTCATTTTCTCATGCATGGCCTGTAAATCGGCCAAGGTGAAATAGCCTCTGGCAAGGCCGCTTTGGTTGGTGGCAACTGCAAGGGTAAAGCCCGCTTGAGTTAGCTTGCCAACGGCTTCCATGCTGCCAGGTAAGGCCAGCCATTCATCTGCAGACTTAATGTATTGGTCTGAGTCTTGGTTGAGCACGCCGTCACGGTCAAGAATAATCAGTTTCATGGGTTACATTCTGAAGGCCAGGCCAAGCATGCCTTGTGAGTAATTATCTATGCTGCGTTTACCTGCAACGGCGCCGTAGTAATAGCCAGCGTTAACGTCTAATTGTTTGGTAATGCGGTAAGTTAAAGCAGTGCTAAATTCGTATTCTAAGTAGGCTTTGGCTTGCCAGTCGGTGCTGAGCTGTTCGGGCATAAGATCGCCAGCAACATGCACTTTTATCTTATCGTTAAGCATCTTGCCAAAGCCAAGGGTGAAGCCTAAGCCAGAGCGGTTAATATCAACATCCGACTTATTTTTATAAAGGAAAAACCCTAGTTCATAGGCTGGTTTATTCATATTAAAACCACTGCCTACCATACCAATACGAGTTGAACTGTAGTTGTGCTTACCCTGTTTTACATCGTCGATGGCAAGCTCGTCTTTGGCCTGAAAGCGGCTGATGTAAAGCTGCCCATGCTCATTTTTAGCGTAATTCCAATAGCCCATTCCAAGCTGTAGCTTGTAAGCATCGGTGCCAAGTTTGGCAGCAACGGCAGGCATAAACTCTTCTTCCTGAGCCTGCACTGCACCGCTAAGCAATAGGCCGCTGGCGAGTAGCAGGGTTAAATGGCGCGTGGTAAAAGTCATTAATGCCTGCCCTTTGGGTTAAAGCGCTGCAATATCGGCAATGCCGATAAAGAGGCCATGTAGTTGTTTCAACAAAGCCAAACGATTGGTGCGCACGGCGGCGTCTTCGGCCATTACCATGACTTTATCGAAGAAGGCATCCACTACAGGGCGTAAGCTGGCCAATTCGGTCAGAGCGGCTTGGTAGTCGGCCTTAGCCATTAAGGGTTTCAGTGCTTGAGCTTTGCTATTTAGCGCATCAAATAAAGCTTTTTCTTCGGCCTCGGCCAGTAAGTTGGCACTTACAGGTGCGGTAACTTTATCACCGTCGTTTTTGGCCAGAATATTCGCCACACGTTTGTTGGCAGCGGCCAGTGCTGCGGCTTCTTCAAGCTGGCTGAAGCTGTGTACGGCCTGTACGCGGCGGTTAATGTCTAAGGCGTTACTGATATTTAAGGCGCGCACCGCTTGGAATACGGTAGGAGCGATATGCTCGTCTTGATACCAAGCACTAAAGCGGTCGAGCAAGTAGTTAAGTAGCAATTCTTTGGTATTGGTCTGTAGGGCGGTTGGCCAGTTGCCTGCAATAGCCCAGTCGATCAACAGATCAAGATTTATATCAATGCGTTTTTCTACTAATAAACGTAATACGCCTAAGGCCGCGCGGCGCAGTGCAAAGGGGTCTTTAGAGCCGGTGGGCAGTTGGTTGATACCAAACAAGCCAACCAAACTGTCGAGGCGGTCGGCCAAAGCAATCAGCGTGCCGGTGTTGGTACTGGGTAGTGCATCGCCAGAGAAGGCGGGCATGTATTGTTCAATCATGGCCGCAGCGACTTCAGCAGGTTCACCGTCGTGCTGAGCATAGTATTTGCCAGCCAAGCCTTGCAGATCGTCAAATTCACCTACCATGTTAGAAACTAGGTCGTTTTTACACAGTTGCGCTGCGCGTTGCACCAAAGTTTGGTTGGCACCCAACACTTGAGCAATTTTACTGGCCAAGACGCTAATACGACGGGTTTTATCGGCAATGCTGCCTAGGCCATTTACCCATACTACGTTTTCTAATTTGGGGAACAGGCTTTCCAGTTTTTGCTTACGGTCGGTGTCCCAGAAGAAAGCCGCGTCGGATAAGCGAGGGCGAATTACTTTTTCGTTACCTGCAATGACCTGAGTTGGGTCTTTGCTTTCGATGTTAGAAACCGTAATAAAGTAGGGCAGTAGCTTGCCGTCTTTCATAACGTGGAAGTATTTTTGGTGCTCGCGCATAGATGAAATAAGAGCTTCGGGCGGTACGCGCAAAAAGCTTTCTTCAAACGAGCCAGCTAAAGCAGTGGGCCATTCGTTTAGTGCGGTTACTTCGTCTAGTAATGCTTCGCCGATAATGGCTTCGCCGCCCAGTTCTTTACCTTGGGCCGCTACTTGTTCACGAATCAGCTTGGCGCGTTCTTCAAAGTTGGCCATAACATAGGCTTGGCGTAAGGTGGTTTCGTAGCTTTCGGGGGTATTAATGGTAACGGCTGCAGGTGCATGAAAACGGTGGCCACGGCTTTGGTTGCCAGACTGCAAACCTAAAATCTGCGCAGGTACGACTTCTGTACCAAACAACATAACCAGCCATTTTGCTGGACGCACAAATTCCACGCGAGACGCGCCCCAGCGCATACGTTTAGCAATAGGCAAAGCGTCTAAGCTGGCTTGCACTATGGCAGGCAGCAGCTCGGCAGTTTGTTTGCCTTTAATGGTGCGTTCAATCATCAGCTTGCCATCGGCGCTGGTTTGTAAATCAGCCAGTGCAACCCCGGTGCGAGCGGCAAAGGCTTCGGCGGCTTTGGTGGGATTGCCGTCTTGGTCGAAAGCAATTTTGGCAGGTGGGCCATACAGCACTTCGTCTTGGTCGGCTTGCTGGCTTTGTAACTCTGATACACGCACGGCTAAACGACGTGGAGCAGCAAAGCTTGCTACTAGACCAAAGCTTAAACCGGCGGCTTGCAAACCTTGCTCGATGCCAGAGGTAAAGGCGGCAGAAAGAGTTTTTAAGGCTTTAGGTGGTAATTCTTCGGTGCCCAGTTCTACTAAAAAGCTGTTGGTAACAATGCTCATTATTTAGCCTCCTTTTGGGCGTTCTCTTTATCGGCGGCTTGCTGTTTTTGTGTTTGGTAGCGCTCTAACACTTCTTTGCGATTGGCTTCCTCGGCCAAAGGAAAGCCTTTTTCGGCGCGGCTGTTAAAGTAGGCTTGCGCCACACTGCGGGCTAAGGTGCGCACACGCAAAATATAGCCTTGGCGTTCGGTCACAGAAATTGCGCCGCGTGCATCCAGCAGGTTAAAGCTGTGTGAAGCCTTTAGCACTTGCTCGTAAGCGGGCAAGGGCAGGCTAGCTTCGATTAGGCGTAAGCAGTCTTTTTCATATTGGTTAAAGGCACCAAATAGAAAATCGACGTCGGCGTATTCAAAGTTGTAGGTGGACTGTTCCACTTCGTTTTGATGGAACACATCGCCATAGGTCACGGCTTTGCCGTCGGGGCCGTAGGTCCAGACTAGGTCGTAAACCGAGTTCACTTCTTGCAGATACATGGCAATACGTTCAAGGCCGTAGGTGATTTCTCCCGTGACAGGAAAGCACTCTAAGCCGCCCACTTGTTGGAAATAAGTAAACTGAGTTACTTCCATGCCGTTAAGCCAGACTTCCCAGCCTAAGCCCCAAGCGCCCAAAGTAGGAGATTCCCAGTTGTCTTCAACAAAGCGCACATCGTGCACTAGGGTATCTATGCCCAATACTTTTAACGATTCTAAGTATTTTTCTTGAATGTCGACTGGGTTGGGTTTCATCACTACCTGAAATTGATAGTAGTGCTGTAAACGGTTGGGGTTTTCACCGTAGCGGCCATCTTTGGGGCGGCGGCTAGGTTGCACGTAAGCCGCATTCCAGTTTTCAGGGCCAATGGCGCGTAAAAAAGTGGCGGTGTGGAAGGTGCCAGCACCGACTTCCATGTCGTAGGGTTGGTTAATTACGCAGCCTTGCTGCGACCAGAAGTCTTGCAGGGCAGCGATTAGGCCCTGAAAGGTTTTAACATTATGGGTTGTGCTCACGGGAAATCCTTAAAACGCAAAAAGCGAAAAAATAGGGCGAGATTATAGCGCCCAAGCAGCCAAGAGCCTAGGGCACAAGGAAGAGTTTGCAACCAAGCATGATTATTTTTGCTAGTATAAAAAACACTTACAGATCTAAGGTGTTTTTTATGTTGCTTGAACGCAAATCAATCCAGACCACGATTTTGCTGCCCGTGGCTTTGCCCACGGTGATTGTGGCATTACTACTGATTCTTGGTACGGTGGCCGATCCAAAGGCCGCAGGGCAAGTGTTTCAGCAGGTATTAACTTGGGTCACTAACCATTTTGGTTGGTTTTACATGCTGAGCGTGGCCTGTTTTTTGGTTTTTATTGTTATTGTGGCCGCCTCTAAGTGGGGCAATATTCGCTTAGGGCCAGAACATGGCGACCCGCAATACAGCTTTATGGCTTGGTTTGCCATGCTGTTTTCGGCGGGCTATGGCATTGCTTTGTTGTTCTTTGGCGTAGCTGAGCCAGTACTGCATTTCTCTACTCCGCCACAGGGCGCGGCTGAAACCGTGTCGGCCGCACGCCAAGCCATGCAAATCGCCTATTTTCACTGGGGTGTGCATATTTGGGCTATCTACGCAACGGTGGGTTTAGTGCTGGCGTATTTTGCTTATCGTCATGGTTTGCCCTTGTCGGTGCGCTCGGCCTTGTATCCTTTAATTGGCGATAAAATTTATTCTTGGCCAGGGCACTTGGTCGATATTTTTGCCATCTTGGGCACTATGTTTGGTTTGGCCACCACACTTGGGCTATCGGTTATTCAGATTAACGCTGGGCTTAATTATCTGTGGCCGCAGATACCGGTTAGCACCACAGTGCAAATTATCGCCATTGTGGTAATTACCTTAATGGCAATCGGTTCAGTAGTGGCCGGCATGGATAAGGGTATTAAAAACCTTTCAACTCTAAATATGCTCTTAGCTACTCTGGTTATGGCTATTGTGTTTATGGTTGGGCCAAGCGTGCATTTGCTCGAAACCTTTTTGCAAAACACCGGGGCGTATTTAAACCATCTGGTTGAGCGCACCTTTAACTTGCAGGCTTACACTCGTAGCGATTGGATAGGCAACTGGACGCTCTTTATCTTTGGTTGGACAATCGCTTGGGCGCCCTTTGTGGGGTTGTTTATTGCCAAAATTAGCCGTGGCCGCACCATTCGCCAGTTTGTATTTGGCATTCTATCCGTGCCTACTTTGTTTACCTTCTTGTGGTTTGCCATTTTTGGTGACACCGCGCTTTGGTTAATTATGGAAAAGGGCTTAACTAGCCTGATTCCTGAAGTGCAGGCCGACCATGCGGTGGCCTTGTTTCAGTTTTACGATGCCTTGCCGTTTTCCTCGTTTTTGTCTTTTGTGACGGTCTTTTTGATTATTACTTTCTTTGTTACCTCCGCCGACTCTGGCGCTTTGGTTATAGATTCGTTAGCGGCTGGTGGCGCTTTGCACACTCCTGTTTGGCAGCGTATTTTTTGGGCCTCGCTTGAGGGCGTTATTGCAGCGGTTTTATTGCTGGCGGGTGGTTTAACGGCGCTGCAAAGTATGACTATTGTGAGTGCTTTGCCTTTCGCCATTATTATGCTGGTTGCCATAGTCGGGCTGTGGCGTGCTTTGGTTATTGAAGGGCATCATCACCGCAGTTTGGCGGGTACTATTTCTTCAACTAAGCCTAACCACAAACGCACCCAATGGCGTAGCCGCTTAAAAGGCTTAGTAAGTTATCCAGACGAAGCTCAGGTAAATGGCTTTATTCAGGGTGCGGCTTTGCAAGCCTTGCAAGAGGTTCAAACCGAGCTGCAAAGCTTAAACTGGCAAGCCAAGTTGGAAGTAGAAGAAGAGGGCAGGGTGTGGTTGGAGGTTTCTCGTGATGAGCATGTGGATTTTATTTACGAAATTCGCCGCAACGAAATGCCCTTGCCCGATTTTATGGCGCTGGAGTTGAAGCGCGATTTAACCCCAGAAGATGTGTATTACCGCGCTGAAGTATTCTTGCGCCAAGGTGGCTTGGGATATGACCTATATGGCTGCGACACCCACGAGGTAATACGCGACTTTTTAGATCAGTTTGAAAGCTATTTACAGTTCTTAGATGTAACGCCCGATCAGCTTCCTTGGAAGCTTAACGAGCACGATGACATGCTCAATAGCTAATAGTTAAGGCAAAAACAGCTCAACAAAAGCACCGTCTTTTTTGGGCTTATTGCCATAGCTAAGCTGGCCTTTGGTTTCACCTTGCTGATGGTGCTCGGCAATCAGCCGTACAAAGTACAGGCCAAGGCCAGAGCCTTCATTTTTGGTGGTCAGTTTTTCACCGTCTAACACGCTTTTTTCAAAGCCGTGGCCGTTATCTTCGATGCGAATGCGCAGGCCATTTTGGTCTGTGGCTGTAATGACCACTTCGGTGGCTCCAGCTTGAGCGGAATTGGTAATCAAAGTTGTTAACGCCAGTTGCACTAAGCTTTCGCTGTAAAACCCTTGAGTGTCGCTGTCGATTTGGTTGTGGCAAAGCAGGTGTGGGTATTGCAGGCGGATGCCTTCTAACACTTCATTTAGGCTGTCGCGTGGCCAAGCATCGTCTTTGCTAAAACCCTGCATATTTTCCATGCGGTAGAGCATCACCATTTGAAAGGTATCGTTTTTTAAGCGAATGGTGCGCTGCAAAATAGGCTGCAGATATTCGTGATATTGCGCTGGAATTTGGTTCAAGGCTTGCTGCTCATAATCCAACAAAGCTTGCAGTTGATTTTTTAAGTCGTGAACTATGGTGGCGGCAAGTTGTTCGGTTTTCATAGTGGCTCGCTGGCGTTTTTCCAGAGTTTGACGAACGCATTTTTTAGGCGTTCAAAGCGTTCAAAGCGGCTGTCGTCTTGGGTGATGACGCCAATTTTATCAATATAGCGGCGGCAGTCCTGCAGGTGAGTGTGGTTAACTCCGTCGTTTTCCATCAGGCTAATCTTGGCTTGAATGGCGTTCATTAACACACTAATGCTGGCTTGCCTGTCTTGCGCGGCTTGATCAAACAAGGCTATGGCTTGAACGTAGTCTTTTTGTGAGAACAGCTCCATGCCCTGGCTGTTGAGGCTGCTAAGGTGGGCTTCGATAACGCTGCGGTCGATGCGTTTTTCGATATTCTGCAACAATCCTTCTATTTCTGCGGTAAGTGGGTGCTTACGAACCTCGTTTACAACGTCTTGCGCTTTAATGTGCTGCTGGGTGCGAACTAAGGCATCGGCCATTTGCAACATGCGCTTTAAATCGGGGGAAACTAAATCGTCTAACAGTGAAATGGCATCAAGTGCTTTTTCAGAGGCTTTTTCGTCATTTTTGCTGGCTAAGTACAGATTACTGGCGGCAATCAGTGCATCAAATTTAATGGTACTTTGCTCGCCATAGTCTTGCGTTAGCTCGTCTAGCACTTTGAGGGTTTTTTGCACCAGTTTATGCGCCGACAGGCTGGTGTTGTCGTCGCTGTTAATCAGACTGTGTTCGGCGCTAACAGCATAATTTAAATAATTTTGCGCATTTTTGTAGCAGGAAAAACGACCAAGGCGAATGGCTTGATCGTAAGCAATTTCGGCTGCGCGAAAGTCTCTATTTTTAAGGGCTAACTGGCCTAAGCTCATTTGTCGAAGTACGGCCTTGGGGGAAATATTTACCGCTTGCTCTAGCTGCTCTTGTGCGTCTTCATGGCGGTTCAGCTCTTGTAAAATGGTGGCTTTCCAGTCGTAGCACTGCACATATCTTGGGTGCTCTTGAATCGTCTGGCTTAGCACTGCCAAGGCTTCTTCATTTTTGCCTAAGCGATACAGGCTAATGGCGTAGCCCAATTTAGCCCAAGCAACCGGGCGTTTATCCAATAGGTTTTTATACAGATCGTGCGCTTCTTGGTAATGTTCAAGCTGTAGGTATAGCTTGCCCAGCACGCGAGTTAAGGGCACCAGCCAGTTTGGTTTTTCCGCCAGCTTGGCACGCGCCAAGGCAATGGCTTGATCGGGCTGCTTGGCGTCTATGGCTTGGTCGATTTCGCTTAGTTCGTTTTTGATTTTCAGAATGCGAATTAGGCGCTCTTTTAGCGTATTGAGCGTAAAGGGTTTGGTAATGTAGTTATCTGGCTCGTACTCCAGCGCACCCATAACCATATCTATGGCGTTTTCACCTGTGACCAAAATAAACAGTGCCGAGGATTTCAGGCGGTTGGTGTATCGAGCTTCTTCTAATACTTGCTGGCCGTCTTTGCCAGGGCCAAGGTTATAGTCGGAAAGGATGATGTCGTAATCTTTTTCAGCAATAAGCTGGGCCGCTTCCCAGCCATTGTTGACCACATCAATCTTGTTTGCGCCAAATTGAGTAAGCATGGCCTTTAACGCACTGCGCGCTTCGACCATGTCGTCTAGCACTAATATGTGTTTATTGCGTAATGACTTCTCAAGATTCAGCATAAGTAAGGTTCTTTGTCATAATGGCTAGAGTGTAACAGCTTAAATAGTTTTAAGAATATCACTCTATTGGGCTTAAGTTTGGCTTGCACCTGCCCTCTGACTGTTTACACTGCGGTAAATTTTGAGGAGACAGACAGATGGGTTACATCGTTATTGGTTTAATCAAACTATTTGGTTTTATTCCGTTTCAACAAGCGCAAAAGTTTGGTCAGTGGCTGGGTAAACAAGCCTACAAACGCCCCACCAATATGCGCCGCATTGCACAAATTAATATCGGCCTATGTTTCCCAGAGTTGAGTGCCGTTGAACAAGATAAGCTGGTGCAGGCTGCGCTGGTTGAAACGGCCAAATCGGGTGCCGAGATGGGCGTAATGTGGGGCGCTGGCCCAGATAAAGGCCGCAACCTAGTACGCAAAGTACACAA
>JBASZG010000020.1:0-8203 GCA_049277875.1 Venatoribacter sp.
GTGCTGTAGAGCTGAGTGTGACAGCAGATAGTTTTTGATTTCGCGGCGTTTCCAAGTCAGCAAATGGCAGTTTATTCTCTCTGGACAAGGCAAACCTAAGTCAAATTTGTCAGGGTAATCAACTCCAACTACCTTGACACCGCTTTGTGCGTGAATGTTAGCTTCTGGCAGTTCATCACGATCGCATACCAAAAAGACGTTGGTTGCTTTGCGGTCATGCAGCGCAGGCGTTTTGCCATATTTCTCAGCTTTGCATGCCCTGATATAGTCTTTCATATCTCTCAACTCATTCAGCCACTTGATCTTGGACGCACCAAAGCTGTCCGCCGCTGAACTGTAACCAGATGATTTGGCGATAGGACTTATTGAGGACAGAGGCGTCCAGTCAAGCCCTTTCTGCTTTACTAATAACTCAAAAATCTTCCAATCGTTGTAGTAATCAATCAAGCAAATGTTGTTCAATTTGGAGGCTATTTCTAACTCGACGACCTTACTTTTGGATAAAACCTTCAATCTTTCCAATAACTTTTGAGATTTTTGCTCATTTTTTATCTGCCCATTTTCAACCAAAAACAATGATTCGAAGTCATTCTCAGCGATTGAGTCGACTAAATGAGTTGTGGTTATGACCTTACCCTTAGTTTTGCTTAGGATGTCCCAAAGGAGTTCAACGTTTTTATGGTGCAGGTGTGAGTCAACTTCATCAAACATGAAAAGAGAAGAAGTGCTATCAAATAGATCAATTAGTGAAGCAACGAATAGAAACTGATACTCACCATCACTGAGCAATGAAAATTCAATATTATCAGTTAGGTAAAGCAAACTTTCAGAAGCTGAAAAGAAATATTCGTTGTATGAGCCTTCGATTAGAAATTTTATAGCATCAACTCTAGAGCCATCAAAAACATCAAAAAATTTCTCATTAGTTACCTCGACTTCGGTTGACTTTAAGCCTTTGCCTTTTTCTAGCAGAGCATCAAGGTCTGGAAGTGTTTCTATCTTCTCGAGAAAAGCATCAAGTCGCTGATTAAAAGGTCTTTTTCTTATCGATGGGTGTTCATAGTCTTTAGCTTCAGCTATCTGGTCTTGTTGTACATTCTTTATGTAAGTATCAGGAACAGATATTTTCAGTCTCAATTTAACTGAAACTTGATCCTTGAATGCCTTGTGGTTGTTAACAAAATTAAAAACTAAGCCGTTACTCTTGAATGTGTAGGCGAGAAACGTAAGGAATCGAACATCTTTCTGAGTAAAGAAAAGGCTAGAAAAATCAATGTCACTTATATCTTTTCTTGATCGTAAAGAGGCTAGTCTTCGTTCGAAAAAGGAAGAAAAGTTTTCATTTTGTCCTGAAGTAGCACAGATCAGCTGAAGCGCTTCACTAGGTTCCTCAATCTGCTTTCTAAAGATCGAATGTAAGATACTGGATTTTCCGCTGCCATTTTCACCAATTAAAGTAGCAACCTTATTGATATTTAAGGTTTGTGGCTGGTCGTACAGCGGGTTAGGTGCGAGTGTTAATTCCATTTCAGTTCACGTGATAAAGCTGTTGTTGTAATTGTTTAAAAGCCGCCAGCAAATAGGCTGGTTTTCCACCGAATGCTGTTGAGGCATCTTTGACAGTACCCAACCCTGATAGCTCGATAAGCGCTGGCAAGCGCTCGCGTGATAACTCCGTGCTGCCGGTTTGCTCATATCGGTTAAGCACAAAGTGCAAAAATTGCTGTGCCTTTTCTTGTTGGTACTGATTAAAGAAGGTGCTGTTAGTACGTACTTGATCGGCACGAGCTTTACGGGTTGCCATTGGCTGTTCAAAGGCTAAAAAAGCCAGCAGATCGAAGATATCGCACTCTTCTGCCTCAAACATGCGTCGTAGTGTGGCGAGTTGCTCTTTATCAAAACCTGCTTGTACGAGTTTACCGAGCAAGGTTTCGCGCTCGTCTGGGTCTGACCATATCTGCCGCAGTTCCTCAACCGATCTAAACAACCCTGGTAATTGGGAGATCAAGCGCTCAACAAATTCTTGCACCGTGAGAGGTTTGCCGTTTTCATCGATATAACGAGTTTCAACGTCAATGACTTTCAGTTCACGGTGTTTGCCTAACTTTACTTTCAACCGAGGTTTTGGCTCACCCGGTTCAGGCTCTGGGCCATCTGTTCCTCCGGGTGGTTCTGGTGTGTATGGCGGTGGTTTAGGCTCCCCTGTGCCACCGGGCTCCGGTGCTTCAGGTTCGCCATCCCAATCTTTGTCATAAAACTTATTGGTTGCACCGCGAAAATCGACAATGGTGAAATAGTCTTTGCCATCAAAAACACGGGTGCCGCGACCGACAATTTGTTTAAACTCCACCATTGAACCGACGGTTCTATCCAGCACTACATTTCGCACGTTACGGGCATCTACCCCAGTGGTTAACATTTGCGATGAGGTAATGATGGTGGGGATGTCTTTGTCGTTATCTTGGAATTTTTCCAGTAGCTCGCGGCCGACTTTGCCCTCATCACTGGTCACGCGCACACAGTAGTGCGGGTCTTTCACTTTTTTGTGTTTGTTGATCATGTCACGCATGGTCAGTGCATGATTTTGGTTTTCGCAAAATACGATGGTTTTTTCTAGTGGATTGATATTGTCCAAAATGGCTTTGGCGACCAGTTCGGTACGATCATCCACGATGATTTTTTTGTCGTAATCTTCAACCTGATAGACGTCTTGCCCAGATTCACCTTCGATCACTTGGTCATCTTTGGTTAGCACTAGCTCGTCTAAGTTGGTACGTACCCGCTTAACACGATATGGCGTTAAGAAACCATCGTTGATGCCGTCTTTTAATGAGTATTCAAATGCTGGTGTTCCAAAGTAATCATAGGTATCCACGTTGGCTTCACGTTTTGGTGTAGCTGTTAGGCCGACATGCACCGCACTGCCAAAATGGACCAGTATGTCTCGCCAAGAGCCTGCTTCATTAGCACTGCCACGGTGACACTCGTCAATCATTACAAGGTCAAAGAAATCACTTGGATACGCTTTGTAATAGCCTTCAATGTTTTCTCGCTCAGCAATGGCTTGGTAGATAGCAAAAAAGATATGCGCATTGGTTGGCACTACACCGCCACGCTTGCGTACCTCTTCACCGTTTATTTTGATGAGGTCTTTTTCATAGGGATTGAAAGTGTTAATCGCTTGATCGGCCAAAATATTACGATCGGCTAAAAACAAAATTCTAGGCCTACGTGTACCCGGAGATTCTTTGTTCCAACGAGACTGAAACAGTTTATGGACGATTTGAAAGGCAATAAAGGTTTTACCTGTACCAGTCGCCAGCGTTAACAGCACTCGTGGCTTACCTTTACCAATGGCATCTGTGGCGGCATGGACCGCTAATTCTTGGTAATAACGTGGCTGCATTGCGCCTTCTAAATGAAAGGGCACATTACGAAGCTGCTGGCCTAGATCCGAGTTAACACCCGCGTAGCGGTTTTCAAGCTCTTGTGGTGTTGGGTAAAACTCGATGTAGTCGCCTTTGCCGGTTTCTAAATCGAACTCATAGGTTTGTTTGCCGTTGCTTGAATAGACAAAACGAACGAGTAGCTTCTTGGCATAGTCGATGGCTTGTTGAAGGCCTTTGGTTGGGTGCTCAGACTCTTTTTTGGCTTCAACAACCGCAAGGTAACGATTGTCTTTGTGCAGCAGATAATCGACGAAACAACGACGACCACGGACACCTCCAGCAAGCTTACGGCCATCGGTAAAGTAATGTTCCCGAATGATATTGCCCGGTTGCCAATGAGCGGCTTTTAACGCTGGGTCGATATAATTTGCTCTGGTGTCTGCTTCTGACGACATATCGTCACTCCTTGATGATTTTTAGCCCTGTCTATCGCTTGGCATTTTTTCCAATATGTCGCTCAATGGGCAGTTAAACAAATCGCACAGCTTATCTAATGCTTCTAAGTCCACCTTAAGCGCAGTTTCTTTGTACAGTAGCGTGACGGTGGTACGGCTGAGGCCGGTTTCACGCATCACGTCGCTAATGCGCATTTTTTTCTCACCCATTAATCGGGCCAGGTGGCAGCGAATCATGCTTTCTCCACAGTATTTTTTAACCATAAAATTTGGGGAATTATCACAGTTGCATACCCTATCACCATTATGATTTTTCTCAACTTATTTGAGTTGAAACCAAATTTTTTAGAGGAGTGAGAACATATTGTCAATGTGAGGAAGTTAGATTACCGTAATCAAGAAAATGATACGGTAGAAAGTCGTGGTATTACTGCTCTATACTAACGATATTCTTCGAGATAGTTGCAATCAGGTGCCGCGAACATCCCAGCATGTCCTGAATGTCACTATAGCTATGGCCAGTCTTCAATAGACTGGCTATGTGCTGATGACGTTTCAGATCTGGTTGACGCCCATTATATTTACCATCGGATTTCGCCTTTGCGATCCCCTGTGATTGGCGATGGCGCCGGTCATCATAATCTTTGCGGGCAACGGCCGCGAGCATGTCCAGCATCATGGCATTCACCGCCGGTAAAGTCAGTTTCACTATGTTGTTGTAAAGCCAGCCAACTGGTAGGAAGTTCCGGTGAAACAATGGCTAGGCGTTTGCTGGCCAACTTTTGTTTCAACGTGTCCCAATCGCTTTGCTTAAGCCGCGCCAGACGGTCGATTTGTTCAACCAGCACAATGTCACCCTTGCCTGACTCGGCAATCAAGCGCATCAACTCAGGCCTGTGCAGCGTGGCACCAGAAACATTCTCAATATAAAAAGCGGCGATTCGCTGGTCATGCTGAGTAGCAAACTGAATCAAGGACTCGCGAGCCCGTTCAGCATTTTGTTCTTTGGTTGATGCGCGAAGGTAAGCTCGAATGAACATCTAGATCTCCACAGTCTGTTATAAGTGGTGCTTTATCTCTGGTCTGGTTTAGGTGGTTCTGTTGGTAGTAAAACCAGTCTGATGGCTAGTTCCGATGATGTGTACTCAAAAGGAACCAGCTAAGGACCAAAAATCAATCATCAAACCCAATATGGTTTCGGTAGTCGTAATCAAAGCTATCAGGAATGCCAATACCAGTACCTAAATGCCCACGTTTATCTATATCTATTGAGGTGTAATCACCATAGAACTCTGAATCGTACTTACGACTTTTCACCTTTTTACGATTTTTTATTGGGTAATTACTATTTAAATCAATTGGATATTTAAAAATTGCAACCACTATATATCCAATCCAAAGCGCTAAAGACATTTGCCAACACAAATAAGTAAGTGCACACCAAAATGGAACGGCTAGCCACCATTTGCGTTGGATAAATGCGAAAGCTTTAAAACACCAAATAGCTAATGGCAAACCTGCAAGCAAGAATCCCCATCCAGAGTATTGAGCCAGCATCAATCCGAATAGCAGAACACCAAGCAACATTATATTTACTAAATCATTTTTGAGATTTTGACTCATGTTTTCCCTCCCACTATTCAGCTTGAGGTTTGCCTTGGCCTGACAATTTCTGGTTGGCCCTATAGCTGTAAAGACACCAGAATGTGGCCAAACTAAAAAATAGGAATAGCCCAAGCATTCCCCACTCAAATGCAGTCATAGCAACCTCCGCTAACTCGAGTATCCAGTCCTTGCACACTGAATAACTTGGAAAACATAAAATCAGTCATTTCATCGAGTTCAGATGGTTCGAATTCGGGCACGGTAAGGGGCATACCGAAATACTGAAGGTTCCGGTAGGATGACGGCTCGAAAATGCCTTGCGGATAACGGTCGAGCGTGTTGAAAGCCTGATTCAGTCTAAGATCAACAGTCCAACCACCTGAAAGCTCAATCCAGCTATGGGGATAGACTAATTCTCCCGTGCTCTTGCATTTGACACATCCAACTCTAGGCTGATGAAACACCGAATTTCTCGTCAATAGATGACTGATCAGGTAAGTAAGAATTATGGGATCCGTTTGGACTTCATCCATCGCCAAAACAATATTGTCTAGATCCTGATATTCACTTTTCATAATGCAGGCTCCTTAAACAGCAGTTGTTCCCCTTGCTCATACAACACTGGATATGGGAGAGATTGGCCATTCTTCACCACATGGTTTGGTGGAAAATAGATCACCATCCACGATGGCAATGCAGCGCTGACGGCTCTATAAAGCTCATCAATTGGAAAGTCTTGTGATCCTGACTGACGGAACACAAAGCGAGAATAGTTCTTCAGGTGATTAGCGGCGATGTTATAGCTTTCGGACTCACCATCTTTAATGTAGAGCGGGCTCTTCCAGAGATAAGGAGTAGTAATGTTGTAAGCAACCACACATTGACCAATACCGCATCCATGCTCAGCGCTTTCAACAGACCAAAGAATCATAGGATGGTCATCAATTTCTGGCGTTTCTACATTACTCAGTTTAGTGACATTCAACGCCATATCATCGGCCACATGCTGGATTGCCAGGTCGACAAGATGCACATATTTCTCATAAGCCCGAGATTCGCCTTGAGCATAATGACGAGGTCCGGCTGCACAACCTGACAAGGACACACATAAAGCAATTAATGATAAAGACGGGTATTTTTTCATGATTACCTCCTGCTTTATAAAGATTCGCATGGAGGAAAAAACGCAAGAGAATTTACCATTTTATTATTTAAAATCAATGAGTTGAACTGATAGAACAAACTTCAAAATGAGTAACAATAAAGATAATAAATTTGTCCCACTTTCCCAGATATCCCACTTTAAAAATGCTGCAAATCGCCTAGAATGGGTTCTTCCATGGCAAAACCTAACAAAAGGTTGCATTCCATATGTGCGCCAATAGCTTTCTAACACTTTGAATGGTTTTACATTTTTAGTTTCTGCATCGGCAAATAGTTTAAGAAAGGCTTAATCGGCTGATTTTGGCGTAATTTGAATTTGTTATGTGCTGATAATCGGCCATACTTCGTCACACTTTATTATGAATTGAAGACGATGAGCCGGTTTAAGCAGTACCCTTTATCAATTTTTATCTCGCTACTAGCTGCATATCCGGCTTACGCACAAGATTCAGAAGAAATATCAATCGAAGATATTTCTTTTTTGCTCGATTTCTCCTTGCAAGAACTCATTGATATTCCTTTAGTAACGGCCTCGCGTAAAGTCGAAGCGCGTGACCAAACCCCTGCCCACGTTATGGTGGTTACTCGTAAGCAAATTCGTGAACGCCGCTATATTAGAGTTCTCTATTAACGATACCGGTATGGGCATTGCCGAAGAAAGTTTGGCTAACCTGTTTACCCCTTTTAGTCAGGTCGATGGCAGCATTACTCGCCGCTTTGGCGGCAGTGGCCTAGGCTTGGCTATTTGCCGCCAATTGGTTGAGCTAATGGGCGGTGAAATTAAAGCGAAAAGCAAAGTTGGCAAAGGCAGTCATTTTTATTTCTCATTGCTAAGCCGAGTTGTAAAAGAACTTTCTGTGCTGCATCACCAACAGATAGATAATCAATCATTTGGTGAATTGGCCGATACAGATAAAACCAAGGTTCAGTCGCTGTTGGTAACACTGCAAACGTTGCTTGAAAACGACGATGCCGCCAGCTTAAAAGTATTAGCTGAACTGGAAAGCGAACTATCAGGCCTGCAAGCCTCGCATGGTTTATTAAAAAACATTCGTGATTTTGTTGAAGACATTGAGTACCAAGACGGCTTAAACGAATTAGAAAAACTGCACGAATTAATTACTAAGGCATAACAGCATGAACTTGGATATTGAAAAGCAAAGCTTATTAATCGTTGACGATGAAAAACAAAATCGTTTGCTGTTAACGGAACTGTTTCAAGACGAATACCGCATTATTCAAGCAAAAACCGGTGAACAAGCTCTAGAAAAAGCCTCTGTACATAAACCCGACCTAATTCTATTAGACGTACTAATGCCAGATATGTCGGGAATTGACGTTATTCGTGAATTAAAACGTCAAGATAACACCCGCGATATTCCTGTTGTTTTTATCACCGCACTAGACTCTCACAGCAATGAAGAACAAGGGCTAGACCTCGGCGCAGTTGACTATATAGCAAAACCTTTTCATCCGCCTATTGTGCGCGTGCGTGTGCGCAACCACATGCGCCTAGTGCAGCAGCGTCATTTGCTGGAAAAGTTAGCCGCGTTAGACGGCCTAACAGGTATTCCCAATCGCCGCCATTTT
>JBASZG010000021.1:0-8894 GCA_049277875.1 Venatoribacter sp.
AAAGACTTTGCCGATAACTGGCGTTTGCGCTCGTTAATTAAAAAATATTCCGATCACATTGCCATTCCTGTGTTTTTACCTGCCGAGCCAGTAGAAACAGAAGAAGGCAAAGAAGCCGAAGTAAAAGAGCCAGAAGCGGTAAACCAAGCCAAAGCACTTTGGACTCGTCAAAAGGCTGACATTAAAGACGAAGAATACACCGAGTTTTATAAGCACGTTTCGCACGACTGGAACGAGCCACTAACTTGGGCGCACAACAAAGTAGAAGGCACGCTCGATTACACCAGCTTGCTTTATATTCCTGCTAAAGCCCCCTTTGATATGTGGAATCGTGAGGCCACTCGCGGCCTAAAACTCTATGTGCAGCGCGTGTTTATTATGGACGACGCCGAGCAGTTCTTGCCTATGTACCTGCGTTTTGTAAAAGGTGTGTTGGACTCAAACGACCTATCGCTGAACGTATCGCGCGAGATTTTACAAAAAGACAAACAAGTCGATAGCCTGCGTAGCGCCTTGGTTAAACGCGTGCTGGATACTCTAGAAAAACTAGCCAAAAACGAACCAGAAAAATACGCTACTTTCTGGAAAGAGTTTGGCAGTGTCTTAAAAGAAGGCCCAGCCGAAGACTTTGCCAACCGCGAGAAAATTGCCAAGCTGTTCCGCTTTGCTACCACTCAGTCTGAAGGCAGCGAACAAAGCGTTAGCCTGGCCGATTACATTGCTCGTATGCGCGAAGGCCAAAAGAAAATCTACTACATCACTGGCGATAACCACGCAGCGGTATCAACCAGCCCACACCTAGAATACTTCCGTAAAAAAGGCGTAGAAGTGCTGCTAATGACCGACCGTGTAGACGAGTGGGTAGTAGGGCACTTAACCGAGTTTGACGGAAAAATGTTCCAAGACATTACCAAAGGCGAGTTAGACCTAGACGACTTGGCCGATGAAAGCGAAAAAGAGCAGCAAAAGCAGCTAGCAGAATCGCATAAAAACCTAATTGAGCGCGTGCAAAAAGCCCTTGATGGTAAGGTGAAAGAAGTGCGTGTTACTTCGCGCTTAACCGATTCTCCTGCATGCTTGGTTGTGGGCCAATACGATATGGGTGGCCATATGCGCCGCTTATTAGAAGCCGCTGGCCAGCAAGTGCCCGAAGTGGAAACTGTGTTAGAAATTAACCCAACTCACCCACTTATCGAGCGTATGGATAAAGAAAGTAGCGAAGAGCGTTTTTCTGATTTGGCCAGTATTATTTTGTCGCAAGCTAAATTAGCCGAAGGCAGCCAATTGGAAGAACCTGCAAGTTATGTGAATAAGTTGAACAAAGTTTTGCTTGATTTGCTGAACTAATTCCCTGCTTTTCGGTTTAATCACAAAGTTGGCGCTGTTATGATGGCGCCAATTTTTTATCTATCTAATGCAGAGGAATACTATGAAATTAGCTTTGATGCTTCCTATCACGGCCTTTACAGCCTTGGCTTCATTAGCTCCAGCCGCTATGGCGGGAGGCTCATTAGATTTGAGCTTAAACAATAAAGCGTTTCGCTTGGGCTATGGTGCCACCAAAGTAAACTCTCCTATGCACCTTGATGCCGATATTCTGCACCACAGCGATAAAGGTGATATGGCTACTTTAGGCTTGCATGTCGTAGACAAACGCCCAAGTAATAGAGATTTGTATATTGGCATTGGTGGCAAACTTCATTATGTACATATTGATGGGGCTAAAAAGAATGCCGATCAAGGCGCTGTTGGTGTGGGTGGCTTTTTCCGTTACAACTTACCGGTTCAGCCTGATGTAAGCGTGGCGGCTTATGGCTATTACGCTCCTCCTGTCTTGGCTGTTAATGACGTTGATTATATGGTTAACACCGATGTGCGTGTGCAATACGCCGTTATTCCAACTGGGCGTGTTTTCTTAGGCTATCGCTATGTTGGCTTAAAATTAGAAAACGCAAACAAACGTTATGCCTTAGATAAAGGCTTGCACTTAGGTTTAACGCTCGATTTTTAGTCTGAGTTTGGCACGCTGCTTAGGCAGCGTGCTGAATAAGAATAACGTGGCTTCCGCTTTCAATGGCTTGCTCTCGAATGAGCCTGCGCGTTTCACTGTCTAGCTTACCTTGCCAATCAACAACTAAGTGGCTGTTACCTGCTTTCAGCAACTGCGAGCAAAGCTTGGTTTGAGTGGTGGCGTTCGATTCTAAATAAATAATGGCTGAATTTTTAAGGCCCATGCTTTCAATCCAGGCTTTATTCAGTACCCGTTCTTGGCTTAGCCACATTAACCAGCGTTGCTCTGCACTGCATTGAGCCAGAAGTGGTAAAAGCTGCATAGGTTGAATGGCGCTGTCATCGCTTAAAATAATTTCGGTCAGGCTGCCACGCTCAATGGCAATGATATCGTCTGCAGCGGTAAAAATAGGCTCAGACATGGAAAGTGATAATTGCATCATGATCGACTCCTAGGCTTAGCTGCGGCGGATAACGCCAACGTAAAGACCTTAGATATTAAACTCTTGCTCTTTAAGGTTAACTTGGATGGGTTGGTAATCATCGTTTTCAGGATAAAGCAGCACTTGCGTGTTTTTCTTTTCGTAGCGTTTTACGGTAACTTCTTCGCCAACACGAGCCACTATTATGTCGCCATTGCGGGCCACACTGGTTTTGTGCACGGCAATGTAGTCGCCATCAAAAATACCGATTTTAATCATGCTGTCGCCATGAACTTCAAGCAGGTAGTCGGCCTGAGGGCGAAAGAACTCGGCAGGGATGCTGCAGTAATCGTCGATATGTTCTTGTGCCAAGATAGGCTCACCTGCCGCCACACGACCAATAATAGGCAAGCCTTCTGGTTCGTCTGATTTTTCTTCGATGATACGAATACCGCGAGAAACGCCAGGAATAAGTTCGATAACGCCTTTGCGCGCTAACGCTTTAATGTGCTCTTCAGCCGCGTTAGCCGATTTAAAGCCCAGTTCTTGTGCTAGTTCACTGCGAGTTGGCGGGAAGCCGGTTTCTTCAATGACCTTACGAATAAGATTTAATATCTGAGTTTGGCGGGCTGTTAGTTTTAGCATGGTTTAACAATTCTTATCTGGTTATTTATACAGTGGTTGGTAATATATACAGTAGTTTCGCTGTTGTAAAGAGTGCTTGGCTATTCTTTTCTTGCCAGCACCCTGTTTTAAACGTATGTTTGAAATCGTTTGAACTCTCTAAGGCTTTGATTTTTAAACCTATGATGCAAAAAGATACGGTCACAAAAATTTTAGATGTGGCAGAAGAGCTGTTTTCTGAGCGCGGTTTTGCTGAAACTTCTTTGCGTAATATCACAACTAGGGCTGGGGTTAACCTTGCTGCGGTTAACTATCATTTTGGCTCTAAAAAAGAGCTAATACAGGCTGTGTTTGCGCGTTATCTCACGCCTTTTTGTGAACAGCTTAATATCGAGCTGGATATTTTATTCGATGCAGCCGAGCAAGAAACTCCAAACCTGGCCGACCTGCTAAAACTGCTTTCGCACACGGCATTAAAGGCCGCTCATGGTAAACCCAAGCTTTTAGCTATTTTTATGAAGTTGTTGGGGCTGGCTTACACTCAGGGGCAGGGTCACTTAAGGCGTTTTTTAAAGCGTGAGTACGGCGCGGTGTTTGGTCGGTTTATGGAGCACATTACCAAAGCCTCCCCCGATTTATCTGCAGAAGAGCGGTTTTGGCGCATTCACTTTATGCTCGGCGCTACCGCCTTTACCTTATCCGGTTCGGATGCGTTAACCGCTATGGCTCAGCATGATTTTGGCAAAGGCATCGATTTTGTGCAGGTGTTGGATAAGTTGATTCCTTTCTTGGCAGCCGGCTTTAATGCCCCACAAACTAGCTTTGCTTTTTAATTATGTTTCCTAATCTTGATCAAGCCGCATTAATTGAAATTTCGATTGAAGATCAATTACTGCGTTTTTCCTATCAACAAAACCAGCAAGAATTTGTGATAGGAACGGCTGTTCAAGGGGCTGGTGAGCAAATGGGGTCGGGCAAAACTCCGCGCGGTTGGCATCGTATTGTTGCGGCTATTGGTGCTAACGAACCGATCAATCGTGTTTTTGTAGGGCGTCGCCCCACTCATGAAATTTACAGCCAAGATTTAGCCCAGCAACACCCTGAACGCGATTGGATTTTAACCCGCATTTTATGGTTACAAGGCTTAGAGGTTGGCCGCAATCGTATGGGTAAGGTCGATACCATGCGTCGTTATATTTATATTCACGGTGTGCCAGACCATAAAGTTCTTGGTGTGCCTGGCTCGAAAGGCTGCATTAATATGCATAATAACGATCTTCTTACTTTGTTTGACTTAGCACCCGCTGGCACTTTAGTGTGGATTCAAGAAGCCAGCTTTTCGAGGATTTCATGTCGCTCCCTATAGAAACCCAAGCCGCTTGTGTGATTGCCGATATTAAAGGTTTAGAACTGAGTGCTGAAGACATTGATTTTATTCAGCAGCCAGAAATTAGCGGTTTAATTTTATTTTCGCGTAATTATCAAAGCCCAGAGCAGCTTAAAGCGTTAACCTCTCATATTCTTTCGGTGCGTTCCAACTTATTGATTTGTGTCGATCAAGAAGGTGGGCGAGTACAGCGTTTTCGTGATGGCTTTACTTTGCTGCCACCTATGCAATCGCTGGAGTCTCACTACCAAACAGACCCAGCTCAGGCTTTGGAACTGGCTCAAGGGCTGGGTCTGCTGATGGCAAGTGAGGTTATCGCCTGCGGCGTGCATTTAAGCTTTGCTCCGGTATTGGATATTGAGCGCGGTATTTCACAGGTGATAGGTAACCGTGCTTTTGCCAGCAATGCGGCGGCGGTTACTGAGCTGGCTCGCGCTTTTATTGAAGGTATGAATCAAGCTGGTATGCAGGCTGTTGGTAAGCATTTTCCTGGGCATGGTGCTGTTTCAGCCGATTCGCATGTAAGTTTACCCATAGATGAGCGTACCAGTGCTGAGATCGACTACGATATTCAGCCCTTTGCTCAGCTAATTCTCGAACAAAAGCTGGCTGGAATTATGCCTGCTCATGTGGTTTATCCCGCCTTAGATAAAAACAATACAGCCGGTTTTTCTACAATTTGGCTGCAACAGGTTTTACGCACGAACTTAGGCTTTAAAGGCGTTATTTTTAGTGACGATTTAACCATGGAAGGCGCTGCTTGCGTGGGAGACTACTCTGCACGTGCAGAGGCGGCATTGAAGGCTGGGGCCAATGCCTTGTTGGTGTGCAATAAGCGCGAGGCGGCGCAGCAAGTCATTGATTGGATGCGTGCAAACGAGCGCTGGCCGCATTTGGATTTGTCTTTTTTACAACCCGCTAAAGCAGCGTTTAATGTGTTGCAATTGCAACAGCTTAAAGCGCTGTTAAAACGCTTTAATCTTCTACCGGAATCACCTTAATCACCGCGCCCAACATTGGGTGGTCAACATAATGCAATTCGCCGCTTCTCATGCGGCGAGATTGTTGAATATGGGCGGCTCTGATATTGGTTTCTTCTGCGCTGTCTTCTAACTTCTGGCTGTGCTGCACATTTAGGTCGGTATTAAAGTGGAGATAACGGCTGCGGTATAGGCTTAGGCTTCCCTCGATATGAATGGTAATTGTGCCGTTGTAATCAATTTGTATGGGGTGGGGGATGGCGCTTTCTTGTGCCTGAATTGGCTCTATCCAAGCTTGGTGCCAAACCACATGGGTATTGGGCAATTGATCGATACGTTTGGCTTCGTTTTCCAGTAATAGCTCGTTCACTGGTTTAACCGGTTGTCCTAGGTTTGACTGTGGCATCTGTTTAAAGCCAAGTTGAGCAAAGGCTTGGTTATAGCTGGTGGTGCGTGGATGTAGCCACCATTGTAAACCATCGCTATCTGGCTCTTTTGCTGCATTTTCAAGGCTGAGTGGCCAGGTTTCGTGATCAATTGAAGCTTGATCGTCGTAGGCAAATAAAATCACCTCAACGCGATACAACGAGGCCGCTTGGCTAGGCAAGCTGGCAAATAAAAGAGTGCTCAATAACAAGGTAAAACGCAGCATTATTTATTCGGGTCCTGTTGTAAGTCTTGGATTAGTTGCTCTATTTGGCTAAAACGTTGTTCAGCGCTTGCCATGTTTAACTTAAAGCGCAGGGTGTGGCCGCCTTCTAGCTTATAGATATTGGGCTTGCTCTGCACCATTTTCACTAGGGTGAAGGGGTTGATGCTGGTCTCTGCACCAAACTCCACATGGCCGGCGCTGTCGCCTGCGTCCAGTTTTACTATGCCAAGCGGGGTGAGTTTGAGTTTAAGCGCGGCTTGGCGGAATAGGTTTTTGGTGGCATCGGGTAATAGCCCAAAGCGGTCTATCATTTCTACTTGCAGCTCTTTTAGCTCGTAGTCGTCGTTGGCGCTGGCAATGCGTTTATACAGGGTTAGGCGGCTGTTTACATCGGGCAAGTAATCGTCGGGAATACGCGCAGGCAGGTGTAGGTTTACTTCGCAACCTGCGTTTAAAGTTAAATCGAGCGAAGGGGTTTTGCCCGATTTTAACGCTCTTACCGCTTGTTCCAGCATTTCCATATAAAGAGTTAAGCCAATGGTCTCGATTTGGCCGCTTTGCTCTTCGCCTAATAGTTCACCTGCACCACGAATTTCTAAGTCGTGGGTGGCCAGCATAAAACCTGCACCTAGGTCTTGGGCACTTTCGATGGCTTCTAGGCGTTTTTCGGCGTCTTTAGTCAGAGTTTTAGGTGGTGGCGTTAGTAGGTAAGCATAAGCTTGGTGGTGCGAACGTCCCACGCGGCCACGCAGTTGGTGAAGTTGGGCAAGGCCAAATTTATCGGCACGGTCGATAATAATGGTGTTGGCGCTAGGAATGTCGATACCGGTTTCAATAATGGTGGTACAGACCAAGAGGTTAAAACGCTTGCGATAAAAATCGCCCATTACCTGTTCTAATTGGCGCTCCGACATTTGCCCATGCGCAACCACGGCACGCACTTCGGGAATGGCTTCGGCTAAATCACGGGCTACTTTCTCGATGCTTTTTACTTCGTTATGCAGGTAATAGACTTGGCCGCCGCGCAAAACCTCACGCAGTATGGCTTCTTTTATGGTGGCGTCGTCGTGTTGGCGCACAAAGGTTTTAACGCTTAAACGCTTGGCTGGCGGCGTGGCAATAATGGATAAGTCACGAATGCTGGCCATTGCCATATTTAAGGTACGCGGAATAGGCGTAGCGGTAAGCGTAAGGATATCCACCTCAGCACGCAGCGATTTAATCCGCTCTTTTTGTTGCACCCCAAAACGGTGTTCTTCGTCGATAATCAATAAGCCTAAGTGCTCAAACTTTACGTCTTTTTGTAGCAGTTTGTGCGTGCCTACTACTATGTCGGTTTTTCCTGCCAGCATATTATCGAGTGCTTGCTGGGTTTCTTTGGCCGATTTAAAACGCGAAAGCACGTCTACTTTTACGGGCCAGTCGGCAAAGCGGTCGGCAAAGTTTTGATAATGCTGCTGGGCAAGTAGGGTGGTTGGCACTAACACGGCGACCTGTTTGCCGCTTTGCACGGCCATAAAGGCCGCGCGCATAGCCACTTCGGTTTTACCAAAGCCTACGTCGCCACAGACTAGTCTGTCCATTGGACGAGGCGATTGCATATCGGCCAATACGGCTTCGATTGCACTTTGTTGGTCTGGGGTTTCTTCGTAAGGGAAGCCTGCGGCAAAGCGTTCGTAGTCGCTGTCTGGTTCGTTAAAGGCAAAGCCTTTGCGTGCTTCGCGGCGCGCGTAAATATCCAATAGTTCAGCGGCGGTATCACGGATTTTTTCTGCGGCTTTGCGTTTGGCTTGCGCCCATTTATCGCTGCCCAGCTTGTTTAAATTAACACTGGCTTCTTCTACGCCGCCATAGCGCGAAATTAGGTGCAAAGCAGCAACGGGCACATAAAGCTTGGCGTTGCCTGCGTATTCTAATACTAAAAACTCGTTAACTTGGCCGCCTGCTTCTAGGGTTTCTAAGCCTAAATAGCGGCCTACGCCGTGGTCTAAATGCACCACAGGGCTGCCGGGTTTTAGCTCGGATAAATCGCGGATAACTAGGTCAGCGTCTACTTTTTGTTTGTTGCGGCGGCGTGTTTGGGCGATGCGTTGGCCAAAAAGCTGGTTTTCGGTAATAAGGTTGTAGTTAAGCCCTTGGTGAAAAAAGTTTACCCCTTGATCAAGCGGAGCAACCACAATACCAAGCTTGCCTGTATCGCCATAAAAACTGTGCCAACTGTCGTATTCATTAGGGCGTTGATTTATGCGGCCTAGTAGCTCTTTTAAGGCTTCGCGTCGCCCTGGCGAGTCGGCGCAAAACAGCACTTTTTGCTCGCCTACTTCTTTTAACCAAAAGCTTAAACGCTGGGCCGGTTGTTCTAGGCGTGCGTCAACGCTTAGGTCGGGCAATGGTTGGCTGACAAAGTTATGAGCACCTGCGCGCGCTGGCGCTTCCTCGCTTGACCATTGCACGCGTGGGTAATCGTTTAAATGAGAAAAAAGCTGGTCGTTGGCTAAAAATAATTGCGTGGGCGGCAGGATAGGGCGCGCAAGGTCGTGGCGGCGGCTTTCGTAGCGTACTTCTACGTCTTTGCGCCAAGCACTAGCGGCATCTTCTATACGCGTGTCCTGAATAATAAGGGTTTTCTTTGGTAGGTGGTCAAAGAAGTTGCCCAAATCGTCGCTAAAAAACAGCGGTAAATAGTATTCCACCCCAGCAGGGGCAATGCCTTGGCTTACGTCCATATAGACAGAGCAGGCTTTGGGGTCTTGGCTAAAAAAATCAAACCAACGAGTTTTAAAGGTGCGTATGGCGCTGGTGTTTAATGGAAACTCACG
>JBASZG010000022.1:0-2123 GCA_049277875.1 Venatoribacter sp.
AATATATGAACTCTGGGCTTACGATATCTTGGTCTGGCGTAACGCCCATTACATTATTATCGAAAAGCATTTCGCGCTTAGTAAGGAGCCTGTAATTATTTTTAAGCGCCTCTCCAATTTTTGGAAACACAATCGTTTTCTCTAAAAAAACTCTAGCTTTAATCTCTTTTTGTTGTTTTCTAGAAATATAATTATTGGCCGAGTTTATTGTGTTTTTACCAGAGCGGTAGAGCCGTGATAAATCTCCAACTTTTGCAAAAGGATAATCACCCGCATCCTGACCTTGATATTTCACTGGGAAACCTGAACCAGAATTGATTTCTTTACAAATATTGCCTAGTGACGTCTTAATCCAACCTTGCGGCAAAGCTTTTTTCATCACGCCACCAGCTCCCGATTCATTACTTCAATTATCCAATCCATCTTGTCTCCAAATAATTGATACATGCGCCCTAGGCCGCCTTGGGCATCAAAGGGTGTATTGTCGAGGTCTTCACGTTCAAAGTGCGTGGAGTCGGTAATGTGGTCGCGTATTAAACGCAGCCATGCCATTTGTTGTTCATTAAACTTTTCTCTATCGCCTGCGTGGTATTGCATGATCCAGCTTTGAAAGTTTTTGCGCACGGTGGCATCAAACGGCGTAATGCTGCTATCAATGCCACACACGCGGCGAATTAAGGCAACTAAAGCGGTTATCTCGGCAACGGGCGTGGTGCCTTTATAGCTATCGAGGTGCGCGTAGGCTTGCCACACGCGCAAGGGCGCAAGTTTGGGGCGCTCTTGTTTGATTTGCTCTAGTAAGGCTTTTATTTGTGTAAAGGTAACTTCGCTGCGCCGTGCGGGGGTATGAAAATAAATGCTTAGCGCATCAATTTTATCGGCTTGTTCGACTGCTTTTTCCTTTAGGTAGTCGGCAAATTCTTGGGTGAGTACTTTGGCGTTTTCTGTGGTGTCGCCTGCCCATTCTGCTTTGATGAGGTCATCCAAATCGTCATGTACGACGGTTTGCTCTTTATCACGGCGAATGCTGTCAATGAGCTCTATCAGTTCGCCATTAAACACTTTAGCGACTTCGCCCACTAGCTCAGCTTGGGCTTTATCTCGATGGCTGTCGCCGGGGTCGGCGCCTTCGGGCAAACCGGCAAGTTCTAAAGCCTTTTGTTCTACGCGGTCGCCATCGATGGCGTTAAATAGCTCGCCAACAATGGCTAATAAAGGTACACCGCCTGCTTGTTTGGCAATACGGGCACGCTCTTTATCATCCAGTTGTTTATCGAGCCGCGCTAAGCGCCCAGCCAGTGATGACACCGTATCGCTGTCGCTCGCGCCCATCATCACGCCCATGGCTAAGTCTTTCAGCGCCACGCTGGGTTTGGTAATCAGTGGCCGACTGGCGGTTTTCATAGACTTGGTGACGCCAATAGCATCGACAATCACATAGTGGGTTTTGGCACTTGTCGCCGATGGGGTTACTTTTTGTAAGCTGTCTTTATCGAGGGTGCGCGTGCCACGCCCTTTCATTTGCTCGAAGTAGTTTTTGCTTTTTACATCGCGCATGAACAGCAGGCATTCCAGCGCTTTTACATCGGTGCCGGTGGCAATCATATCAACGGTCACGGCAATGCGCGGGTAATAGTCGTTGCGTAACTGCGCCAGAATGGTGGCAGGGTCTTCGCCTTTTTCTAATACCTTGCCTTCGGTATCGAGCTTGTCGTTAGCTACGCGATAGGTGACTTTTTTACAAAACTGATTACTGCCGCCAAACTCTTCACGAATAATTTGGATGATGTCATCGGCGTGGCTGTCGGTTTTGGCAAACACTAAGGTTTTGGGCACTTCTGTTCGGCCAGGAAACATTATCGGTAGAGAATTTTTAAAGGTTCGGATGACCGTGCGAATTTGGTCGGGGTTTACGATGTCGCGGTCGAGTTGTTTAGCGCTGTAAGCTTCGTCTTCGTCTTGTATTTCCCAACGCTTGCGCCGTGTGGTGCGTTCGCGCTTTTCAACCTGCTGCTTGGCGGTGATTTTGCCGCCTTGGGTGGTTTTCTCCGTCTCGATAATGAACACTTCATTACCGACGTTCACACCATCGGCAACGGCTTTTTCATGGCTGTATTCACTGA
>JBASZG010000023.1:0-3305 GCA_049277875.1 Venatoribacter sp.
GTCTGTACGGGCATAAATGGCACATTGTTGCAGTAGGTGTGCCAAGAAGCATCTGCTGAGTAGGCAAGTTTTTCTTCTTCATTTAAAGAGCGGATATCTGCCAAAGAAAGTTTAAACGAACGTGTTGGGTCGTTTAGAAAAGGCAGAATTAAGGTCTGCCAGTCAACCATATAGAAACTGGCAAAAAAGTGATCTGGATTGTGTTCTACTACAACCGCATGGCGCACTGTTCGCAGCTTTAAAAGCTCTTGTATATGTAGGCCCAAGCCACTTCCCAAAAAAACCACCTGTGGCAATGAATGCTCAAAAGTATAGGTTTTTACCTCGCCAGCCAGCTCGCTAACTTCTTCTAAAAAGTTGGCTATACAGCCATGCGAATAGCGGCCTCTTCGAAAATGTTCAGGCTGCGAGCGTGCAATAGGGTGGTTGGTGCTACCTGCTTTAAACGCGTTAGAAAACTCTAATGCTTCGTTTTGGTTGTAGCTTTGCACATTAGCTGGGTAAAGCGCCTGGCCATTCTCAAGCAAGTTCACCTCAAGAGTTGTGGGGTCGATATTCAACTGCGCGCTACTTAAGCTGTGCTTTTCAAAAGCCAAGCCAATAGAAGGAAAGTGTTTTTTAAAGAAAGCGATGTTGTTTTCTTTGCGCTGCTGCAGTTGCGCTACAAGCTCTTGTGGGGTCATAACTGTCCTAATTGGGCAATAAGGTAATGCTCAGTATAAGCAAGCTTTAAGCCAAGTTGATAGCAGTTCGAAGATTCTAGTTTTGAGCCTCAAAAGGTCATTACAAAAGTTAACAAATATTTTTTCTAAAGTTTCCTTAACCAGTGCCGTTAACCATCATGACAGTACAAAACAACGAGCATTTGTAAGCACTACAGCAACAAAGCTCACAACGCTGGTACAGGAGAAACACTATGCCACAAATTATTAACACCAACCTTGCGTCCATCAACGCCCAGCGTAACTTGGACAAATCTCAGTCTGCTAGCCAAACCGCTATGCAACGTTTGTCTTCTGGTTTGCGTATTAACAGCGCCAAAGACGACGCCGCCGGTATGGCTATTTCTACCCGCTTCACCTCACAAATCAAAGGCTTAAACGTAGCCGTGCGTAACGCCGGTGACGGTATCGCCCTAGCGCAAACCGCTGAAGGTGCATTGGGTTCAATGAACGACAACCTACAACGTATTCGTGAGCTAGCGGTTCAATCTGCTAACGCCACCAACTCCGACGTAGACCGCGAAGCTCTACAAGCGGAAGTAAAACAGCTTGTTGCTGAAATCACCCGCACCGCCGACGAAACCGACTTTAACGGTCGTAAACTACTAGACGGTTCTTTCAAAGCCACCTTCCAAGTAGGTGCCAACGCGGGCCAAACTCTAGATATCAGCATTGCTGAACTAACTGCAGATAAGCTTGGTGCTTCTGCAACTGCTGGCGTTTCTGCACTTGGCACCGATAAAAAACTAAGTAATGGCGACTTGGTTATTAACGGCGAAAATATTCGTGCTTCTGTTAGTAAAGACGATGCTGTATCTGCCTTTGACCGCGATAAAAGTGCTATTGCCAAGGCAGCCGCCATTAATGCCAGCTCGGCAAAATCGGGTGTAACCGCAACCGTAAACGAAAACGTACACGTTGGCGGATCGGTTACTGGCCCTGCTACGACCGCACAAACTGTTTTTGTTAATGGTGTTTCAATTAGTTTACAAGGAACTGCAAACGGTACAGACGTAGACCGTGCCGGTACTCGTAACGCTGTGGTTGCGGCTATTAATGCTAAATCTGGTCAAACTGGCGTAATCGCAGAAGATGGCGGCGACCAAGGCGGCGTGGTATTGAAAGCAGCCGATGGTCGAAATATCACCCTATCTAGCGATGCAGCAGGGACAACAGGGATGAATTTAACCGCGTTTGGTTTGGGGGATACAACAGGCAAGGAGACCACTTACGCTGGCTATACCCTAAACTCAGCCAACGCTAGCACCCCGATAGTAGTGCAAGGTGGTAATAATACTGGCGATGGCGATATCAGAAACTCTGGTTTAGCTGCAGGCACTTACACTGCTCAAGTGGCAACCGTAGTAAGCAAAGCGGCATCAAGTGCTGCAAACACTGCTCTTGGATATGACACAGCTACCAGCGCTTCCGCTCGTAAACTTGAGGCTGGTGACATAGTCATTAATGGTGTAAGTATCGGTTCATCTACCGCGATGGATGACACTTCTTCATCTAAAGACCAAGCCTCTTCTGCTATTGCTATGGCTGCAGCCATTAACCGCTCCAGCGATGCCACAGGTGTTAAAGCAACAGTTAATGCCAACGAAGTGGTTGGCGCGGTAGGAACTATTACCGCTGCTGGTGCCGTTAATCTTGCGATTACCATTAACGGTGTTGCAATTAATGCAGCAAATACAAGCAAGGCAGATACCAACTTAACCGCCGCTATGGATGCTATTAACCAAGAATCTGGCCGTACCGGTGTGCGCGCCGAGAACAATGGTAAGTCTCTCACCCTGATTGCAGATGACGGACGTAACATTGATATTTCTTCGGTAACAGGCGGAGCAGGTTTCGGTCTTAATAATGTGTCTGTGAATAACACCTACTACGGTACCTTCACTCTAACTTCATCCAGTGCCATTGATATTAGCTATGGCAAAGGTAGTAAGACAGAGCTTGAAAACTCAGGTTTAGCAGCGGGTAAATTTGGTGGCGGTGAAGACGGTCAAGCCTTAACTGACATCGACATCTCGACCTTCGAGGGCGCGCAAAAAGCCATGGTGGCAATCGACAACGCCATTGGCCAAGTAGCCAGCCAACGTGCCGACTTGGGTGCGGTGCAAAACCGTATGAGCTCAACCGTAGAAAACCTGAAGGTAACTTCAGAAAACCTAAGCTCAGCAAACTCACGCATCCTAGATGCCGACTTTGCTGCTGAAACCGCTGAAATGTCTCGTACTCAGATTCTGCAACAAGCAGGTATCTCGATCTTGGCACAGGCCAACGCTTCTGGTCAGAACGTGTTGTCACTGTTGGGATAAGCTAAGTCGAGAGTCTAGCGTCGGGAGTCGGGAGTAGATTAAGGTTTGCTCCAGACCCTAGGCACTAGACTCTAGACATCAAGCCAAACAACCCAAAGTGAGGTGAGTTATGAATGAGTTATCAATTAAACCAGTTGGAAACTTAGCCGTATCAGCCTCAGTGGCAACTCAAACTGGCAAGAACAGCAACGTTGCCACCCTTGATGTAGCCAAGGCTAAACTAAGCGAAGGCTTAGAAGCCAAGGCAAAGGCCGAAGCC
>JBASZG010000024.1:0-2026 GCA_049277875.1 Venatoribacter sp.
CTTTGCGTACGCGGCAATTAAACTTGGTGGTGTTGGGCATACCTGGATGCGCAGTGTGCTTACTCACGTCAAGCATATCGGTGCCGTGGTCGGGTTCGGTAATGCCCCAGCAGCCAATGGGTTGATCCGCGTATTTTTCCAATAAATCGGTACGGCCAAACATATCCATTACAATGGCAGGCACCATCGCCGCACCTAGCACAATAGCCAAACCGCCATCGCCAGCGCCCAGCTCTTCAAACACTAAAGCAAACAAACGGCCTTGGTCGTATTTAGGCAACTCGCTTAATGCTTCAAGGCTTAAACCCAGTTTTTGAAATTCAGCAAACATGGGCCACAGCTTAGAATCGGGCGCAATAACCTGTTCTGGGCTAAGCTTGTCCAGTTCAATACCTAACGGGCGCAACACATTTTGAGCGAAAGCACGGCAGTTTTTTTGTACCTCTAATTCAAACTCGTTGAGGTCGCATTCAAGGCCGGTGAGGGGTAATTCAACCGCAAAGGCTGGGGGTAAGGTAGTCATAATGGGCTCTCTTATTATTGTTGTGACAATTGGCCTAAGAGTAATTTCTTCAAACTAAAACTTTCATCCCCCATAGGCGTGAGCCGTTTTTATATAGCTCAACACTATTATCTCGATAGGATTAAATAGCTTTAACCTAAATAACTACTGGATTATGTTACAAGCATATTCACAGCCCATAGAGGAACGCAGCATGAGTAATAACAACAACTCTAAATCACCTAGCAAGTGCCCAGTTAGCCACTTAACCACCAGTTTTGGCGCGCCCGTTAGCACCAACCGCGATAGCTTAACCGCTGGCCCACGCGGCCCATTATTAGCACAAGATGTATGGCTAAATGAAAAGTTGGCAGGATTTGTACGCGAAGTAATTCCGGAGCGTCGTATGCACGCCAAAGGCTCTGGCGCGTTTGGCACCTTTACCGTCACCAAAGATATTACCAAGTACACTCGCGCTAAGATTTTTAGCGAAGTAGGCAAGAAAACTGAAATGTTTGCCCGCTTTACCACCGTGGCGGGTGAACGCGGAGCTGCCGATGCCGAGCGAGATATTCGTGGCTTTGCCTTGAAGTTGTATACCGAAGAAGGTACCTGGGATATGGTCGGCAACAACACCCCAGTGTTCTTTATTCGTGACCCACGCCAATTCCCCGATTTAAATAAAGCAGTAAAACGCGACCCGCGCACCAATATGCGCAGTGCCTCTCACAACTGGGACTATTGGACGCTGTTACCCGAAGCCCTGCACCAAATTACCGTGGTGATGAGTGATCGTGGTATTCCCGCCAGCTACCGCCATATGCATGGTTTTGGTTCGCACACTTACAGCTTTTGGAATGCTGACGGCGAACGTTTTTGGGTGAAATTCCACTTCAAAACCCAACAAGGCATTAAAAACTTAACCGATGCCGAAGCAGAGGCCATTGTGGGCAAAGACCGCGAAAGCCATCAGCGCGATTTGTATGAAGCCATTGAACGCGGCGACTTCCCCAAGTGGACTATGTATGTGCAGGTGATGCCAGAACTAGATGCCGACAACATGCCATTTAACCCCTTTGATTTAACCAAAGTCTGGTCACACAAAGACTTCCCACTTATTGAAGTGGGCGAGTTTGAATTAAATAAAAACTCTGAGAATTTCTTTTTGGATGTGGAGCAATCCGCCTTTGCCCCCAGTAACCTTGTGCCCGGCATTGGTGCCAGCCCCGACCGCATGCTGCAAGCGCGTTTGGTAAACTACGCCGATGCACAGCGTTACCGTTTGGGCAGCAACTATCACCAAATCCCAGTGAACCAAGCCCGCTGCCCAGTGCACAGCAACCAACGCGACGGCCAAGGCCGAGTGGACAACAACTACGGCAGCACCTTGCACTACGAACCCAATAGCTTTGGCCAATGGCAAGCACAGCCCGACTTCGCCGAACCACCGCTACGCATTACTGGCGAGGCCAAACACTGGAGCTTCCATGAAGACGACAGCGACTACTTCAGCCAACCGCGCGC
>JBASZG010000025.1:0-3830 GCA_049277875.1 Venatoribacter sp.
ATTCAGCGGTGGTGAGTGAGCGGTTGCTTAGCACCGCTAGCAGGTCTTGAGCGCCATCAACCAATTCGGTCAGGATGTCGGCTTGGTAAAAAAAGCCTTTTTTGATGGCGCGTGCCGCCACGGGGCGCGGCACATTTACACCGCATTGGCGCAGCTCATGCAGCAATGAAAATTCTTGGGCGCTGCGGGTTAGCCCCCAAGTAACGAATAAATAGCTGTCTTTAATCAGCTTGCCTAGTAAGCCGCCACGATAAAAATGGCGCAAAGCGGCGTTTATTTTTGGTGTTTGCACAAACCAAGTAGTACCACGGCCTTTGGCGCTACCAAGCACTAACCCTTGCGACTGCCAGTAGGCTGGGTCGAATAGTGAATCGCTTGGTGTTTCGATCAAGCTTGAATCGTACCAGATGCGGGAGTTGTTGGTGCGTTGTTGGCTTTTCATAATATCGAGGAAAAATAAAAAGGGATTTTACACGGCGCCCCACGCTCTGCATAATTTTCATAATAAAAACAACAGTAGGTGTTGATCGTGCCGTTTCAGTGGACCAAAAAAACATTGCTTGCTCAGGTAAAAGAGATGGATTGGACGTTATCTCAGGCGCAAGTTTCTGAGCCGTGGAATGAGTATTTGCACGATTTTTCGTTGCCAGATAGAACCTTGGCCGAGCATTTTGTTGGCAAAGTAAAAAGCGCTGGCTTTGAGCTATGCGTGCAGGTTTGGCAGGGCAAAACAGTCGAAAAAAACGCGCTGCTGGTGCATGGTTTGTATGACCATGTGGGGTTGTATCGTCACCTTATTCGGCACTGTTTAGAACAAAATTATCGCGTTATCGCCTTCGACTTGCCTGGGCATGGCTTAAGTTCTGGGGCGCAGGCCAGCATCGACGATTTTGACCAATACCAAGAAGTGCTGGCCGATATGCTGATTGCCAGCAAGATTCATTTTACCGAGCCTTTGCACGCCTTTGGGCAAAGCACAGGCGGGGGAATTTTACTGCATTATTTGCTTACTCAGCCGCGCCCAGTGCTAGAGCGAGTTAATTTAATAGCACCGTTAATTCGCCCTTATGAGTGGCGCAAAATTCAATTTTTATTGCCACTTTTAAAGCGTTTTGTACGTCAGTTAAAACGTGGGCAAAGCCATAATTCTCAGGATCAGGAATTTTTAAACTTGGTTTGGCATACCGATCCGCTGCAAGCGAAAAGCCTAAATATAAACTGGGTTATTGCCGTAAGGCGCTGGTGGTCTTTTATCGAGGCGCAACTTCCTTGTTCTTATCCTATTGAAGTGGTGCAGGGTGATAACGATCACTCGGTTGCTTGGCAGCATAATCTGGCGGTGCTAAAGCGGCTTTTCCCTAAGGCTAAGGTGCATAGGATTGCTGGGGCGGGTCACCATTTGGTGAATGAGCTTGAGCCAATGCGCGCGCAGATGTGGCAGTGCTTCGATTAATTAAACTGATAAAGCTGTTGGTTGGTGGCTATGGCGGTAAGAGGAATATCCCAGGCTTCAACGGGCAGTTGCGCTACTTTTTGCAGTTCGTAGGCAAGCCCAATCAGTGCTGGCTTGTTGCCTTGTTGGTGCATAAAGGCAAGGCTGCGGTCGTAAAATCCGCCTCCCATGCCTAGGCGGTTGCCGCTTTCATCAAAGGCCACTAGGGGCATGCAAATTAGCTGTAGCATGGCAGTGGGAATGCTCTGTGCTGGGTTTAATTGTGGCTCTAAGATGCCAAAGCGGTTTTTGTGCATAGGCTGAGTTGTTTGCCAGCGTACAAAGGCAAGATGCCCTTTTTTTAATGGATGAACCACCGGCAAATACAGGGTTTTACCGCGTTGGCGCAAATCTTTAATTAAAACTGACGTGTCAATTTCGCCATCATTAGTGATGTAAATAGCAATGTGCTGGCTGTGCTGAAAATGTTTAGATTGGCGCAACGAGTGCAAAAGTTGTTGTGCAGCTTGGCGTTTTTGTTGGGGGGAGAGTGAGCGGCGTTGAATACGAATTTGGCGTCTTAATTCGGATTTATTCATAAGACTCTCCGCGATGCCGCTGTCGTAAATAAAGACCTTGAACCCTGTGGTCCAAGGTGGCAGGCCAAATAATAAATTAGGTTGTCCGCAAAGCGGTAACGCACATTAGTATTTAAACCTTCCAAAGTATGTAACATCGGCTCAGGACTTTACCAACTGGCTAACATCGAAGAGAGCGAAGCCAGTATACCAAAACAACATTCAAAAGCAGCTAGGCGCGACAATTAAAGTTCCAGTTGTTGGTCTTGCAAGAGCGCTTCGTCAATTAATTTGTGCATATGCACTAAGCTGCCTTGCTCTGCGCCGCTACCACGTTCTAGCTCTTTGAGCTGGTGGGTAATGTTTAGCGCGGCAATAACGGCAATGCGATCTAACCCCAGCACTTTGCCGCTGCTGTTGCCAGCATTTTTAATTTCCAGCATCTTTTCGTTTAGATAGCTGGCGGCTTGGCGCAGTTGGGCTTCTGCTCCGTCTGGGCAGTTGATGCGAAATTCACGCTCTAAAATAGTGAGCGACAGAGTTTTACTGGCCACTGTTGCGCTCCAGAGTTTGCAGGCGGGTAATCATGTCGTTAAGTTTGCGTTTGGCCAATTCGTTTTGTTGAATCAGTTTGGCGCGCTCGGCTTGCCACTGTGCTTCGTTGGTGCGCATGGCTTTGTTCTGCTCGCGCAAATCGTTATGAATGGCGAGTAGCTTTTCTAATTTTTGCTCAAGCGTGTGCAGATCGTAGTTAGCCATGAGAATGGAGACATTAAAATAAAGTCCCCTACTATAAGAGGGGCTTGGCCTAGCGGTCAATCACTCCAAAGATGCAAATGGTGCTAGAATGCGACATCTATTTTTTTGAGGTGTTTATGGCGATTGAATTTGCTGCGTTGGCGGATATTTTTGTTGAAGCGGGCTGCTACCAAAGCCCCTCGGCCTTGCATGGTTGGCTAACTGGGCATTTAGCCTCTGGTGCGCGTTTACAAACGGCCCAGTGGTTAAGCGAAGCCCAAGATTACATCGAGCTCGACGAATTACCCGCCTCACTTCATAACGCGCTGGTGGCCTTTTACGATGCCACCTTAACTGCGCTAAACGGTGATGGGCTAGATTACGCCTTACTGCTGCCCGAAGACGACGAAGCTGATATCGACGAACAAGTAGAAAGCCTAGGTCAATGGAGCAAAGGCTTTTTAGATGGCTTTGGTGCCGCTGGCCGCATTCAAGGCAGTTTGCCCGAAGACATTGCCGAGGTGCTGGAAGATTTCGACGCCTTCTCGCAAATCGAGCTGGAAGACATTAACGACCCAGAAAATGAAAAACTCTATCTAGAGCTGGTTGAGCATGCGCGTATGGCCGCGATGATGGTGTTTTACAGCATGAATAAAACCCAACGTACCAGCACAGACACGCTGCACTAACCTAAGAAGCAAACTCATGTTCAAACTTGATGTAAAAGAATACGCCAAACGTCGCCAAGAACTAATGAACCAAATGGCCGCCAACAGCATTGCCATTGTTCCCTCTGCGCCTACCACCATTCGCAACCGCGATGTGGAACACCCCTTTCGCCAAGACTCCGACTTTTATTACCTGTCGGGTTTTGCCGAAGAACACGCTGTGTTGGTATTAATTCCGGGGCGTGAGCAAGGCCAGTACGTATTGTTTTGCCAAGAAAAAATTAAAGAGCAAGAAATCTGGACCGGCCGCCGCGTTGGCCCAGAAGCCGCACCAGAGCTGCTGGGCTGTGACGATGCCTTTCCGATTTCCGATATCGACGAAATCTTACCCGGCCTTATCGAAGGCAAAGACCG
>JBASZG010000026.1:0-45067 GCA_049277875.1 Venatoribacter sp.
CACACACCAAATTCCAATCTGAAGTGTACGTGTTAGGCAAAGATGAAGGTGGTCGTCACACGCCATTCTTCAAGGGCTACCGTCCACAGTTCTACTTCCGTACCACTGACGTAACGGGTGCAGTAGAACTACCAGAAGGCGTAGAGATGGTTATGCCAGGTGACAACATCCAATTAACCATTACCCTAATCCACCCAATTGCGATGGACGAAGGTCTACGTTTTGCAATTCGCGAAGGCGGTCGTACCGTAGGTGCGGGTGTGGTTGCTAAAATCATCGAGTAATAAATTACTCGAAAGCTAGGCGCATAGCGCTAGGAGCAGGGCGCGGCTAAAACAACGCGCTCCACCCAAGCACTTCGCGCTAAGCCAAAAAAACCGAGCATTGCTCGGTTTTTTTATCAAACATGCTTGTCAGGCGTTAGTAACCTGTGTATCATTCGCGGCCCTAGATGAGTGTGTCTATACAGGCCAGTAGTTCAATTGGTAGAGCACCGGTCTCCAAAACCGGGTGTTGGGGGTTCGAGTCCCTCCTGGCCTGCCAAATATTTTAAGTGGCAGCTTCGGCTGCCATTTTTGGCTTTAAGGAATAACAATGAGTGCTGTAAGTAATACAACTAAGTCACCGCTGGATATTCTTAAGTGGCTGGTGGCAGTGGTGCTGTTTTCGGTCGCGGTAGTGGGCAATATTTATTTTGCTGAGTTCAGTTTAATTTATCGCGTACTTGCTGTTTCGGCATTGGTGTTGTTGGCTGTGGGGGCTGCCTCAATTAGCTCTCAGGGTCGCCGTTTTGTTGCTTTGGTTAAAGAGGCAAACATCGAACGTCGTAAGGTGGTGTGGCCTACGCGTCAAGAAACAACCCAAACCACTCTTATCGTTTTGGTGGTGGTGTTTATTACTGGTCTAATTTTGTGGGGTATCGACTCTGTATTGGGCTGGGCTGTTAAATTATTGATAGGCTAAGGATCAAGATATGGCAAAGCGCTGGTATGTTGTACATGCCTATTCAGGTTATGAAAAACGTGTTCAAAACTCTTTAAAAGAGCGTATTTCTTTGCACGGCATGGAAGACTTGTTTGGTGATGTGTTGGTGCCAACCGAAGAAGTGGTTGAAGTGCGTGATGGTAAAAAACGTAAGAGTGAGCGCAAGTTCTATCCTGGCTACGTTTTAGTGCAGATGGAGATGAACGATAGTTCATGGCATTTGGTTAAACAAACCCCTCGTGTAATGGGTTTTATTGGCGGTACAGCCGATAAGCCAGCGCCCATTACCGATAAAGAAGCCGACGCTATTTTACAGCGTGTGCGTGATGGCGCAGACAAGCCTACTCATAAAACCATTTATGAACCTGGTGAAGTGGTGCGCGTTACTGAAGGTCCATTTGCCGACTTTAACGGCGTGGTAGAAAGTGTTGATTACGATAAATCACGCTTACACGTTGCGGTAACAATTTTTGGTCGTGCTACTCCGGTTGAGCTTGAGTTCACTCAAGTTGAGAAATCGGTTTAGTACATTATTAACAGGGGAGCCTTAGGGCGTTATTACCCATTGGAGTAAAATATGGCAAAGAAAGTAGAAGGCTATATCAAGCTGCAGGTTGCTGCTGGTAAAGCTAACCCATCTCCACCCGTTGGCCCTGCTTTGGGTCAAAAGGGTTTAAACATTATGGAATTCTGTAAAGCGTTCAATGCTCAAACTCAGGGCATGGAAGCAGGTATGCCTATCCCAGTAATTATTACTGCCTACAGCGACCGCAGCTTTACTTTTGAATTAAAAACCCCACCTGCTTCTTACTTATTGAAGAAAGCGGCTGGCGTGGCTTCAGGCTCTGCCAAGCCAAACAGCAACAAGGTTGGTACTGTTACTCGTGCACAAGTTGAAGAAATTGTGAAAACGAAACAGAAAGACTTAACCGCTGCTGATTTAGAAGCTGGTGTGCGTACTTTAGCTGGTTCGGCACGTTCTATGGGCATCACTGTGGAAGGAATTGAATAATGGCTAAGCAAACCAAACGCAAGCAATTAATTGCTTCTAAAGTTCAAGCTGGAAAACTATACAGTGTTGAAGAAGCTGCCGCCCTGTTAGGCGAATTGGCTACCCCTAAATTCAAAGAATCTGTAGACGTTGCCGTAAACCTAGGTATTGATGCTCGTAAATCAGACCAAGGCGTGCGTAGTGCCACTGTTCTGCCACACGGTACTGGTAAAACCATGCGTGTAGCTGTGTTCACCCAAGGCGCTAATGCTGAAGCAGCTAAAGCGGCTGGTGCAGATGTTGTTGGTATGGACGACCTAGCTGCGCAAATGAAAGGCGGCGACTTAAACTACGACGTAGTAATCGCTTCTCCTGATGCCATGCGCGTTGTTGGTGCCTTAGGTCAAATCTTAGGCCCACGCGGTTTAATGCCTAACCCTAAAGTGGGCACTGTAACACCAGATGTTGCTACTGCTGTAAAAAATGCAAAAGCAGGTCAAGTGCGTTACCGCAACGACAAAAACGGTATCATTCACACCACCATCGGCAAAGTAGACTTCAGTGCACAAGCACTGAAAGAAAACTTACAAGCCTTATTGGTTGATTTGAAAAAAGCCAAACCTACTTCATCTAAAGGTGTTTACATGAAGAAGGTAACCTTAAGCTCTACTATGGGCCCAGGTTTAGTTATTGATCACGCGTCATTAGACATCTGATCTCAATCTCTTTGGGGTTGCCGCTTTTAGCGGCAGCTATCAAAGACCGCAGGTGCAAGGGTAACCAAAGCTTAATTTCCTGCGTAGATGGTGTGCATCCCCGTTCAGTTTTCTGAATAGTCACACCGAGACTGGCTGAAAAGCCTAATGTAACTTGTTAGGAGTTAATCGTGGCCTTAGGACTCGAAGATAAAAAGGCAATTGTTGCCGAAGTCCAAGAAGCATCGAATGGTGCTTTGTCTGCTGTAGTTGCCGACTCTCGCGGCGTTACCGTAGGTGCCATGACCGCTCTGCGTAAAGAAGCACGCGAAAACGGTGTTTGGATGAAAGTTGTCCGTAACACTTTGGCTCGCCGTGCTGTTGAAGGTAGCCCATTTGAATGTCTAAACGACGTTCTATCTGGCCCAAGCTTAGTTGCGTTCTCTAAAGAGCACCCAGGTGCTGCAGCGCGTATTTTTAAAGAATTCGCCAAAAAGAACCCAAACTTTGAGCTAAAAGGTGCTGCTTTCGAAGGTAATGCTGTTTCTGTTGATTTGCTGGCTTCACTGCCAACTTACAACGAAGCTATTGCCAAGCTAATGAGCGTCATGAAAGAAGCTGCTGCAGGCAAACTGGTTCGTACCATTGCTGCAATTCGCGACCAAAAAGAACAAGCTGCCTAATTTTATTAGTGGCTTAAAAGATTTAACGAGCATAATGCTCCCTTAAATTTAGGAAAAATGTCATGTCTCTGACTAAAGACCAAATCATTGAAGCAATCGCTGAAATGTCTGTAATGGACGTAGTAGAACTTGTATCTGCTATGGAAGAAAAATTCGGCGTATCTGCCGCTGCTGCTGTTGTAGCTGGCCCTGCCGCTGCTGCTGAAGCTGCTGAAGCTCAAACCGAATTCACCGTAGTTCTTGCCTCTGCTGGCGAGAAAAAAGTGAACGTAATCAAAGCCGTTCGTGAAATCACTGGCTTGGGCTTGAAAGAAGCCAAAGCATTGGTTGACGGCGCTCCTGGCACTGTTCAAGAAAACGTTTCTAAAGAAGTTGCTGAAGACAGCAAGAAGAAACTGGAAGAAGCCGGCGCATCGGTTGAAATCAAGTAATTTACTCAGACGAGTGAATTTACTTATGTTGTTTGAGTTATCAAACAGCATGAGGCTGACGAGAATTCTCGTCGGCCTTTTTCAGTTTAAGGAATATCTGAGTAAACTGGCATGTATAATGCTAGGTTCGAACGCAAGCCAAGACCCTGATGTAAGCGAAACGCTACATAGGGCCATAATCCGGGGATAACAGATGGTTTACACATATACCGAAAAAAAACGTATCCGTAAGGATTTCGGTAAATTACCGAGCGTAATGGATGTGCCATACTTACTGGCCATTCAAATAGACTCCTATCGCAAGTTTTTACAAGCAGGAGTTCCAACTGAAGAGCGCATTGATATAGGTTTGCATGCGGCTTTTAAATCTGTTTTTCCAATTGTAAGTTACTCTGGAAATGCAGCGCTTGAGTACGTCAGTTATCGTCTCGGCACTCCATCTTTTGATGAAAAAGAATGTATGTTGCGTGGTGTTACTTTCGCAGCCCCATTGCGCGTGAAAGTACGTCTGATTATTTACGACAAAGAATCGTCTACCAAAGCAATCAAAGACATCAAAGAGCAAGAAGTCTACATGGGTGAAATGCCACTCATGACCGACAACGGCACCTTTATTATCAACGGCACTGAGCGCGTAATTGTGTCTCAATTGCACCGTTCACCAGGTGTATTCTTTGATCACGACAAAGGCAAAACCCACTCTTCAGGCAAGCTTCTCTATAACGCCCGTGTTATTCCTTACCGTGGCTCATGGCTTGACTTTGAATTTGATCCTAAAGATCTTGTGTTTGCTCGTATTGACCGTCGTCGTAAATTACCTGCGACCATTTTGCTACGCGCATTAGGTTTTAATACCGAAGAAATTTTAGCGACTTTCTTTGAGAACGACTCATATCGTTTAACCGAAGAAGGCGCCATGCTGAAGCTGATTCCATCACGTTTGCGTGGTGAAACTGCCGCCTTTGATATCAAAGATAACGATGGCAACCTTATTGTTGAAGCCACCCGTCGTATCACCGCACGTCATATTCGCCAATTAGAAAAAGCCAAGGTAGAAGAGTTGTCTGTACCGCTGGAATATTTAATTGGTAAATCTTTGGCCAAAGATATCATCAGCACCAAAACAGGCGAATTACTTGCCGCCGCTAACACCGAATTAACAGTTGAATTGCTAGGCAAGTTTGCAGAAGCAAAAATTGCTGAGTTCGAAACCATTTACACCAACGAACTAGACTGCGGTGCCTTTATCTCTGACACCCTGCGTGCCGATCCAACACAGACGCCACTAGAAGCGCTGGTTGAAATCTATCGCATGATGCGCCCTGGTGAGCCACCAACCAAAGAAAGCGCCGAAACTTTATTCGAAAACCTATTCTTCAGCGACGAGCGTTACGACTTGTCTGCTGTAGGCCGCATGAAGTTCAACCGTCGTATTGGTCGTGACGAAATCGAAGGCAATGGCACCCTAGATAAAGAAGACATCATCGCTGTGGTTAAAACCCTGATCGACATTCGTAACGGTAACGGTGTGGTGGACGATATCGACCACTTAGGTAACCGTCGTATTCGCTCTGTTGGTGAAATGTCGGAAAACCAATTCCGCGTTGGTTTAGTGCGTGTAGAACGTGCCGTGCGCGAACGCCTATCTTTGGCCGAGTCTGAAGGCTTAATGCCACAAGACTTAATCAACGCCAAACCTGTGGCGGCTGCGGTAAAAGAGTTCTTTGGCTCCTCACAACTGTCTCAGTTTATGGACCAAAACAACCCACTGTCTGAAATTACCCACAAACGTCGTATTTCAGCGCTTGGTCCAGGCGGTTTAACTCGCGAACGCGCAGGCTTTGAAGTGCGTGACGTACACGCCACCCACTACGGTCGTGTGTGCCCAATCGAAACGCCTGAAGGTCCAAACATTGGTTTGATTAACTCTTTGTCTACCTATGCGCGTACCAACGAATACGGTTTCTTGGAAACGCCATACCGTAAAGTTGAAAACGGCGTAGTAACAGAAGACATCATCTATGTTTCAGCCATCGAAGAAGCCAACTACGTTATTGCTCAGGCATCCGTAGCTTGTGATGAACATGGCAAACTATTAGGCGATTTAATTTCCGTACGTCACCAAAACGAATTTACCGTTATGGCCCCAGAAAACGTAACTCTAATGGACGTTTCGCCACAACAAGTAATTTCAATTGCGGCATCGCTAATTCCATTCCTAGAGCACGACGACGCGAACCGTGCCTTGATGGGATCGAACATGCAACGTCAAGCTGTGCCTACCTTGCGCTCAGAAAAACCTCTAGTTGGTACTGGCCTAGAACGTGCCGTAGCCACCGACTCAGGCGTGTGCGTGGTGGCTAAGCGTGGCGGTGTGGTCGATTCAGTGGATGCTTCTCGTATCGTGATTAAAGTAAGCGACGACGAAACCATCGCTGGTGAAGCTGGCGTGGATATTTACAACCTCACCAAATACACCCGCTCTAACCAAAACACCTGCATTAACCAACGTCCATTGGTAAAAGCCGGCGATTTAATTGAACGTGGCGACATCATGGCCGACGGCCCTTCCGTTGACATGGGTGAACTGGCTCTAGGTCAAAACTTCCGTATTGCCTTTATGCCTTGGAACGGTTTCAACTACGAAGACTCGATTCTGCTATCAGAACGCGTCTCTCAAGAAGACCGCTTAACCACCATCCACATTCAGGAATTAACCTGTATTTCTCGTGACACCAAACTGGGTGCAGAAGAAATTACCGCCGACATTCCAAACGTGGGTGAATCTGCCCTAAACAAACTGGATTCATCCGGTATTGTTTACATTGGTGCAGAAGTAAACCCTGGTGACATTCTGGTTGGTAAAGTAACCCCTAAAGGTGAAACCCAATTAACCCCAGAAGAAAAACTGTTGCGTGCTATCTTCGGTGAAAAAGCCTCAGACGTTAAAGACACCTCTTTACGCGTTAAAACTGGCACCTCTGGTACCGTTATCGACGTACAAGTCTTTACTCGTGACGGCGTAGAAAAAGACCAACGCGCCAAAGAAATTGAAAATATGCAATTGGCTGAAGTTCGTAAGGACCTCAACGAAGAAATGCGTATTGTCAAAGGTGCTACCTACGAGCGCTTAACTCGTGCTCTAGTAGGCCAAGCTGTTAACGCAGCTCCTGGTCTGAAAAAAGGCGACATCATCACCACTGAATACCTGCAGGGTTTAGAGGCTGACAAATGGTTCAAGATTCTTCCTCAAGACGAAGTTCTGCTTGAAACTCTTGAATTAGCGGAAAAATCATTAGAAGAACGTCGCAAACAACTTGACGACAAATTCGAAGATAAAAAACGCAAACTGCAAACCGGCGACGATCTAGCTCCTGGCGTATTGAAGATTGTTAAAGTGTACTTGGCAATTAAACGTAAGATTCAGCCAGGCGATAAAATGGCCGGCCGTCACGGTAACAAAGGTGTGGTTTCAGCGATTAAACCAATCGAAGACATGCCATACGACGAAAACGGCGTAACCGTTGATATTTGCTTGAACCCTCTGGGTGTACCATCGCGTATGAACGTGGGTCAAATCATGGAAATTCACCTTGGTTTGGCAGCAAAAGGCTTAGGCGAACGCATTAACCAAATGCTCAAAGAACAGCAAGAAGTAGCGAAAATTCGCGCTTGGTTAGAAGAAATCTACAACGGTGACGGTTATGGTCGCGTTGAAGACTTCGCCTCTATGAGCGATGCCGAAATTTTGGAATTGGCCAATAACTTGCGTGACGGTGTGCCAATGGCAACACCAGCGTTTGACGGTGCTGAAGAGTACGAAATCAAGCGTATGTTGAAACTAGCTGGTATGCCTGAATCAGGTCAAATGACCTTATTTGATGGCCGTACTGGTGAACCCTTCGACCGTCCTGTCACTGTTGGTTACATGTATATGCTGAAATTGAACCACTTGGTTGACGACAAAATGCACGCTCGTTCTACCGGTTCTTACAGCCTAGTAACTCAACAACCATTGGGTGGTAAAGCGCAATTCGGTGGCCAACGTTTCGGTGAGATGGAAGTGTGGGCACTGGAAGCATACGGTGCTGCTTATACCCTACAAGAAATGTTGACGGTGAAATCGGACGACGTGAATGGCCGTACCAAAATGTATAAAAACATTGTGGACGGTGACCATCGAATGGAAGCTGGCATGCCAGAATCCTTTAACGTACTGGTTAAAGAGATCCGTTCCTTGGGTATCGACATCGAACTTGAAAACGAATAAGCGAGCAAAACATGAAAGATTTAGTGAATTTTCTGCGTAATCAGAACAATGCTGATGAGTTTGACGCTATTCGCATCGGCCTTGCATCGCCAGATATGATTCGTTCTTGGTCTTTTGGTGAAGTTAAAAAGCCAGAAACCATTAACTACCGCACTTTCAAGCCAGAACGTGATGGCTTGTTCTGTGCGCGTATCTTTGGCCCTGTAAAAGACTACGAATGCTTGTGCGGTAAGTACAAGCGTTTAAAACACCGTGGTGTTATCTGTGAGAAGTGTGGCGTTGAAGTAACCCAAGCTAAAGTGCGTCGTGAACGCATGGGTCACATCGAACTGGCTTCTCCTGTGGCTCACATCTGGTTCTTAAAATCTTTACCAAGCCGTATCGGTTTGATGCTGGATATGACCTTGCGTGATATCGAACGCATCCTTTACTACGAATCATTCGTAGTAACCGAGCCTGGTATGACCACTTTAGAAGTAGGCCAACTGCTTACCGACGAACAATACTATGAAGCCATTGAAGAATTTGGCGACGAGTTTGAAGCGCGCATGGGGGCAGAAGCCATTCAAGAGCTTCTTGGCCAAATCGACTTGGCAGACGAAGTGCAATCTTTGCGTGAAGAGATTCCACAAACCAACTCTGAAACCAAAATTAAAAAGCTCTCTAAACGTTTAAAACTGTTAGAAGCCTTCTTACACTCTGGTAACGATCCTAAATGGATGGTGATGTCGGTGCTGCCTGTGCTGCCACCTGACTTGCGTCCTTTAGTTCCACTGGAAGGTGGTCGCTTTGCGACTTCCGACCTAAACGACCTATATCGTCGTGTTATCAACCGTAACAACCGCTTAAAACGTCTATTAGAGCTAAATGCTCCCGACATCATCGTGCGTAACGAAAAACGCATGCTGCAAGAATCGGTAGACGCTTTATTAGATAACGGTCGTCGCGGTCGCGCCATCACAGGTTCGAACAAACGCCCACTAAAATCCTTAGCCGACATGATTAAGGGTAAACAAGGTCGTTTCCGTCAAAACCTGTTGGGTAAACGCGTAGACTACTCTGGTCGTTCGGTAATTACCGTAGGCCCATCTTTACGCTTGCACCAATGTGGTCTGCCTAAAAAGATGGCCCTAGAACTATTCAAACCTTTCATTTTCGCCAAGCTTGAACACCGTGGTCTTGCGACCACCATTAAAGCTGCGAAGAAAATGGTCGAACGCGAAACCGCTGAAGTATGGGATATCCTTGCTGAAGTTATTCGTGAACACCCAGTTATGCTTAACCGTGCGCCTACCTTGCACCGTTTGGGTATTCAAGCGTTTGAACCTCAACTCATTGAAGGTAAAGCCATTCAGTTGCACCCCTTAGTCTGTGCGGCTTATAACGCCGACTTCGACGGTGACCAAATGGCGGTACACGTTCCTCTAACCATCGAAGCCCAGCTAGAAGCTCGTGCGCTAATGATGGCCACCAACAACGTGCTATCACCAGCCAACGGCGAACCTATCATTGTACCTTCGCAAGACGTGGTATTGGGTTTGTACTGGATGACTCGTGACCGTATCAACGCCAAAGGCGAAGGTATGGTGTTAGCCGACCTAGACGAAGTAAGCCGTGCTTACAACAGCGGTGCAGCTCACCTGCAAGCGAAAGTTAAAGTGCGTATTACTGAATACTTGCCTAACGAAGCTGGCGAGCTAGAAGCAAAAACCAGCATCAAAGACACCACCATCGGTCGTGCTTTGCTGTTCCGCATTTTGCCAAAAGGTTTGCCTTTCGACATCGTTAACCGCGCCATGAAGAAAAAAGCCATTTCTAACTTAATCAATACGGCTTACCGTACTGTTGGTTTGAAAGACACTGTGATTCTGGCCGACCAAGTGATGTATACCGGCTTCCAATACGCTACTCGCTCTGGGTCATCTATCGGTGTTAACGACTTCGTTATTCCTGATGCCAAAGCCAAAATCGTGGCCGACGCTGAAGCTGAAGTAAAAGAAATTGAAAGCCAATTTGCCTCTGGTTTGGTGACTCATGGTGAAAAATACAACAAGGTAATCGACATTTGGTCACGCGCCAACGAACTTGTTGCCAAAGCCATGATGGAAAACCTAGGTAAAGAAAAAGTAATCGACCGTGAAGGCAACGAAGTAGACCAAGAATCCTTTAACTCGGTTTACATGATGGCCGATTCTGGTGCTCGTGGTAGCGCGGCACAGATTCGTCAGCTTGCTGGTATGCGTGGTTTGATGGCTAAGCCAGACGGCTCCATTATCGAAACCCCAATCGTGGCAAACTTCCGTGAAGGCTTGAACGTACTTCAGTACTTCACCTCTACTCACGGTGCTCGTAAAGGCTTGGCGGATACCGCACTTAAAACTGCGAACTCCGGTTACCTAACTCGCCGTTTGGTAGACGTAGCACAAGACTTAGTAGTGACCGAGTTCGACTGCGGCACCGATGACGGTCTAATCATGACCCCATTAATCGAAGGCGGCGACGTAGTCGTAGGCTTAGGCGCTCGTATTCTGGGTCGTGTAACTGCCACCGACGTATTTAAACCTGGTGCTCCTGGTGAAGTGGTGGTTCCTGCTGGCACTCTAATCAACGAAGCTTGGGTGAAAAACATCGAAGCGGCCAACATTGACGAAGTGAAAGTACGTTCTGCTATTACCTGTGAAAGCCGTGTGGGTATCTGCTCATGCTGCTATGGCCGTGACCTAGGTCGTGGTCATCAAGTGAACGTAGGTGAAGCCGTGGGCGTAATTGCGGCCCAGTCAATCGGTGAACCTGGTACACAGTTAACCATGCGTACCTTCCACATTGGTGGTGCGGCTTCTCGTGCTTCGGCTAACGACAGCGTTGTGGTTAAAAACAGCGGTACTATTCGCTTAAACAACATGAAAACCGTTACCCGTGATAATGGCGATCTAGTAGCCGTATCTCGTTCTGGTTCTATCAGCTTGTCCGATGAGCTAGGCCGTGACCGCGAGCACTACAAACTGCCTTACGGTGCGGTCATCAGCGTGAAAGACGGTGCTGCCGTACAAGCTGGCCAAAAAGTAGCCTCATGGGATCCACATACTCACCCAATCGTAGCGGAAGTTGCCGGTAAGATGGAATTTGTGGGTATGGAAGAAGGTATTACCATTAATCGTCAAACCGACGATCTAACTGGTCTGTCTAACATCGAAGTTATCGATCCTAAAGACCGTCCAGCCGCAGGTAAAGACATTCGTCCTATGGTGAAACTGGTTGATGCTAAAGGCGAAGAAGTATTACTGCCAGGCTCTCATGCTCCAGCGCAATACTTGCTGCCTGCTCACGCTTTAGTTAGCCATAACAACGGCGACGTGGTTGCCGTGGGTGATATCTTAGCGCGTATTCCTCAAGCCTCTTCAGGCAACAAGGACATCACCGGTGGTCTGCCACGCGTGGCCGACCTGTTTGAAGCGCGTAAACCTAAAGAGCCTGCCATCCTTGCCGAAGTTTCCGGTGTGGTTGGTTTCGGTAAAGAAACCAAAGGCAAAAAACGTCTGGTAATTGCACCCAAAGAGGGCGAGCCATACGAGGAGTTAATCCACAAATGGCGTCATCTCAACGTGTTCGAAGGTGAAAACGTTGAAAAAGGTGAGGTTATTTCCGACGGCCCAATGAACGCACACGACATTCTGCGTTTGAAAGGCATTGGCGAATTGGCCATGTATATGACTAACGAAGTGCAAGAGGTTTACCGCTTACAGGGCGTAAACATCGACGACAAACACATCGAAGTTATCGTGCGCCAAATGCTGCGTAAGATCCTGATTGAAGAAAGCGGCGACAGCTCATTCATTCAAGGTGACCAAGTTGAATACTCTGCCTTCTTGGAAGAAAACGAGAAGCTAGAAGCTCAAGGCAAGATTCCAGCTAAGGGTGAACGCATCCTGCTGGGTATCACCAAAGCGTCTTTGGCTACCGAGTCATTCATCTCTGCAGCATCGTTCCAAGAAACCACTCGTGTTCTAACCGAAGGCGCGGTAACAGGTAAGGTTGACCACCTGCGCGGCTTGAAAGAAAACGTGGTTGTGGGCCGCTTAATTCCTGCGGGTACTGGTCTGGCTTACCACGCTGAACGTAAACGCAAGCGTAATGCTCGCGATTTAGAACGTGGCAAATCAGCACCAAGCTTGACCATCTCTGCCGATGAGATGGAAGCTAAGTTTAACGAAGCCTTTGGCGACAACTAAATTTAGCTACTTAAAAAACCGCCTTCGGGCGGTTTTTTGTTGCCTGTTCATTTTAAATTCAGCATGGCGTGCTAATCTTGTACTCACCTTTCCACTATCGAGGTTGTTATGTCTCAAAGCTATCGTCCAACCCAAGCGGCAATTCACTGGCTCACTGTGCTTATTATGGTGGCAGTGTACGCCTTGATTGAATTTCGTGGCATTTACCCCAAAGGTAGCGACCCAAGAGAGCTGATGAAACATTGGCACTTTATGCTGGGTGCGCTGATTATGTTTCTAGCCGTTGCTCGAATTGCCTTGCACATCAAATTTCCCAGCCCAGTTATTAGCCCCACGCCCCCAGCTTGGATGGCACTTATGGCTAAGTTGATGCATTTAACGCTATATGCTTTTTTAATTGGCATGCCGCTCTTAGGCTGGCTGGTGTTAAGCGCCAAGGGCAAACCCTTGCCTTTCTTCGGTTTAGAATTACCAACCTTAATTGAACCTAATAAAGAGCTGGCCCGCAGCTTACAAAATGTGCACAAACTGATTGGTAAACTGGGCTACGCCCTAATTGCCTTGCACGCTGGCGCCGCAATTTATCACCATCGCTTTATGCAAGACGACACCATGTTGCGCATGCTGCCTTGGAAAAATAAATAAGGCTCAGTGTTATTTCGTGTTGGCGGCATGGTTCGTTATACTTCGCGCTTAATGTGCAAAACTATGGCTAACCATGCTGATTAAATCATCGCAGTCTTATCCTCTGTTTCATTCGCAACAAGTGCGCGAGCTTGATCGCGCGCTGATGCAATCTGGTTCTGTCTCCGCCTTCGATTTGATGACCAAAGCCGCGCAAGCTGCGTTTCTCTTGCTTCGACAAACTTGGCCAAATGCTAAGCAAATAGTCGTGTTTGCTGGCGCTGGCAATAACGGTGGCGATGCTTGGCTAGTGGCCAAACTGGCCAAAGAACAAGGATTGGACGTGCAGTTGTATTATCTGGGCGATGCCAATAAAAGCAGCGCAGAAGCCACGCAAGCAAAACAAGCCGCTCTTGCAGCAGGCGTAAATGCCAGTGCGTTTCAGGCCAATCTTGCCATTGAAGCCGACCTTATTGTGGATGGCTTATTGGGAATAGGCATTAAAGGCAAGCTGAGCAACGAAGTTTTGGCGGCAATTAATCAAATCAATCAAGCTGCAAGCCCAGTCTTGGCTTTAGACCTGCCCTCTGGCTTAAATGCCGACACGGGTGCAGTGCCTGAGGTGGCCGTAAAAGCCGATCTAACCCAATGCTTTATCGCCCTCAAACAAGGCATGTTTACCGCCTCTGGGCCAGATTACTGCGGCACAATTTACTTAGCCGAATTAGGGCAACAACCCGTTGTTAGCCAAACCAACACCCTTTCGTTTGCAGCGTTACAACAAGCTCAAATGCTTCTACCCAAGCGAGTTGGCAACAGCCACAAAGGCGACTATGGCCATGCTCTGCTAATTGGTGGCGACCAAGGCATGGGCGGCGCGCTAATTCTGGCTGCTGAAGCCTGTTTAAGAGCCGGGGTTGGGTTATTAACCTGCGCCACGCGCGAGCACAACATCCCGCCCTTGCTGGCTCGCTTGCCTACCGCCATGACCCAAGCCGTGCGCTCTGGGCTGGAACTCACCGAACTACTAACGCAAGTCAAAGCCATTGCCATAGGCCCCGGCCTTGGCACCAGCAGTTGGGCTGAATTGCTGTTACAGCCGGTGTTACAAAGCAAACAGCCCTTGGTGCTTGATGCCGACTCTCTAAACCTGCTGGCGGCGCCTGCGCAAAAGCAAAAATTTACCAAGCGCCAAGTGATTCTAACTCCGCACCCTGGCGAAGCAGCGCGTTTGCTCAAAATTTCTAGTCGAGAGGTGCAACAAAATCGCTTTCAAGCGGCCTTAAAAATTGCCCAAAAGTATCAAGCTGTAGTGATACTCAAAGGGCAGGGCAGCTTAATTGCCTCACCCTCAGGTGACATTAACCTGTGTTGTGATGGCAATCCGGGCATGAGCAGTGGCGGCATGGGTGACAGCCTAACTGGCATACTCTTAGCTCTTTTGGCTCAAGGTTTAGACGCATGGCAAGCCGCCAACTTAGGCACCTGTTTACATGCCAAAGCCGCTGATCTTTGTGCAGCAGAGCAGGGCTTGCGTGGTATGCTGGCACCCGATTTAGCCCCTTATATTCGTCATTTGGTTAACGCATGAGTATTCAATTAATTGGTGAGCCAGCCATGCTGGCCTTTGCTAACGCTTGCGCCCCCATCTTGGGTGCAGGCGCTTTGGTGTTTTTAGAAGGAACTTTGGGCGCAGGCAAAACCACCTTTAGCCGAGGGCTAATACAAGCACTGGGGCACCAAGGCGCGGTTAAGAGCCCCACCTACACTCTGGTTGAAAGCTATGAGCTGGCCCAAGCTCAGGTGCACCACTTTGATCTTTACCGTTTAGCCTCGGCAGAAGAACTAATTTTTATGGGAATCGAAGATTATTTGCAGCCCCAAGTCCTGTGTTTGGTGGAATGGGCAGAAAAAGGTCAAGGCGTGTTGCCAAACGCCGATGTTGTTATTCACATTGATGAAATTGCTTCTGGCCGTGAACTAAGCTGGCAGGCACAAACTGAGCTTGGGCAAAAATTAACACAGCAACTTGACCAACTGGCGCTAGGGTGGCCAAACGCATGAGAGGGTTGTTGTTTGTGTTTCTGTTTATCGCAACTGCCGCCTTTGCTGATGTTAGCGATCTACGCTTTTGGCCAGAACCCGACGGCAGCACCAGCGTCTTTATCGATTTAACCGATGCCGTGCAATACAAAGCCTTTACTCTGCCGTCCCCTGCGCGGGTTGTGGTTGATATTGAAAAAACCAGCATTAAAAAAGACCTAAATCGACTGAGCTTAACCAACAGCCCCTTTAAAGCCATTCGCAGCGCACGCCGTAACGGCCAAGATTTACGCGTAGTGTTTGAGCTTAAAGAAGATATGCAGCACAAGATTGTGCTCTCTAAGCCCAACGAAAAATACGGCTACCGTTTGGTGATTAGTTTCAAGCCTAAAGGTGTCAAACCAGCCCAACAAGCGGTGTTGTCTGCTCCCGCAACCCCAGTTAAAAAAGCCAATGAGATTAGTGAACAAAGACGCAATATCATCATTGCCATTGATGCCGGCCACGGAGGCGAAGACCCAGGAGCAATAGGCCCCAACCGCTTACATGAAAAAAATGTGGTATTCGCTATCGCCAAAGAATTAGAAGCCTTGTTGCAAAAAGAGCCAGGCTATACCCCCTACATGGTGCGTAAGGGTGACTACTACCTTGGGTTGCGTGAACGCAATGAAAATGCGCGTAAAGCTCAGGCCGATTTTTTTATCTCTATCCATGCCGATGCGTTTAAAAACCCCAGAGCCAGCGGCAGCTCGGTGTTTACTCTATCTAGTCGTGGGGCATCTTCTGAAACCGCCAACTGGCTGGCCGACAAAGAAAACCAATCCGATCTAATTGGCGGCTACGATTTGCAGAGCGCCGAAGACCACCTAGCTTTAACGCTGCTCGATTTATCCATGACCAATAAGCAAAAAGAGAGCGATGAATTAGCGCAGCACATCCTCAATGAGCTGGGACGTTTTACCAAATTACATAAAAACCACGTTGAACAAGCCGGGTTTGTGGTGCTTAAAGCCGCTATGCCTGCACTCTTAGTGGAAACAGGCTTTATCTCTAACCCGCAAGAAGCCAAGCAGCTTTCCAGCAAGGCGCACCAACAAAAAGTGGCCCAAGCCATTTTGCAAGGAATTAAAGCCTACTGCGAAAAGAACCCGCCAGAAGGCACGCTAATAGCCAGCAAAAAGGCAGGTAAACCCATAGTTTATTTTGTGAAAAAAGGCGACTCGCTCACAGGTGTTGCCAAGCGCTATCAAAGCAGCTTACCGGCACTGCGCGAGCTGAATAACCTAAAAACCGACCGCCTCTTTGTTGGGCAGCAATTGTTGATTCCGAGCAGCTAATATGGCCCAAATTCATTTACTCTCACCACGCTTAGCCAACCAAATTGCCGCCGGTGAAGTGGTTGAGCGCCCAGCCAATATTATTAAAGAGCTGGTTGAAAACTCCTTGGATGCAGGCGCATTGCGCGTGGATATCGAAGCCGAACAGGGCGGGGTAAGCCTTATCCGCATTCGTGACGACGGCCATGGTATCGACAAAGAAGACTTGCCCTTGGCACTCAGTCGCCATGCCACCAGTAAAATTACCAGCCTTGACGACCTTGAAGCCGTTGCCAGCTTAGGCTTTCGTGGCGAAGCCCTCGCCAGTATCAGCTCGGTAAGCCGCCTAACCTTAACCTCACGCCATCAAGAAGCCGACCAGGCTTGGGCCGTTGTGGCTGAAGGTCGCGACATGGTTACCAGCATCAGCCCTGCGGCTCACCCTGTTGGCACCACTCTGGAAGTGCGCGATTTATTTTTTAACACCCCAGCGCGACGCAAGTTCTTACGCAGTGAAAAAACCGAATTTTCGCATTTAGAAGAATACGTGAAACGCTTGGCGCTAAGCCGCTACGACGTTGCTTTCAGCCTGCGTCATAATGGTAAAACCGTGCATCAATTACGCCCCGCAACCACTGCGCTGGAAAAAGAAAAGCGCGTCGCCAGCCTGTTAAGCGCCGAGTTCATGCAAAGCGCCGTGAGTATTGAAAATCAAGCCGTTGGCATTCACCTAGAAGGCTGGGTTGGCCTGCCAACCTTCTCGCGCTCGGCGGCCGATATGCAGTATTTTTTCGTTAATAACCGGGTGGTGCGCGACAAGTTGGTCGTACATGCCATTAAGCAAGCCTACCGTGATGTGCTCTATCATGGCCGCCATCCTGCCTTTGTACTTTATTTAACTCTTGATCCTAAATTGGTGGATGTGAACGTTCATCCCACCAAACACGAAGTGCGTTTTCGCGATGGCCGTTTAGTGCACGACTTTATTTTTCGAGCGCTGCACCATGCTTTGGCGCAAGTGCGCCCAGAAGACAACCAGCATGGCAGCTCGCCTTATGCACTCCAACCAACTGCGCCTACAACCTCTGGTATTGCAGCAGGTGAATTTAAAGAACAAGCGCAAATTGCCTACCAGCCCAGCAGTGCTGCGCCGTCTTTACAACCTAGCTGGCAACCGAGTTTTAGTAACCGGCCTGAACCTAGCGAAATTTCCAACCAACTGCATGCTTGGCAAAGTCTGGCTGCACCACTGCAAAGCCTAGCCGAGAACGATGCCACCCAGGCGCCGCCTTTGGGTTTTGCCATTGCGCAACTGCACGGCATTTATATTCTGGCGCAAAACGCACAAGGTTTAGTGCTGGTGGATATGCACGCCGCCCACGAACGCATTACCTACGAACGCTTAAAAACCGCTATGGACGAGCAAAACGTGGTTAGTCAGCCCTTGCTGGTGCCCGTGTCTATGGCTGTAAGCGAACGCCAAGCCGATGCCGCAGAACAATTTCATGCCGAGTTCTTACACCTTGGTGTGGAATTGGCGCGCAGTGGCCCAGAAAGCCTACTTATTCGTCGCATACCTGTTTTACTACAAAATGCTAAGGTAACGGAGCTGATTACCGATATGCTCAACGACCTAATGGAATTTGGCCAATCAGACCGCCTACAAGCCAAACGCAATGAGCTTCTGGCTACCATGGCTTGCCATGGCTCGGTGCGGGCGAATCGAAAATTAAGCCTTCCTGAAATGAATGCTTTGCTGCGAGACATGGAAGCCACAGAGCGCAGTGGCCAATGCAATCATGGCCGCCCCACTTGGACCCAGCTCAACATGGCTGAGCTGGATAAACTGTTTCTGCGTGGACGTTAACTATGAGTGCTTTACGGATTTATCACGAACAAGACACCGTCGATTTACTTTTTGGCTCCCACAACAACATTAGTATTCGCCGTAAGCTTGCCGAAATTGGTGTGTGTTATGAGCAGTGGCCCATTGCGTCACAACTGCCTGCGCAATTGACCAGTGAAACTGTGCTGGCTGCCTATCAAGCCGACATCAAACGCATTCAAGCGCGTGAAGGTTATCAGCAAGTAGAGGTGATTGGTGCACCGCTCGACAAGCCGCGCGGCACCGATTTATCCGAGCACAGTCACAGTGAAGATGAAGTGTATTTCTTTGTTGCCGGAGAGGGTTTGTTTAGTTTGCACGTGCAGCAACGCGTCTACGAAGTGCATTGTCGTCAAGGCGATTTCATTCGTATTCCAGCACATACCTTGCACTGGTTTGATATGGGCGATAAGCCCAACTTGATTGCACTACGCCTTTACAACACCCCAGATGGCGCGGCGCTGAACTACAGCGACAACCCCATTGCAGAACGTTTTAATCGGCTAGAAAATGCCTAAGTTAGCAGAGCGCAGCGCGCTCTGCTTGTTTCTGACTAAGCAAAGCGTTTTTGCAAATACTCAAACACGGTGCGCATGCCCATGGCCTCACCACCCACTGGGCGGCCAGCCAGTTTGCGACGATTCCACGCCATAATATCGAAATGCACCCAAGGGGTGTTTTCAACAAATCGCTCTAAATACAAAGCCGCTGTAATGGCACCGCCGTAACCGTCTGAGGCTGCATTGGCTAAGTCGGCAACATCACTGTCGAGGTTAGAGCGATAGGCTTGGTGCAAAGGTAGCTGCCAAACTGGGTCGTTGTTGTTGTCACCAATGCTCATCAACTCTTGGGCTAAAGCTTTATCGTTAGTGAAAAACCCAGGCAGCTCAGTGCCTAAAGCAATACGACAAGCCCCTGTTAAGGTAGCAAAGTCGATTACCAGTTCAGGCTGTTCGCTAACGGCTTCGGTTAAGGCGTCGCACAGCACTAAGCGACCTTCGGCATCGGTATTTTCAATTTCCACAGTTAAACCCTTGCGAGTTTTCAGCACATCGCCAGGGCGAAACGCATTGCCGCTAACGGCGTTTTCAGCCGCAGGAATTAATACCCGCAAATTAATAGGCAGTTGATTGCTCATAATTAAATAAGCCAAACCCAGCACATGAGCTGAACCGCCCATGTCTTTTTTCATGGTACGCATACCGCTAGAAGGCTTGAGGTCGAGGCCGCCGCTGTCAAAGCAAATGCCTTTGCCCACCAAAGTTACTTTAGGGTTATTGGCGTTACCCCAACGAATATCAATTAAACGTGGGTGGTGAACACTGGCGCGCCCAACGGCATGAATCATGGGGTAGTTTTGAATTAGTAATTCATCGCCAACAATTTGGCTTACCTTGGCACCGCATTCACTGGCAATGGCGGTAGCCGTGGCTGCTAACTGGCTGGGCATCATGTCGCCAGCGGGCGTATTAATTAAATCGCGTACTAAAGTGGTGGCTGTTACCCAATGCTTGGCCGTGCGCAACGTATCGGTATCGGCCAAATAAAGATGGGGTTTTTCTTTTTCGGCTTTTTTATAACGATCAAACTGGTAAGCACCGAGTGCAAAGCCAAATGCCAGTTTGGCAAGTTGTTCGGGTTGATCAATATTAGCAAGATAATAATCGCCAGCAGGCAAGCTGGTGGCTAAATTGCCTAAAGCAAAGTAATCGTTTAAATCTTCCACACCCACCAGATAGCGGCTGACATGGCCATCTTCGGCGTTAAACAAAGGTTGCAGCCCTTTGCCCTGATAGTGAAGTGAGGTTAGCCAAGACTGGGTGAGCTTGTCTTCTTTTTCGAGCCAAGCGGAATAATCAGAGGAAGCGATAACCAGCAGTGGCGTGCCCTGCTGACCGGCATGTAAAACGGCAGTCATGAAAGCTCCAGACAAAGAAAGTGATGTATGGCTGTGGGCATTATGCGCTTATCACAGTAAAATGTCTGAACAAATTGTAAGGCGTTCCCATGACTCTCGAACTTATTGGCGGCACATTGATTGGTTTAGCCGCGACCATCCTATGGCTAGGAATTGGCCGTATTAGTGGCATGACGGCTGTTATCTCTGGGGTATTCCAATGGCGTGAAGCGCAGCGTCACTGGACCTTCTGGTTTTTACTTGGCCTAGTGCTGGCTTGGCCTGTATTCCATTTGCTGGGTGGTGAATCGCCTATTCATATTACCAACAACAAAGCGCTTTTAATGGCAGCAGGCCTGTGCGTCGGCTTTGGCACTTACATTGGCAATGGTTGCACCAGTGGCCATGGCGTGTGCGGCATGGGGCGCTTTTCACCGCGTTCTATTATTGCTACGGTCACCTTTATGCTGTTTGGCGTGCTTACCGTAGCGGTAATGAATGGAGTAGGGCTATGAGCCGTTATTTGGTTGCCCTTGCCAGCGGCTTTATTTTTGGCCTTGGGTTAATGCTTTCTGGCATGAACGACCCAGCCAAAGTGCGCGCCTTTCTAGATATTTTTGGCCAGTGGGAACCCGCTCTTATTGCCGTGATGGGGTCAGCGGTGGTGGTATTTGCTATCACCTACCACTTGAGCCAACGCATGAAACAACCACTGTTTGCATTTCATTTCCACACCCCCACCTTAAAACAAATCGACTTGCGTTTACTCTCTGGTGCGGCATTATTCGGCATCGGCTGGGGTTTAGTAGGGCTTTGCCCCGGCCCAGCGCTGGTGGATGTACTGAGTTTAAACACCGATATTTTAATTTTTGTTGCCTGCTTATTGCTGGGTAATCGCTTGGCCCACCACTTTGTTGGCCCAGCTAAATAAATTCATATTCATAATAAGGCAGAACTATGAGCCAAAATCGTTTAATTATTTTTGATACCACCATGCGCGACGGCGAGCAAAGCCCCGGCGCTTCCATGACCAAAGACGAGAAAGTGCGTATTGGTAAAGCCTTAGAAAAAATGCGCGTAGACGTTATCGAGGCGGGTTTTGCGGCGGCCTCGCCTGGCGACTTTGAAGCCATTGAAGCGGTAGCGGCGGCGGTACGCGAAAGCACCATTTGCAGCCTATCGCGCGCGATAGACCGCGATATTCAGCAAGCGGCGGCGGCACTTAAAAAAGCCGAACGTGCGCGTATTCATACCTTTATTGCTACCTCGCCCATTCATATGAAATACAAGCTTAAAATGGAGCCAGACCAAGTAGTAGAGCAAGCCGTGCGCGCAGTAACCTTGGCACGCAGCCTAGTAGAAGACGTAGAATTTTCGTGCGAAGACGCTGGCCGCTCTGAAATCGACTTTTTATGCCGCATTGTTGAACAAGCCATTAAAGCTGGCGCGCGCACCATTAACATTCCCGATACTGTGGGCTACGCCATTCCTGAAGAATTTGGCCATAAAATCAAAACGCTAATTGAGCGCATTCCTAATGCCGACCAAGCTATTTTCTCAGTGCATTGCCACAACGACTTGGGCCTTGCCGTAGCCAACTCTTTGACCGCCGTTACTAATGGCGCGCGCCAAGTAGAATGCACTATCAACGGCTTGGGCGAGCGTGCGGGTAATGCTTCGCTAGAAGAAATTGTGATGGCACTGCGCACTCGCCACGATTTGTTCAATATCGAAACCGGCATAGACACCACCCACATTGTGCCAACTTCGCGCTTAGTGTCTTCTATTACCGGTTTTCCTGTGCAGCCCAACAAAGCCATTGTTGGGGCTAACGCCTTTGCTCACGAATCCGGCATTCACCAAGACGGCGTATTAAAACACCGCGAAACCTACGAAATTATGAAAGCCGAAGACGTGGGTTGGGGTGCTAACAAAATGGTTATGGGCAAACACTCTGGTCGCGCTGCTTTCCGTAGCCGCTTAGAAGAACTGGGTGTAAGTTTTGCAACCGACAGCGAGTTAAACTCTGCCTTTGCCCGCTTTAAAGAACTGGCCGACAAAAAACACGAAATCTTTGACGAAGACTTGCAAGCTCTGGTGACAGAAACCGCCAGTGAAGCCGCCCAAGAAAACGTACGTTTAGTCGCGCTGGAAAGCCATTCTGCTATGGGCGAAACCCCCAAAGCCGATTTAGTGTTGTGGGTAAATGGCCAAGAGCACAAAGCCAGCGCTCTTGGCAGTGGCCCAGTGGATGCCACCTTCAAAGCCATTGAAAATATCGTTAACTCGAAAGGCACCTTGCTGCTGTATTCGGTCAATGCCATTACCAAAGGCACCGACTCGCAAGGCGAAGTAACGGTACGCTTGGAGAAAGGTGGCCGTATTGTTAATGGCAGCGGTGCTGACACCGATATTATCGTGGCCTCGGCCAAAGCTTATATTCACGCCTTAAATTTGCTTGGCAGTGAATCCAGTAAAAACCCACAACGTGAAGGCGTATAAGTGTTAGAGCAGCAGCGTTTAGACTATTTGCAAGCAATGGGCGTGGTGCAATGGTTGCCACGCCATGCTTTAGCGAATGCGCCTGCTGCGCGCTGGTTGCCTGAAACTCAGCCGCAAGCCCCAGTGGCAGTGGTAACCAAGCCTTTGGCAAAGGTTATTCCACTGCACCCAGAGCGCACTGCTCAGCCGCAAAAACTGCAAGAGCTGGTGGCAGAAGTCACCGAGCAAGTAACCACTCAGCCCAATGCCACACCCGACGCCTTTGAAGTGCCAAATATCTCTCTGGTGTTTGTGCGCAATGCCATGCCTTTAGTTTGGGTAAGCGCGCCAGAAGAAACTCAGTTACTGCAAAGTTGGGTGTTTACCATTCAGCAGGCCATGCTACGCACCAACCAGTTTTTACCCGAACCAATGGTATTTACTTGGCCTTATTTGAAAGTTTCAGCGCAGCAGCAAGGCCGCCCCGTCGCGCTGCAAGCCTTGCAAGCGCAGTGGCAATTTTTGCAAAAACAAGGTGCTCAGGCGGCCATCGCCTTCAGTGATGAAGCCAAATACTGGCTTGAGCAAATTCAAGTTCCTATTGCCTACAGCGCCCCATCTTTAGCTCAATCTATGCAACACGCCGATGCTAAGCGCGCTCTTTGGCAAGCGTTATTAACTCATCTACCCCAGTAGTTTTTATGTTATTTCGCTCGGCTCAAGCCTCAGACTTGGCGGCCATTATGGCCATTGAAAGCAGTGCCCATTTTCATCCTTGGTCGCCAAGCGTGGTTACTCGCTATCTAGCCAAAACCAATACCACTTGGGTCTTAGAAGAACAGGGCAAAGTCGTGGCTTATGCGGTAAACACCTTAATTGTTGGCGAAGCCGAATTACTGATGATTGCCGTTTTGCCAAGCCAGCAAGGTCGTGGATATGGCCGCAAACTCATGAATGCGCTGCAGGCATGGCTAGAACAGCAACAAGCGCAGCGGTGGTTTTTAGATGTGCGTGAAAGCAACAGCAAAGCCATTGCACTGTATGAATCTTTAGGCTTTTGCCAAGTAGGTGTGCGCCCCAACTATTACCCCACGGCCAAGGGCAGCGAAGATGCCCTGCTATACGCCGTGGAGTTTTAGGGCTATTTCAGCTTAGCCAAGAACGCTTGGTAAACCTTTGCAGACTGGCTTGGAATTTCCATCATTGGCATATGCCCAATGCCTTCAAAGATTTTGACCTCGGCCTGAGGAATCCCCGCTTGCCATAAAGGCACAGCACTAACGTGCAGCAGTTGGTCGCCATCGCCCCACCAAATCATGGCTGGCGCTTTAATGTCACTGAGCTGGTTTTCCAACTGATCGTTTAACGCGAAGTCATCAAGTATTTTTACCAAAGACTCACGGCGCTGAATGTAATTATCGCTTACGGCTTCCAGCACTATGTCGGGCATAAAAGGTGCCTTGCGCATAGTCATGGCAAAGAAGGCATCAAACTCTTTGCGGTTGGTAATTAAGAAAGGATTATGGCCGTTTTCCAGCATTTTGTATAAATCGCTGGGAATGGGCGAAGTAATCCCAGCGGCATCCACCATCACCGCCGACAAGGTACGCTCTGGGTAGCGCACCGCGAGAGTGGCGGTTAAAAAGCCGCCCATAGAATTACCAATAAAATGCGCTTGTTGCACGTTTAGCTGGTCTAGCAAGGCCATTACGCGCGCGGCTTGTGCTGGCATGCCGTAGTTCCACTCTGGCTGATAGGGGCTATCACCGTGGCCAGCCAAATCGGGAATAATAATTTGATAATCGTCGGTAAAATGCTTGGCAAAACGCACCCACACATCTTTGTCGGCGCTGTAGCCATGGAGCATTACCAAGGTGGGCTTGCCGGGGTTGGCATGGCGGTAAAGGGCTAATTTCATGTCGCCAATATCGACACTTTCTTTCTCAAAACCGTACAATGACGCCTCGGTTTGAGTTGCAGTATGGTAAAGCCACTTGCCTATGGGTAAATAAGCGCCCTGCAACACACCAAACAAAAAAGCCACGACTAATGGCACTAAGAGCAAAAGAACCTTTTTCATAAAATACCTGTTGTTGTTATTGTGCGTGCCTTTATACAGGCTTAAGCCCATGATTTAACAGGTTAAATTAGGCAAAGATACAAACGAGACAGGCATGAAAAAAATAATCTTACCGGCTTTATTGGCCAGCGCAGTCATAGCAGGCTGTAGCACCAGCCCCACTGGGCGCTCACAGCTTATGGTGATTTCTCCAAAAACTGCCATTGTAGAATCGGAAAAAGCCTACGTTGCCACGGTAACCGAGCTGGAAAACAACCAACAACTTATTACCGATAAAGCCTGGACAGAGCGCATCGCCACTATCACTGGCCGCCTTGTTAGCGTGGCAAACGAGCGTTACCCAGACAGCGCCAACTGGAAATGGAGCGTGGCCATTATTAACGACCCCAACACACTCAACGCTTGGTGCATGGCGGGTGGGCGCATGGCTATTTACAGCGGTATTGTTGAGCAGCTTAACTTAACCGACGATGAAATTGCGCAAATCATGGGGCACGAAATTTCCCACGCTTTGGCCAACCATACCGCCGAGCGCATGTCGCGCGCGATGGTCATGAACACCGGTTTAAGCATGGCTTCGCAAGCGATAGGGGGCAACGAAATGGCTCTAAATGGCGCGGCTCTTGCTGCACAGGTTGCCCTTGAACTGCCCAACAGTCGCACAGGCGAATCGGAAGCCGACCGCCTTGGTATCGAACTGGCCACTCGCGCGGGCTATACCCCTAAAGCGGCTGTTTCACTGTGGGAAAAAATGCAGAAAGCTGGTGGCAGCGGTACACCGGCTTTTTTAAGCACTCACCCTTCATCTAAAGATCGCGCCAAAACGCTAGGCAGTTTAGAAACCAGCATGCTGGCGTTAAACCCAGAATTGACCAAGGCCAACATGACCCCTGTTTTGATTGTAACCAGTGCTAAAGCACTCAATTAACAAAGCAGAAAAAAATGGCGCCAATTAAGGCGCCATTTTTATAGGATGGTTAGAACTTAAAGACAACTTTAACCGAGTCGTTTACAGCGCTGGCATCCACATAGCCAATCAGGTTAGGGTTTTTGGCCACTAAACCAACGACATCAGCATCGTTACCAGATTCTTTAGGCGGAGTGCCTTTACCGGTAAAAATTAAGCGCGACCAGTAAGCTTTTAACTGGCTGGCGTTTTTACCTAAAACGCTGTCGTTAAAGGCATCACGAGTAGCGCTGCCTTCGTTTTGGTCGATCGGAATGGCTTTTGCACCATCAGGGAAGCTAGAGGTTTTACCCAAAAAGATTTGCTCAATTTGGTTTTTATCTAGGTTCGAGTTGGCGTTGTCTTTGCTAACAATGACAGCCGTTTCTGCGAAAGCGGTTGCACTGACTACTAGGCCAAAGGCTAAACCTAATTTTGCTAAGGTACGGATTAAATTCATGGTTATTCTCCTTAGAACATTACGCTTAGGCCAAGGGTGTAAAGCATGCCATCGGTTTTATCGAGTTTTTTCTTACTGGCGGCGATAAGGTCGTTTGTATTTGGAGGGGTGCTATTAGCTTGTGCAGTCTTAATAATACTGGTCGCTTCAGCCGCTCTTGAATCGGCCGACTCACGCTCTACATAGGTTGCTTCAAGTTTTAATGCGGTATTAAGTGCGAAGTCGTAGCGCACGCCTAAAGTAAGGCTGTTTTGCTTGTCTTCGGTAAAGCGCTGGGCAATGCCTGTTGAGCCAGATTTCAGATTATCGGTTGCCTGGGCAAAGGTAAGATGAGGCGTAAATGCACCCATACGCTGAGCAGCACTGACAAACCAAGCATCGTCGTCTACCAGCAAGTCTGAATCATGACGCAATGCGGTGTATTCCCCTGTAAGGCTGGTTGAACCATTGTCCCAGCTTAATGCAGCTTGATAGAAGCGTGAGGTTTGGCCTTCAGGCACAACATCGGCACCCACCATCATGGCTAAGCCTGCAAGAGCATCGAGTTTACGAGGCTGAGTGCTTAATGGGTTTAAGCCATTAATATAAAACCCCGCTTGGTGATAGCTTAAACGCGCACCAAAGTCACCGACGTTACCACTTAATACAATACCGCCTGCTTTGCGCAGTTCCATATCGTAGGTGTCGCCGTCTAGGTTAAAGTCGTCATGGTAGCGCCCTGCATACACCTGTACTGCGCCATCAACGGCACCGGCAGTAAAACGCTGAGTGAAATCGACGCCAGTAACAGAAGACATGGTATCTAAGCGATACACAATACTAGGGGGGGGTAACCCAATTGTAGGCGTAGCCCACCTCTAAAAAGTCTGAATATTGGAAGAAAGGCGTGCGTAAACGACCTGCTTTAATAGTGCTGTTGTCGGTTAGGTCGTAAGAAACATAAGCCCAAGTCGCGTCGGTTTCATAGCCGGTTTTGCCACGAGCGACCATTTGAACGGTGGCGCTGGTTTTGTCATTAATGCGTTTGGAAACTTGTAAACCAGCCAGCGTGCCTTGGTCAAAGCTAACGCCTGTGTCATAACCTTGACCTACATCTGTTTCACCGACGGTTTTATCATCAACGATGCCGGCTGTTACGTTGATAAAGCCATTAATCTGTAAATCATCTGCATAGGCCATTTGGGCGCTGGTAAGCAGTACCGCCGAAGCCAGAGCTAATTTTTTCGTTAACATAACACACCCTCTGTGTTTGGTGATTTCTAGGGGTTGACTTGGCCAGTTCTAACTCAGCAGGACTACAACCAAATCACGGAAATAAGTATAGTTTGGTCTAGAAAAAAACAAGCGAACCATATCACTGGCTAGGAATGTAATCTGTTACAAATTGTTTAGATTTGTGTTGTTGTTGCCATGCCGGTGGTATGATGGGCGCGTTTTGATTTTCGAATTTAACTTTAGCCATGAGGACTCGTTATGAGTGATGTAAAACAATCTCTACAAGATAAATTACAGCAATTAGAAAAGGGCTTATATCTAATGAGCCAAGATCGTATCCGCGCGCTTTCCACTCACGAAACCATCGACCTAATTGAAGAGTTACGCGCTGTTGTAACTGCCGCTAAAGCCGATACCAACAAACTTTAATTTTTTAGATTGACCACGGGATTGCATCTGTGACTGAACTCGTTTTAATTCGTGTATCTGGGGCAGACAAACCCGGGCTAACCTCTAGTATTAGCGCCATACTGGCTCAGTATGGCGTGACCATTTTAGATATTGGTCAAGCTGGCATTCACGACAGCCTACAGCTTGGCATTCTGGCCGCGATTCCATCGCAAACACATTCCGACCCAGTGTTTAAAGACATCTTATTTCGCGCCCACGAATTGGGTTTGAAAGTAAGTTTTACTCCGGTCACTCCTGAAAGCTACGAACTGTGGGTGGCACAGCAAGGTAAACCGCGTCATATCGTCACTTTACTGGCTCGTACCATCGAAGCCAGTGCCATTGCTCGTGTTACCGCCATTGTGGCCGAACACGGCTTAAATATTGACCAAATCAATCGTTTGTCTGGGCGGGTGTCGCTGCAAAAACCAGAGCAGCAAACCCGCGCTTGCGTTGAATTTTCGGTGCGTGGTGACGCCGACCGAGCCGCCATGCGCGCACAGTTTTTACAAGCAGCGAACGAGTTGGGCGTGGATATTGCCTTCCAAGAAGACGATCTCTACCGACGCACGCGCCGCCTAGTATGCTTTGATATGGACTCCACCCTAATTGAAGCAGAGGTGATAGACGAGCTTGCCGCTGCCGCTGGCGTTGGGGAGCAGGTTGCCGCTATTACCGAACGCGCAATGCAAGGCGAACTAGACTTCATCCAAAGCTTTGAACAGCGCGTGGCACTGCTAAAAGGCTTATCGGGTGACGTGCTCGACGGCATTGCCCAACGCCTGCCCGTTACTGAAGGAGCTGAACGCTTAATGCGTAATTTACGCGCCTTGGGCTACAAAACAGCCATTTTATCGGGCGGTTTTAATTACTTTGGCCATTACTTGCAAAAGAAATTAGGCATCGACTATGTGTTTGCCAACGACTTGGACATGGAAAACGGTGTGGTCACCGGAAAAGTGACCAGCCGAGTTGTTGATGGAGCGCGTAAAGCCGAATTGCTTAAAGAGCTGGCCGACAAAGAAGGCATTAAGCTAGAACAAACCATTGCGGTTGGCGATGGTGCTAACGATCTACCCATGCTCAGCATTGCTGGCCTTGGCATTGCGTTTCGAGCCAAACCACTGGTGCGTAAAAACGCCAAAAATGCCATCTCAACTCTGGGGTTGGATGGCATTTTGTATCTACTGGGCTACCGAGATCGAGACATTCAAGAGTAATTAGTTGCCGTCGTTAAAGCCAAAGGACATGGCATTCGATGGCGCTTGTACGGAATATCCCTGAATAAAGTGCACCCCCATTTGCCACAAAGTAGGAACAATAGTGGCGTTTTCCACCTGAGGCACAATCGTAACTTTGCCAAGCTGATGCAGCTCGGTAAATAGCTTATTAAGCGCCTTATTCGATTTTGGATTGCCAATATCCTGCACAAATGAACCGTCAATCTTGATGTAAGTGGCATCAATATGCTGCAAGGCTTGCAAAGGGTTAAGCGCACAACCAAAACGGCTAATAGAAATAGGAATGCCTTTTTCCTGTAAGGCTTGGCTGAACTGACGCACTTGAGCCAAATGGCGTGAGGCATCGTCTTCGTGAATTTGAAATACCACCGAACCCTTTGGTAATTTAGCGGCGTTTAGTGCAACGTTAATCCAATTAGCCAAGGTTTCATCAGTCACTGAAGCCGAACACAGATTAATAAACATGCGAGTGCTATGGCCCTTAGCGCAGTGCTCACCCAAACGCTTGCTGGTGTGCAAAATAACCCAACGGTCTAGTTTGCGTTTAAGCAAATCGCTGACGTTAGCATTGGCAAAAAACACCCCTGCCGACATTTCTTCGCCATTGGGTAGTTTTACGCGCAAGAAGGTTTCGTAATGCTCAATTTCATCACCGCGAATGCTGATGATGGGCTGGAACATCAGCTTAAAGCTATTGTTACGCAGTGCCTCGGCGAGTATTTGTTGGAAGTCTTCTGCTGGGGCTTGTGCTTCTACTTTGGGTGGCAGGAAGAGGTGAACGCCATTCCCTGTGCGGGTGCTTTCTTGATCTCTTACTGCATCGGATGCCTCATGAGCATGTTGCATTAACTCATCTGGGCGTGAGCTGGTATCCGTAACCAAAGAAATACCGATGCTTACCGTGGTAGTTACCGTGCGGTTGGCCACATTAATTAACAGAGACTCAACGGTTTTGCGTAAATTCTCGGCAATGGAGGTGGCTTGGTCGGCATCAATATCCAAGCACAGACAACCAAAAATGTCCTCACCAATGCGAGCTAAAACGTATTTACTATCAAGTTCATTTCTCAGTGCGCGAGCAACCTGCTGAATAACACTATCGCAGTAGTTAATGCCCACTTCGCTTTTAATTTTGCCAAAGCCATCAATGTTGATATACAACAGCGCGCCTTGGGCGTCTTTGCGCACGGCCATTTCTACGGCTTCTTCCAAGCGTACAAAGAAATGCTGCTTGTTAAATAAGCCAGTAAGCTGATCAAGGCTGCTAAGATCTTTCAGTTTTTTCTCTAGCTCAGAACTGCGATCGGCGTTTTCAATTTGAATGGTTACTTGAGTGCAAGCTTCATCGGCATAGCTGGCTGGAGCAAAGTGCATGTAAATTGGAAAGGTTTTACCTTTGTTATTTACGCCAGAACTTTTGTGTTCTTGTGCCTTGCCTTGTTCTTGCTGCAGCTCTTTTAGCACTTGCTTGAATTCTTGCTGCGCTTGTGGGCCAATTAAATCGAGAATAGGCACGCCGGTTAAATCGGCTATTTTTTCGTAACCAAATAAATCCAAATAGGCCTTATTGGCGTACACATGCATGCCATCGTGAATATAAGAAATGGCGTCACGTGAGCTTTCTAATAGGGTTTGGCAACGCTTTTCGGTTTCTCGCAGGCGAATTTCCAACGCGCGATAAGCGCGGCGTGCATACAAATTTTCCAATTCACGCTGGATATTCAATAACAGCAACGCATCTGAGCCTTTTGCTGCCAATGCGGCCACTCCGTGCTCTAGGTATTGCTCTTGCTGTGAAGTGTCGGCAATGCCATTGGTTAATAAAATAACCGGCAAGTCTTTCTTTAGACGATTAATTTGCCTTAGCACATCGGCGTAGTGAATATCTCCCACGCTTGGCAGCGAAATTAATAGATCCCAAGTTTTTTCGTGTAACAACTCATTAAAATGAACTAAAGAGGTGACTTGTTGTGCTCTGGTAGCGATACCTGTGTTGCGTAAAAGGCTAACAATATTTTCAGCATCATTTTGAGTTTCAGTAACAAGCAATAAATGAAGGATTTCCCTCGTAGACATGAGTGCCCCAATCTTTATTTTTAAAGTTTAAACGCGAAAACTGAGGCAGGTTTCATTTACAGCTTGCCCCAAATTGCATCAAATTCATCGTTTGTGTTTTTTTCGTTTTCGGCCGTAGCCATCAACCCGGTTTCTTTAAATTGAAATTGGCTAAAGCTGTTGGTTGAAATTAACCGTTTGGTGAGTTGGAAACGGCCTTTTAGCTGGTTGTGTAATAGCTCAATTTTATTGCCAGCACTAAAAGGAATGCGCTGTGCAATTAGGGTCATTGGTTGAGAAATGGCCTTAATTGCAGGCAATAACAAGGCTTGAGTATAAGCATGGTTGTTGCCCACTTTTTGCAGCAGACGCACGGCGGCAACTTCGGCATGAGGTGCAATTAGCTCAATACCAAACAAAGATTCTTGCTTGTTTACAAACTGCACCCAACGAATAACGCCAATCGACCAATGCTGTGCATCTTGCTCTTGAATGCCCAGAAGCTCGCCCACCTGAGCGTTAGAGGGAATATCACCAGTCCAGCGAATACAGTAACCACTGGGGCTGCTATTAACCAAACTAACGCTGTAAGTTGGGTACAGATCGGGGCGTTGTTGAACAGTGGAATTGCCTTGGTTTTTATTTAAAAAATCGACCACGTCAAAATTAATGTCTGAGGCTTCTCGATAGCTGCTGCCTTCAGCATCAAACGCCTGTGACCAGCCGTCTTCGGTGGCGGTTTTTCTGGCAAAGGGGTTTAGATCGGCATCAACGGGTTTTAAGTTGGCTAAAATGCTATCGAAATCGATGCGGTCGCTGCAATAGTAATGGGTAGCGGTTAAGCCAAGGCTAAGCTTGATTGAACCTTCGGTAGTGGCACGGCGGAAGGTACGCTGCCAATGAATGCCCCAAGACTGAATTGCGTGAATAAGCAAGTTTTCACTTAGGTTGCTCGGCACTTCAATTTGATGTTTGCTTTCTGGGCCAGTGAGCCACATTTTTAGCTCGTGCACTAAGCGACTGGTGTTGATGCCACGAAACGTCGCTTTTTGAATCTCGCTCACTTCTTGACGATACTGCGCCGCTTGGTCGCGCTGCAGGTTTATCATAAACAGAGCGCTTTCGTCATCGTATGCGGTGATGCTTACAAACTGCGCCCATTGTTTGCAGGTTTGATAAAGCAGGTTGATGTCGTATTGGCTTAGATTACTGGGTTTGGCTATTGCCAACAAATGCACTCGAATAAAAATATCTCGAATGGTTGGCTGTTGAGTGCCGCTTAACACTCTGTCTTCTATTTTAAAGTCGAGCAGATCATTTTGCTCTGCAAACCAAAACAACTGATTAATTTCTAGCCAGTTGTGCTCGGCCGGTGTCCAATACAATTGATAGCAGGCCAGCAATGAACTGCTTAATTCAGAAATGGCGCGGTGCACGCTCATGGTAACAACTTTACCGGGGCGCTCGTTGGCAACGGTTTTAGGAAGCTCTAGGCTATGCGCAATCACCATTTTGTAACCAGTGGCCAAATATTTCAGTAAAGCTTGGCCCAGGTTTGCAATTTTTAGCTGCTTTTCCGACAGCGATACCGACGACTGTAAAAAGTGGCGAGTAAGCTGAGAGCAAACGGTGTAAATGCTGGGGCGCAGTGCTTCAAGAAACTTAAAACGCAATAATGGATCTGCCTGCCATTGGCTGATTTCGCGTATGGCTAAAAATAAGGAACGAGCCGCTTCCCCCGTGTTAGCAATAGGTAAGTTTTTTACCCACAGGTTCAGGCTGTCGATATTTCCAGCACAGAAGCTTAACCTGCCTAACGTTTGTGCCGGAATATTTAGCTTTAGTTGTATATTTTGGCTGTCCATGCTGACCTTCTTATCAAGATAAACCGATGTTTTTTGTGATTGTAATTCAGTTAACGGAATATGTAACCAGATTGTATAAGTTCTGTACAGTTATTGTAGGTTTTCTGCTAATGCCTGCCCCATCTGCAAAGGAGATTGTGCTTGCATAGTTTCAAGCCACTTTATTTGGTTCTTAGCAAAACACAGCACTACGGTTGAACCCAGTAGAAAGCGTCCCATTTCTTCTCCTTTCTGCAACGTAATGGGCTGCAGATTTTGATAATGAGTTACTTTTCTCTTACGCTCGAATGGAGTAATGCGCCCGGCCCACACAGTTTCAATGGCGGCAACAATCATGGCACCAACTAACACCATGGCCATTGGGCCGCGCTCGGTATCAAAAATAGCCACCAAACGCTCGTTACGAGAAAACAAGCGAGGCACGTTTTCAGCCGTGGTTTGGTTTACCGAAAATAAATCGCCAGGAACGTAAATCATGTCGCGCAGTGTGCCGGTAATGGGCATATGCACGCGATGGTAATCTTTTGGAGATAAGTAAATAGTGGCAAACTCGCCATCGGCAAACTCATTGGCCAGTTCTGAACTGCCACCTAGCAACTCTAGCGCGGTATAGCTTTGGCCTTTGGCCTGAAAAATGCGCCCATCTTTAATTGGGCCAAGCTGAGAAATCGCCCCATCGGCTGGCGAGCAAATCGCGGCATCGGCAATGGTACGTGCATCGGTTTCGAGCTCGCGGGTGAAAAAGTCGTTAAAACTACGAAATTCATCCGCGCTTTTGCGTTGTGCTTCGGCCATGTTGATACCAAAGCGTGGAATAAAATAGTTAATAAAAGTGTTTTTAATCCATTTCACTTCGCTTGCGGCAATGGCTCCGACTAAACGCGAAAGCCAATGCTGTGGCACCAAATATTGAAATGCGATAAAAGCCTGTTTTTTAAACGACATACAAATACTCAACAGTGTTTATGGTAATTGGATAGGGGTATGAGGGTCGTTGCCCCATTCAGACCAAGACCCAGCATAACCCTTAATGTTAAATCCAAGCAGCTTGCCTATAACGTAAGTAAGGCCAGAGCGATGGTGTGTTTGGCAGTGGGTGACAATTTCTTGACCAGCCTCGATGCCTAATTGTTTAAGTGTGCTGCGCAGCTCATTTAAATCTTTTAGGCGCAAGCCACGAGTTTGGTCCATGGCCTGCGTCCATTCAAAGTTGATGGCCCCAGGAATATGCCCAGCACGAGCGGCAAGCACCTTTTTACCACGATATTCAGCCGGAGAGCGTGCATCCCAAATCACAAAATGACTATCCCCCAGTTTGGTGACTAAGTCGTCTTTGGTGATGGTTGGCTCGGTTTTAATTTGCGCAATAGGATAATGGCTAGGGGCTGGTGTAATAACTTCGGTGCTTAAAGGTAAGTTGGCATGTTTCCACGCAACTAACCCACCGTTTAATAGTGAGTAGTGGGTGTGACCAATGCTATCAAGTACCCAAATTAAGCGGCCTGCCCAGCCACCGCCTTCGCCATCGCTGCAAACAATATGGGTATCCTTATTAATGCCTAAGGAGCCGAACAAAGCAGATAAATGTTTTGCCTCAGGTATCAAGCCTGGCGAACAATTGCCGCTACACTGTAAGAGTTTAAAGTCTAACCACAAAGAATTAGGAATGTGTCCTTGTTGAAATTGCTCTAAACTTGCCTGTTCAAGAACGACGATATTGTCTGCAAGCGGTAACAATGCAGCAAGTTGTTCAGGTTCAAGTAAAAGTGGCAGAACTTCAGTCATGGCTTATCAACTTGATAAAAAATGAAAGGTTGCATCTTACACCTTGTGTCTGAAAATGTCCTGTATTGGGGCGAACATTCAGGAGAAGGTATGAAGTGGTACAAAATATGCTTAGCTTACTCAAAATAAAGCTAAGTAAAAAAATACAGCATAGGTTTAACGCATGTTATTTATTGTTGGAATGATAGTGGTGTTTGCCAGTGTCGGCGCGGGTTTCGTGATGTCGCACGGTAATCTTATTGCACTTTGGCAGCCCTACGAGCTACTCATTATTTGTGGTGCTGCTTTTGGTGCCTTTGTCGTGGCTAACTCTGGCACCGTCATAAAACAGACATTTGGCATGTTTCCTAAGCTGATTACTGGTGGCAAGGTAGATAAAGCTATGTACCTCGACCTGCTTGGCTTGCTACACGACATATTGAACAAAGCGCGCCGCGAAGGCTTTATGGCCATCGAGGCCGATGTTGAAAGCCCTGAGTCCAGCGCCTTATTTGCGCGCTATCCAGCCATTCAAAGCGATCACGAACTCTCCAATTTTATCGCCGATTACTTTCGTATTATTGCCGCCGGCAATTTAACCTCCTTCGAGCTTGAAGGGTTGATGGACTCAGAAATTGAAACGCGCCTGCATGAACTCATGGCCCCCTCTGAAGCACTTTCTAAAGTAGCGGATGCCATGCCTGGTTTTGGTATTGTGGCGGCGGTACTGGGTATCGTTATTACCATGGGTGCCATCGACGGCGAAGTGTCTGAAATTGGTGGTCACGTTGCAGCGGCGCTAGTGGGCACCTTTGCAGGTGTATTGTTTGCTTACGGGGTGTTTGCCCCCATAAGTGCCTCAATGGCGCACTTGGCATCGGAAGAAATTAAGCTTTATGAAGTAGTGAAAGCCTGTATTTTGGCTTCTCTTAATGGTTTACCACCTCAGCTTGCGGTTGAATTTGGACGCAAAACTCTGCACACGCATGGTCGTCCAACTTTCACTGAAGTTGAAAGCAAAGTGCGTGGTCGCTAATGGAAAATTTAGGCCAAAAACAAACCATCGTTATAAAACGAGTCAAGAAAGGTGGCCACGGGCACCACGGTGGCGCTTGGAAAGTAGCCATGGCCGACTTCGCTTTAGCCATGATGGCTTTGTTTATGGTGTTATGGATTATCAGTAGCGCATCGGAAGAGCAACGCGCGGCCATTTCCAGTTATTTCCAAGATCCAAAAGCCTTTGAACAAGGCTCGTTAGCGCCTTCTAATTATGTGATTGATATGGGTGGAACCCCGCCGAATCGAGCCGATAACATTGCTGAATCGGGCACCCCCGACCCGGATAAGGTTTTAACCGCCGATGAAATCGACAGCATGTCGGCCGCCATTGAAAAGCGCCGCATGGAACAGCAAGCCAAAGCACTTGAAAGCAGCATTGCCGCAAGCTCCACGCTCTCGCCTTTTAAAAACCAACTGCTGGTAGATATCACCACCGAAGGCGTGCGGCTGCAAATCGTAGATCAAACCAATCGCCCAATGTTTGCCGCTGGCAGCACCGAACTCAACTACTATGCCGAAGACATTTTGTGGGAACTGGCACCGCTTTTAGCCAGTTTAAGCAATCAACTTTCTATTTCTGGGCACACCAACTCCGATCAACAAGCCAAAAGCTCTGAAGAAGATGACAAAAATTGGTTGCTATCGGCAGCCCGTGCAGACGCCGCACGCAAAGCTTTAATGGAAGCCGGCGTTGCTAAAAAGCAAATAGCGCAAGTAATAGGCAAAGGCGATACCGCCCCTTTAGTGCTTGATGACCCCTACAGCCCAATTAATCGCCGCATTGCCATAACTTTGCTTAATCAGAAAGAGCCTAAAGATGGCGAAGACGAAACCGAATACAACTTTATCAACGATGAAGACGACGGTGCCTTTGAAGAAGAAAGCACGCCCAGCCCTGAAGTGAAATCCACCTTGGATAAAGCCGGGCAAACCATAGATAAACTGCGCCAAGAGCGTGAAGCGCAAGATAATAGCTACGACAACCCACCCAACAAAAACGAAGCGTTCTGGTAATTACCAAACTATAGCTCGGCAAGGCTCTGAACAATGCGATGATAGCTGTCTAAGCGTTGCTGTTTTACTTGGCCTTGCTCAACGGCCTGCAACAAGGCACAACCCGGTTCTTGAAGATGAGCGCAGTTGCGAAAACGGCAATGACCATGCAGTGCTCTTAATTCTTTAAAGCCGTACATCACTTCCTCTTCGTCCATGTGCCACAGACCAAACTCACGAATACCGGGCGAGTCGATTAAATCGCCACCTGCTGGAAAATGATAAAGCCGCGCGGTGGTGGTGGTGTGCTTGCCCTTGCGGGTGTTTTCAGACAAGGCCCCAATTTTTAGCTCTTCATCTGGAAGCAGGGTGCTAATTAAAGACGATTTTCCAACCCCAGATTGCCCCACAAACACACTGGTTTGCTGATTTAAGAAGGCTTTTAACTCGCCAAGGCTTGATTCATCACGGCTGCAAACCTGCATGGTTTGATACCCCAGAGCGCTGTAATCTTGAAGTATTGCTAATAAATACTCGCTGTTTTCGCTATTCAGCAAATCGGTTTTGTTGAGCAAAATAATAGGTGTGATTTGATTATTCTCGGCGGCCACCAAATAGCGGTCGATTAAATTAGTATGGGCTAAAGGTTCGGGTGCAATAACCAGCACAATGGCATCGATATTCGCGGCAACGGGTTTTACCTCGTTATACATATTGGGGCGCGATAACACCGAGCGGCGCTCTAGCACCTTTTCAACCACGCCAGTAAAGTTGGCACCAATACGAAACACCACTAAATCGCCAGTAATAAGCGAGCCTAAGTTTGCGCGTAAAAAACAGCGGTAACGCGGGCCTTGCTCGTCTACGCTTTCGATTTCAACTTGGCTGCCAAAATGCGCCATAACGCGGCCATGTATCTCTGGCCCTAGCTCACCAGCGTTAAGCTGCTCGTGAATATTTTGCTCTTTTTTTTGAGCGCGCTGCGCCTTTTCTTCCTGAACTTTTTCAATGCGCCAAGCCTGACGGCGGGTTAGTTTGCGTTTACTCATAGGGTGTCTCAACAATTTTACACATTGTCATGGTTGGCTAGGTTCTATGCAAGTTGCTAGACTTCACCCGTTTTCAAAAAGAGTTAAATCATGAGCCAAAGCAAATATTTAGTCTGGATGGACTTAGAAATGACCGGGCTGGAACCCGAACGCGACGTTATCATCGAAATTGCCACTATTATCACCGACAACAACCTACAGGTTGTTGCCGAAGGGCCAGTTATGGCCGTGCACCAACCCGATATGCTGCTTGATGCCATGGACGAGTGGAACACTAACACTCATGGCCAATCTGGGCTAACCGAGCGCGTGCGCCAAAGCCAAACCGACACCCGCTTGGCCGAGCAAAAAACCCTAGAGTTTTTAAAGCAATATTTAAAAGCCGGTGAATCGCCTTTGTGCGGCAACAGCATTCACCAAGATCGCCGTTTTCTAGTGAAATACATGCCAGAGCTTGAGGCGTTCTTCCACTATCGCAATATTGACGTTTCTACCGTGAAAGAACTGGCCAAACGCTGGAAGCCCGAAGTGGTATCTTCGTTTAACAAACAAGGCAGCCACCAAGCACTGGATGACATTCGTGAATCCATTGCTGAAATGTTGCACTACAAAGAACACCTAATGAAGCTTTAATCGTTATCTAACTGCGCCCTTAAGGCGTATTGCACCTGCTCGGCGCTGAAACCGCGCTGGGCTAAAAAGCGGTACGCCTTAGCTTTCTGCTTCATGTCTGTGGCATCAAAATCAGGAAACTTGCGCTCAAAAATTTCACGCGCTTGCTGCTTAAAATTAACCTCTAGTTCATCGAAGGCTTGGCTGGATAAATCGCTATGAATGCCTTTGTTGCGTAACTCTTGCTGTAAGCGCAAAGGGCCATATTTGCTGGAACGACTGTTTAAAAAGTTATTAGCAAAGCGCTGATCCGATTGCCAACCACGCTCGGCCATATCATCTAAAACACGGTTTAGCTCTTCCAGATTGGCTTTTTCTTTTAATTTGCTGAATAGCTCGTGGCGGGAATAGTCGCGCCGAGAAAGCAGGTCGAGAACTTTCTGCTTAACCTCGGCGAGAGTGAGAAGATCAGATTTCAAAATCTTCCTCGGCTTCTACCGTGGCATCACCCGCTATAGGGGTAACCACAGTAAGCAACTGAGTACGGATATTGGTTTCAATTTCGCTCGCAATTTCAGGATGTTCAGACAGATATTGCGCCGCATTGGCTTTACCTTGGCCAATCTTATTACCTTGGTAGCTATACCAAGCACCGGCTTTGTCTACCAAGTTGCACTTAACCCCTAGGTCGATAATTTCGCCCATGCGATAAATGCCGCTGCCATACATAATTTGAAACTCGGCTTGTTTAAAGGGTGGCGAAACTTTGTTCTTTACCACTTTAACGCGAGTTTCGTTACCTATGACTTCTTCGCCCTGTTTTACCGAACCAATACGGCGGATGTCTAAACGCACAGAAGCATAAAACTTAAGCGCGTTACCGCCAGTGGTGGTTTCTGGGCTGCCAAACATGACCCCAATTTTCATACGAATTTGGTTAATAAAAATAACCAAGCAATTGGCGCTTTTTACATTGCCAGTAATTTTACGCAAGGCTTGCGACATTAAACGCGCTTGCAAACCAACGTGGCTGTCGCCCATTTCGCCTTCGATTTCGGCTTTAGGAGTTAACGCAGCAACCGAGTCGACAACAATTACGTCTACCGCGCCAGAGCGCACTAGGCTGTCGCAAATTTCTAGGGCTTGCTCGCCAGTGTCGGGCTGAGACACCAGAAGACTGTCTAGGTCGATGCCTAATTTTTCGGCATATAGAGGGTCGAGGGCGTGTTCTGCGTCGATGATGGCAACGGTTTTACCCATTTTTTGAGCCTGAGCCATAACCGATAAACACATGGTGGTTTTACCTGAACTTTCAGGGCCGTAAATTTCAACAATACGGCCTACGGGTAAACCGCCAATACCAAGAGCAATGTCTAGCCCTAGTGAGCCAGTAGAAATAGCCGGAATGGCTTCGCGTGGGTGTTCACCCATTTTCATGATGGCGCCTTTACCGAATTGACGCTCGATTTGGGTTAAGGCTGCGTCTAAGGCTTTTTGTTTATTTGCATCCATCGCTCTTTCCTTCAAATAAGAGTGTTATAAGATAACCAGTAGTTTTTGCATAAATACTGTGAATATGACCAGTATTTAAGCACAGCTATTTTTATTCGCCAAGAGCTTTTTTAATTTTCGCCCGCAAACTGAGTTAAAACCGCAATAGCTTGAGTTATGGCTTGTTCGCGCACACTCGCCCGATTGCCTGAAAATACGCATTTTTGCGTGTGCACTAAGTGCTGGCTGCCCCAGCCAAACCATACCGTACCAACGGGTTTTTCGTCGCTACCGCCGCTTGGCCCAGCAACACCGCTTACCGCCACGGCTAACTGCGCTTGGCTATGGCTTAGTGCGCCTTGCACCATCTCTTTTACGGTGGCTTCGCTTACCGCGCCATGCTGCTGCAAGGTGCTTGCTTGCACACCCAACATCGTCATTTTGGCGTGGTTGGAATAGGTAACAAAGCCGCAATCAAACCAAGCTGAACTGCCTGCCAGGTCGGTAAAGGCCGTGGCAATGCCGCCACCAGTACAAGATTCTGCTGTGGCAACCAGCCAATTTTTTTCTAATAGTAGGGTGCTGAGCGCCACAATGGCCTGTTGCTGAGTCATTACTCTACCTGCTAATGAATTATCTAAAAAAGAGCACTAGAATAGCCGTTTTTAACGCAAATACGAGTGAAACATGAGCCAAGATTTAAGCCAGCACACCCCGATGATGCAGCAGTATTTACGCACCAAAGCGGAGTTTGCCGACACCTTATTGTTTTATCGTATGGGCGATTTTTACGAACTATTTTTTGACGACGCCAAGCGCGCTGCCGAGTTACTCGACATCACCCTAACCGCGCGCGGCCAAAGCGGTGGTGAGCCTATTGCCATGGCCGGAGTGCCGTTTCACAGCGTAGATGGCTACATTGCTAAGCTGGTGCGCCAAGGTTTATCCGTAGCTATTGCCGAGCAAATTGGCGACCCTGCAACCAGTAAAGGCCCAGTAGAGCGCAAAGTGGTGCGCATTATCACTCCGGGCACGCTCACCGACGATGCCTTTTTAGACGAGCGCCGCGATAACCTACTGGTTGCTCTGCACAGCGTTAAGCATAAACATGGCATAGCCGTGTTAGAACTTAGCTCTGGGCGTTTTTCGGTCATGGAAGTTGAGGGTGAAGAGGCACTGTTGGCCGAAATTGAACGCCTGCGCCCAGCCGAATTGCTGTTAAATGAAAGTACCAGTTACCCCGACATGCTTACCGAGCGTTCGGGCGCACGCACGCTGGCACCTTGGCATTTTGATGCCGACACCTGCTTGCGCTTACTCACTACCCAGCTTAAAACCCGCGACCTAAACGGTTTTGGTTGCGAACATTTAACCCTTGCCATTCAAGCCGCCGGTGCCTTGCTTTATTACGCCAAAGACACCCAACGCAACAGCTTGCCGCACATTCGCTCACTGCTAGTAGAGCGCCTAGACGACGCCATTATTATCGACCCCGCCAGTCGCCGTAATTTAGAAATCGACATTAACCAACAGGGCGAAAGCAACCACACCTTAGCGTGGATACTGGACAAAACCGCCACCGCTATGGGCAGTCGCTTGTTGCGTCGCTGGCTCAACCGACCGCTGCGCAACCGTGACGAACTCTTGCAACGCCAAGGCTTAATTGAGCAACTTCAAAGCCAATATTTGTGCGAAAGCCTGCACCAGTCGCTTAAAAACGTGGGCGACATTGAACGTATTTTAAGCCGCGTGGCGCTAGGCTCAGCGCGCCCACGCGATTTATCTCGCCTGCGTGATGCACTGGGTGAAATCCCCGCTATTCGCCAACGGTTAGGCTTGCTCGACACCCCCAAAGCCGCCACTTTACTGGCCAACGCCATCGAGTTTCCGCATTGGGTAGAGCGGTTAACCAGCGCCATCATCGACAACCCGCCTGTGGTGATTCGTGAAGGCGGCGTTATTGCCACAGGTTACGATGCCGAGCTAGACGAACTACGCGGCCTCAGCGAAAACGCAGGCGATTATTTGGTGCAATTAGAAGAGCGCGAAAAAACCAAAACCGGTTTAAGCACTTTAAAAGTAGGCTATAACCGCGTGCACGGTTATTACATTGAACTCTCGAAAAGCCAATCTGATAGCGCCCCAGTCGAATACATTCGTCGCCAAACCCTAAAAAACGCCGAACGCTTTATCACCCCCGAACTGAAAGAGTTTGAAGACAAAGCCCTAAGCGCCAAAAGCCGCGCCCTTAGCCGCGAAAAAATGCTGTACGAACAACTGGTGCAAGACTTAAACGAAGAACTTGAAGCGCTGCAACTGTGTGCCAGTGCCTTATCCGAGCTTGATGTGCTTAATAACCTTGCCGAACGCGCCGAAACGCTGCGCCTAGTACGCCCAAGCTTAAACACCGAAGCCGGAATAGAGATAGAACAAGGCCGTCACTTAGTTATAGAAAACCTAATTAGCAACCCCTTTGTCGCCAACGATACCTATTTAAGCCGCCAAGCCAGCATGCAAATTATCACCGGCCCCAACATGGGCGGTAAATCCACCTACATGCGCCAAGTGGCTTTAATTACACTGCTGGCCTACGTTGGTAGCTATGTGCCAGCGCAGCGCTGCAGCCTTGGCCCTATCGACCGCATTTTTACCCGCATGGGCTCCTCCGACGACGTAGCTGGTGGCCGCTCAACCTTTATGGTCGAAATGACCGAAACCGCCAACATTTTGCACAACGCCACCGAACACAGCTTAGTGCTGATGGACGAAGTAGGGCGCGGCACCAGCACCTTTGACGGCCTCTCTTTAGCTTGGGCCAGCGCAGCGCACTTGGCCGAAAAAACCAAAGCCTTCACCCTGTTCGCCACCCACTATTTTGAAATGACCGCCTTGCCCGAACAGCACAGCAACGCCATAAACGTGCATTTAAAAGCCACCGAACACGAAGAACGCATCATCTTTTTACACAGCGTAGAACAAGGCCCCGCCAGCCAAAGCTATGGCCTGCAAGTCGCCCAGTTGGCTGGCGTGCCTAATAACGTGATTCAAGACGCCAAAATTAAACTGCGCCAGCTTGAACAACTGAGCGTGCCTACCGCCGCCCCCATAGCTCAAGCAACCCAAGGTTACGCCCCAATGCAAGCCGACTTATTTGCCAGTGCCCCTTCACAAGTGGAAGAAGAACTTGCACAAATTAACCCCGACGAACTCACCCCTAAACAGGCGCTAGAGTTAATCTATCAACTCAAAGCGCTTTCGCATGTATAATGCCGCCACTTTTTAACCAGAATTAGGAGTTGCTTGTGTCTCATTCCAACAAAGTACGCTGGCACAGCCGTCGCGGCATGCTCGAACTGGACGTGCTGTTATTACCCTATGCCGAAGAAGCTTACGACTTATTAAGCGAACAAGACCAAGCGCTTTACCGCAAACTACTGGAATGCGAAGACCCAGACCTATTTGCCTGGCTAATGGACCACCAAATACCCGCCGATAAAGAACTCGAAATCGCCGTGAATCAGGTACTCGAACATGCAAGGAACCGCAAACTCTTTTAATTTCCTACTCAAACCGTCGCGCCAACAAACTCGACTTAACCTAATACTGGTATTAGCCGTAAACACGGCGGTGTTTAGCTCGCTGCCGCTGCTTGGCTTTCTTCTCTTACAACCAATTTGGCTAACAGCACTGTGGCTGAACCAGCAACCCAAAGGTTACCGGCTTAGCCACCACCACGGCCAATGGCAACTGCAACGCCCCAACCAACCCACGCAAAACCTAACTTGGCGCAACGGCTGTGTGCGCCGCAAACACCTAATTATCTGGCAAACAGGCAACTGGCCCTGGCAACGTTTACACATTCGCCCCGACAGCCTAGAGCAAAACCAATTTCGCCAGCTCCTTACCCAACTAGCTTGCACCGACTTCAGCCACAAAACCAACAACCAGTAATCATTGCATCGGTGGCTACGCCTCGTACCGGCGGCCTGTGGCCGCCATTACGACGCGATGTAAACTCATACACTCTACCGATGCCGACCATCACCAAAACCCCGTAGGCTTTGCAAAAAAGCACGGAGGCATCATGGCCAATCAATTCGATCTTCTAAATAAAGAACTATTCTCCCACCCAGAATTTGTACAACAACTACTAGAAGGCTTTACCTCAAAAGAAATCAGCCGCTTACTCGACTACAGCACGCTCAAACTCCACAGCGGCAACTACATCACCCCATTGCTCAACGAAAAAATAGAAGACCTAGTTTGGTCGGTACAAATGCTGCCACAACCCAGCGATAAACCGCATAAAAAGCCAACCGAGCTGTACTTGTATATCCTGCTGGAGTTTCAATCCAGCCGCGACAAAACCATGCCCCTGCGCATGCTGCACTACACCGCCAGCTTTTATCACCATTTATTAAAAGAAAAAAAGCTAAACCTCAACAAAAACAAACTGCCGCCGGTGTTTCCAATCGTTTTATATAGCGGTGATAAAAAGTGGCAAATCGCCACCGAAATACAAAAACTCATTCAGCCTGTCCCCGCTTTTATGAAACCCTTCTTGCCACAGCAGAAATATTTTTTAATAGAAGAACAAAGCTACAGCTTTGAAGACCTAGAAGAAATCAACAGCCCACTTAGCGGCACCCTAGCGGTAAAGAAAACCAAAGCCTCAACAGACATCGAACGCGCGATAAACCTGCTGGTAAAAGCCGCCTTACAAAGCCCCGACTTTGAACGCATCCAACGCATCGTCGTGCGCTGGTTTAAGCAACACTTGAAGGCAAGCAAAATCGATATTAACCTAGAACACATAAACGAACTGGAGGAGATAAACACCATGTCCAAAACGTTGAAAGATTACTTAATGGAAGAAGGTCGTGAAGAAGGCCTGAAGGAAGGTCTCGAAAAAGGCCGCTTAAGCTTTGCCAAAGAAGCGGTTTTGAACTTGCATCGTAACGGCCAGATGGCTGCTAAACAAATAGCTAGTCTCTTGCAACTACCGCTAGACGAAGTTAACAACATCCTTAAACAAAATCCCGCCTAAGCAGCATCTTCGTACCGGCGGTCTGTGGCCGCCATAATGGCACCCGAAGGGCGCCGGTACGAAAATTATTAAACACCCTTCCAGCTCAACTCGCCCCACTCAGAACAGCACAGCCCTCGCCGCTAAGTGTCTTAGTATCTAATGCAAAAGCATTAGTTATCTTACAAATAGCTACAAAAACAAGGGAACTGCTATGGCTAATCATACTTTC
>JBASZG010000027.1:0-26655 GCA_049277875.1 Venatoribacter sp.
CTGTTCCAAAAACACCAAGACGACATCATGACTGGTCATTTCTCTAAAACCATGATGGAAGACTGGGCTAACGACGACGCCAACTTACTAAAATGGCGCGAAGAAACCGCTGAAACCAGCTTCGAAAAAGCGCCTGCTACCGATGCTAAAATCGACGAACAAGACTACTTCGACAAAGGTATTTTGTTAGTGGCTATGGTTAAAGCCGGCGTTGAGCTTGCCTTTGAAACCATGGTTGAAAGCGGCATCGTAGAAGAATCTGCTTACTACGAATCTCTACATGAAACCCCACTTATTGCTAACACCATTGCTCGTCGTAAGCTGTATGAAATGAACGTAGTAATTTCCGACACCGCAGAATACGGTAACTACCTATTCTCTCACGCGGCTGTGCCTCTGCTACGCGAAAAATTCATGCCACACATCAGCACCGACGTCATTGGTAAAGGCTTGAACCTAAAATCCAACTCTGTAGATAACCAACGCTTGATTGAAGTGAATGATGCTATTCGCAACCACCCAGTTGAATGGGTAGGTGCAGAGCTACGCGGTTATATGACTGATATGAAACGCATTGTAGAAGCCTCTAACTAATGCACAGCGGCTTTACGCCGCTGCTACAAAAAAGCCACTTCGTTTATAGCGAAGTGGCTTTTTATTTTGCAGTCAATAAATCACTAATTAGAACGGAATATCGTCGTCAAAGTCATTAAAGCCGTTGCTGGGTTGTGGTGCTGGTGCTTGCTGAGCAGGCACAGGTTGCACAGGGCGCTGCGCAGGCTGCGGAGCTGGCTGAGCATAGCCACCTTGAGCATAGTTTTGCGCTGGCGCCGGAGCCTGCTGGTAAGCAGGGTTAGGAGCATAAGCAGGCTGAGGTGCTGGTGCGTAGTTTTGCGGCGCAGGCTGTGGCTGAGCAAAACCTTGATTTTGATACTGCGGTGGTTGCTGGTTGTAATTAGCATCACCACCAGAACGAGGGCCATCAAGCATCACCATTTCGTTCACCACGATTTCAGTGGTGTAACGCTTGACCCCGTCTTTCTCCCACTCACGAGTTTTTAATTTGCCTTCAAAAAAAGCGCGTGCGCCTTTTTTAAGATACTGCTGCACGATTTCGGCCAGTTTTCCATACACCACCAAGCGATGCCACTCGGTTTGCTCTACTTTCTGACCGGTATTTTTGTCGTTATAACTTTCATCAGTGGCCAAACTTAAGTTAGCTACGGCGTTACCATTGGGCATAAAACGCACTTCAGGATCACGACCTAAGGTACCTATCAGGGTTACTTTGTTCACACTACGCGACATGCGATTCTCCTATTAATGAACTATGGCCAAGGCTTGATCGTGATCAAAGACATCGGCATCAACTTTTAAATAAATAGCGTTTTCATCTTCCACCCAAGTGCTATCGGATACGCCTCCCAATGCGCTTAAAGCGGTTAAATAATGGGCTTTAAACTCTTGCTGCAAACTAATACGCACACTGGAGAGATGCTTAGGCGCTGGGCTAAAGGCCAAATAAACCACCCACAACAACACCGCTACGCACCAAATTAAAAACAACGTGGCACTACCGTAATACTGGAACAAACGCCCACCTAAGGCACCGCCAACAAAAGCCCCCATAAACTGCATACTAGAGTAAATCCCCATGGCACTGCCTTTGGCACCAGCCGGCGCTACTTTGCTTAACCATGAAGGCAAACTGGCCTCCATTAAGTTAAAGCCCCAAAAGTACAGCAACATAGCGGCTATCCAATGCCAAACTGCAGACGAAAATATCATCAGCACTAGGCTAAAAGAAATAATTAATGCGCCTAAAATAACCACGCCTTTCATTTTGCGCCGTTTCTCGGCAAGGATAATAAAAGGCACCATTAACACAAAAGCCACCAGCAAAACTGGAAGATAAAGCCAACTGTGGCTGCTGCTTTCAACCCCCAAAGCCACCAGCTCTTTAGGAATGGCGACAAACACCCCCACCATTAAGGCATGCAAAATAAAGATACCTATATTTAACGGCCACAACTGCGGGTTGGCGAACTGCTTTAACACCTCGCCCCAAGAGGCACTGGCATCTCGATTATGCACGGCTTGTTGAGGGCTTGGAATAACCAAAAGCACCACCAGTACGCCAACCAAAGCCAAGGCTGCGGTCGCCGAAAAAATGAAAGTAAGCCCACCAATACTTGCCAACCAAGGCCCTAAAATAAGTGCCACAGAAAACGACATGCCAATGCTTACACCCACGGTAGCCATGGCTTTCATACGGTGCTCATCGCGGGTTAGATCGGTTAACAAAGCCATGATGGCACTGGCAATCGCCCCTGCACCCTGCAAAGCCCGCCCGACAATCATCATCCATACTGAATCGGCCATAGCCGCAACCACACTTCCCAAGGCAAAAATCAGCAAGCCACCAACAATTACTGGCTTACGACCAATTCGATCGGAAAGCGCCCCAGAAGGAATTTGCAGCAACGCTTGAGTTAAGCCATATACCCCCATCGCCAGCCCCAGCAAACTAACCGACGCACCCTCCAGCTTTTGCCCCTCAATCATCATGACAGGCAAAACCATAAACAAACCCAACATGCGCAGGGCGTATAAGAAGGCTAACGAGAACGAGGCTTTTTTCTCATCGACACTCATTTCAGTGGTAATGGTTTCAATAGCAGAACGAGACATTCGAGCGTAATTTCCAGTAATGCGAAAAAAATAGGCGAGTAGTTTAACAGGCTTTGTTATGAATGCATGAACTAAATAAATGCGTCAATATATTGTCTATACGCGTATTTTTGATACTTTAGTACCGCAAATATTTTGACTTTTTATGTATTTTGAACAAAAAACGAACAACTTAAGGATGCAATAACTATTTCAAATCCCTATACTCTGGCAACAAATTACGACTTAAGTCGGAGTTAACTTTTATAAAGAAGGAAAGGCTGAGATGGAAAAGACGACCTATCCCACAGGCAAAAAAATCATTCTCTTTGGGCACCAAAATTTACAAAATTCTATTTTTATTGGATACCTGCACCAGCGTGTTGGCGTTGAGTGTCAACTTATCAATCAGCCTATTTGGCAAGACGCTTGGTCTAAGGAAAACCGCCATATCCTAGCACTGATAGATGCCGACCTAACCCGCCCCGATTTACTGCAGCAGCTTTTAGTTGAAATTTTGGAAAGCGCGCCCAACACCCAAGTTGCCTTCTTTGGCGTTCGTCCTAACCATTCAGTGGAAAAGCTTATCACCTGGCCAATAGTCACTGGCCTGTTTTACTCCGACAGCAGCCAGCAACAACTCAGTAAAGGCATTCAGGCCTTATTTGAAGGCGAATATTGGCTGCCACGCCATTTAGTGGCTCATTATTTACAACGCACTCGCCAAAAACCACGTTTTTGCACCTCTCCCGATATCGTTTTAACCAAACGCGAAGAACAAATCTTGCGTCTTACCGCCACAGGCGCAACCAACACCGAAATTGCGGCCAACCTAAGCGTCAGCATGCACACGGTTAAAACTCACATTTATAATCTTTTCAAAAAAATTGGTGTAGCCAACCGCGTACAAGCTGTGAACTGGGCAAAAGACTACTTAGCCGGCATTGGTGAGTTCACTAGCTGAAGCCAAACGCACTTTGCTTTACAATGGCGGCTTTCTTTTTGCTTTAAGAAGTTGCCATGAGCCTAATTCAAGTACGCGGAGCACGCACCCACAACCTGAAAAACATCGACCTCGATATTCCCCGCGACAAGCTTGTGGTGATTACGGGGTTAAGTGGCTCTGGTAAGTCCTCATTAGCCTTCGACACCCTCTACGCCGAGGGGCAACGTCGCTACGTTGAATCGCTATCGGCTTACGCTCGTCAGTTTTTATCCATGATGGAAAAGCCCGACGTAGACCTAATTGAAGGTTTATCGCCAGCTATTTCGATTGAGCAAAAATCCACCTCGCACAACCCACGTTCCACCGTTGGTACAGTCACCGAAATCTACGACTACCTGCGTTTGCTCTATGCACGCGTAGGCACACCGCGTTGCCCAGAACACGACGTTGCCTTAGAAGCACAAAGCATCAGCCAAATGGTAGACGGCATTATGGCGCTGCCCGAAGACGGCAAGTTTATGATTTTGGCGCCCGTGGTGCGCGAGCGTAAAGGTGAGCACTTACATATCTTCGAGAGCCTGCGCGCTCAGGGTTTTGTGCGGGTACAAGTAGACGGCATTATTTGCGACCTAGACGACGTGCCCGAACTCGACAAGAAAAAGAAACACAGCATCGAAGTGGTGGTAGACCGCTTTAAAATTAAAGAAGGCATAGAACAGCGCTTGGCCGAATCGTTAGAAACCTGCGTGGAATTAAGCGGTGGCATTGCCCTAGTTGCCGATATGGACAACCCCAAAGCCGAACCGCTGCTGTTCTCCTCTTTGTTTGCTTGCCCTCACTGCGGCTACAGTCTATCTGAGCTTGAGCCACGTTTGTTTTCCTTTAACAACCCAGCCGGCGCTTGTCCTGCCTGCGATGGCTTAGGCGTGCATCAATACTTCGACCCAGAATTAATTATCCAAGACCCCAAACTCAGCATTGGCGAAGGTGCCATTAAAGGCTGGGACAGACGCAGCATTTATTACTACCAACTGCTGTGCTCGGTGGCCAAACATTACGACTTTGACATTGGCCAACCCTTTAGAGAGTTAAGCCAAAAGCACCAAGAAGTGTTGCTGCACGGCAGTGGTAAAGAAGAAATTAACTTTAGCTACATTAACTCGCGCGGCGAAGAAATTTTTAAGGCTCACCCTTTTGAGGGCATCTTGCCCAATATGGAGCGTCGCTACCGCGAAACCGACTCGCCCATGGTGCAAGAAGAAATGGCTAAGTTTTTAAGCCAACAGCCCTGCCCTCATTGCCAAGGTTCACGCCTACGCACCGAAGCTCGCCATGTATTTGTGGGCGACAAAAGCATTCATGCCTGCACCGCCTTGCCGGTAGAGCACGCCTTTGAGCATTTCTCCACCCTCAAACTCGAAGGCAGCAAAGGCGAAATTGCCGAAAAAATCTTAAAAGAAATCCGTGACCGCTTAGGCTTTTTGGTCAACGTCGGCTTGGAATACCTCACCCTTAACCGTAGCGCCGACACCCTATCGGGCGGTGAAGCACAGCGTATTCGCCTAGCCTCACAAATTGGTGCTGGCCTAGTGGGGGTTATGTATATTTTGGACGAGCCTTCTATCGGCTTGCATCAGCGCGACAACGAACGCCTGCTTAAAACCCTGTTTCATCTGCGCGACCTTGGCAATACCGTCATAGTGGTGGAGCACGACGAAGACGCCATTCGCCGCGCCGATTATCTAATTGATATAGGCCCAGGCGCAGGTGTGCATGGCGGCCAAGTGATTGCCCAAGGTAAGCCCGAAGAAGTTTTTGCTAACCCCAACTCCATTACTGGGCAATACATGTCTGGTGCCAAAAGCATTGAAATACCAAACAAGCGCACCGCCTACAACCCAGACAAAGAACTCAAGCTCTTTGGCGCCAGTGGCAACAACCTAACTGGAGTCGATTTAACCCTGCCGCTGGGGTTAATGACCTGTATTACTGGCGTGTCGGGTTCGGGCAAATCAACCCTGATTAACCGCACCTTAATGCCCATTGCCAGCACCGCCTTAAACGGCGCAACCACTTTAAAGGCCGCGCCCTATCAGCGTATTGAAGGCTTAAAGCAGCTAGATAAAGTAGTGGATATCGACCAAAGCCCAATTGGCCGCACCCCTCGTTCTAACCCAGCCACCTACACTGGCATTTTCACCCCAGTGCGTGATTTATTTGCAGGCACCCAAGAAGCTCGCTCGCGTGGTTACCAAGCTGGGCGTTTTTCTTTTAACGTGCGCGGCGGTCGCTGCGAAGCCTGCCAGGGCGACGGGGTAATTAAGGTTGAGATGCACTTTTTGGCCGATATTTACGTACCCTGCGACCAATGCAAAGGCAAACGCTACAACCGCGAAACCCTAGAAATTCGCTACAAGGGCAAAAACATTCACGAAGTGCTGGAAATGACCGTTGAAGAAGCGCGCGAGTTTTTTGATGCCATTCCTATGGTGGCGCGCAAGCTACAAACCCTGCTCGATGTTGGCTTGGGCTATATCAAACTGGGGCAAGCGGCCACCACGCTATCGGGCGGTGAAGCACAGCGTATTAAGCTGGCCAAAGAGCTATCTAAGCGCGACACCGGCAAAACCCTGTATATTCTTGACGAGCCAACTACTGGCCTGCACTTTTACGACATTCAGCAGCTACTTACCGTGCTCAATCGCCTGCGCGACGACGGCAATACCGTGGTAATAATTGAACACAACTTAGATGTGATAAAAACCGCCGACTGGATTATCGACCTTGGCCCAGAGGGCGGTGCTAAAGGTGGAAAAATCATTGCTCAAGGCACACCAGAACAAGTGGCCGAAGTGCAAGGCTCTTACACCGGCCAATTCTTAAAACCCATGCTGAAATAAGTTCGTTTACTTTAGCTGGCTTGGCCACTAAACTGCGCGCCTTGAGTTGGCCAGACAATCGCTGCCTGTTTTAAGTTTGTAGTCTAAAACAGGGGGAGGAAAGTCCGGGCTTCACAGGGCGAAGTGCCAGGTAACACCTGGGGGGCGTGAGCCTACGACCAGTGCAACAGAGAGCAAACCGCCGATGGCCGTTTTACGGATCAGGTAAGGGTGAAAGGGTGCGGTAAGAGCGCACCGCGCGGCTGGCAACAGTTCGTGGCACGGTAAACTCCACTTGAAGCAAGACCAAATAGGCCCCCTTATGGCGCGGCCCGCGTTGGGGGCGGGTAGGTTGCTGGAGCCTGCGAGCGATTGCAGGCCTAGACGAATGATTGTCCACGACAGAACCCGGCTTACCGGCCAACTCATGCTTTTTTCTTACTTTTATTACTGATAAATCCCTAATTTGCAGCTATTCTTAAGCCGTTATTTTTATGGGATACCATCATGGCTAATTCAAATCGTTGCGATTTTGATTCAACCAGCAACCACCAAAGCGACCTGCTAATTGCATTAGCCTCTGAACCCAACACAGGCAAACTCCTTGCACGCATCGTTAAAGAAGCCCAAAGCATCACCAACGCCGATGGCGGCACCCTGTATTTACTAAAAGAATACAACGACCAGCCCTGCCTTGAGTTTGCCATGATGAACAACACCAGCCTTGGCACCACTCTTGGCGGCGCAGGTGAAAAAATCAACCTGCCCCCTATTCCGCTTTATTTAGCCGATGGCAAAGAAAACCACCACCATGTAGCCGCGTACTCCGCTCTTAAAAAAGAAGCCGTTAGCATCGATGACGCCTACCAAAGCCAAGGCTTTGATTTTTCCGGCACCAAAATATTCGACCAAAACAATGGCTACCGCTCGACCTCGTTTTTAACCGTACCACTGCTTAACCACAACGAAGACGTAATAGGCGTGCTGCAGCTTATTAACTCGCAGCAGCCACAAAGCCTAAAGGTGCAACCCTTTCCCGAAGACAGCAAAGCGCTAATTTTGGCACTGGCCAAATACGCCGCCATTGCGCTTAACAACTCACTGTTAATTAGCGAATTAAAAAACCTGCTGGACGCCTTTATCAAAGTCATTGCCGCCGCCATCGACGCCAAAAGCCCACACACATCTGGCCACTGCCAGCGAGTGCCTTTAATTACCGAACTGATTGCCCAAGCCGCCTGCGAAGACGACCAAACCTTTGCCGATTTTAATTTTGATGACGACCAGTGGTACGAACTTAAAGTAGCCGCTTGGATGCACGACTGCGGCAAACTTGCCACGCCCGATTCGGTGCTGGATAAATCCACCAAACTGCATGCTCTACACGATCGTATTCACGAAGTGGAAACTCGTTTTGCTGCAGCACGCCAGCACCTAATCGCTAACTATTGGCATGCGCGCAGCAGCCTGAGCCACGCCGACGACACGCATGTAAAACACTTAGAAGAACAGCACCAACAAGACTTAGCCGCACTGGAAGATGACCTTAGCTTCATTCGCACCGCCAACAAAGGCGGCGAGTTTATGGCCGAAGACAAAAAACAACGGGTGCAACAAATTGCCAAACGCACTTGGCCAGACCACCAAGGCGAGCTGCAGCCCATGCTCAATGAAGATGAGATATACAACCTATGCATCGAGCGCGGCACACTGACCAACGAAGAGCGCCAAATTATCAATAACCACATGAAAGTAACCATTGATATGCTCGAATCGCTGCCCTTTCCGCGCAAACTCAAACGCGTGCCAGAATACGCCGGCGGCCACCACGAACGCATGGACGGCAAAGGCTTCCCACGCGGTTTAACTGGCGAACAGCTTTCTATTCCTGCGCGCATGATGGCCATAGCCGATATTTTTGAAGCCCTCACCGCCAAAGACCGCCCCTACAAAGACCCAATGAAAATATCCCTCTCGCTCAAAATCTTAAAAGACATGAGCCAAACTGGGCACATAGACCCAGACCTTTTCAATCTTTTTGTACGCAAACGCGTGTGGGAGCAATACGCCAAACAAGTATTAGCGCCAGAGCAGCTTGATATCACCGACGCCAGCGAATACTTAGTTTAAGAATCTACCGCCAGCACCTCTATATGCTTGGCGGTTAGGTAGTGCCAACTGATATTTAAATCCCAGAATCGTGCCGCGTAGCGACGCTCTGGGCTTGGTTCTTGGTAAGCTGGCTTGGGGTCTTGAGCAAGGCACTGTTCCACCAGCTCCACCACTTCTTGGCCCTGCGCCAGTGCTTGCTGCAAGGCGGCGCTGTTCCAGCTCACGGCAATACGCTCAGGAACGTCCTCGGCGATGTGGTTATACCCATCGGCGGCGCTATCGGAAAAAGGAATATAAGGCTTAATGTCGATAATGGGCGTGCCATTTAAAATATCCACCCCACTCACTTTAAGCTTAGAGCCATCAATGGCATCAAGCTTAACCAACGACATTCCTATGCCACTAGGGCGGTGAGTGCTACGGCTGGCAAACACGCCAATTTTGGTATTGCCACCCAAACGCGGTGGGCGCACACGCAAGCGTTGGGCAGAATCTTTTTCAGGCACGGCATGAAATTGAAACAGCAGCCACACATGGCTAACTTGCTCTAACCCGGCTAAGGCCAAGGGCTCATCAAAAGGCGGGAGCAGTTCTACCACGCCACGCGCAGCCGGTGCTAAACGCGGCTGGCGAGGAATGGCGAACTTATCATTAAAAGGAGTGTGTATTATTCCAATCGGTTGCAATTAGGCACTTTTCTGTTTGGCAGCTTTCTTGGCCGCCATCTTACTATTTAATTGAATCGCTTTGGTAAATATCCACTGATAAGACGCAGGGAAAATGCGCACTAAAATTTCAAACATACGAGCATCAGCGCCAATTAAAATACGACGCTTGTTTTTACGCACGCCATTTAAGATGACGTTCGCGGCTTGTTCGGCCGTGGTAGTAAACAGTTTTTCAAACTCACGCACTGAAGTTTCTTTGTCTACGCCCGTTACCGCAGTAGAGCTGTCGTCCATGCGGGCGGTTTTGGCGATGTTGGTTTTAATACCACCTGGGTGAACGCAGCTTGCGCTTACGCAAGAGCCAGAGATTTCTAAGTCTTGACGCAGTGATTCAGTAAAGCCACGCACACCGAATTTGCTGGCGTTGTAACCACTCATAAGCGGCTGAGAAGCCAAACCGAAAATACTGGAAGTGTTAATAATATGACCTTCGCCAGAGGCTTCTAAGTGCGGCAAAAACGCTTTAGTGCCATACACCACGCCCCAAAAGTTAATGCCCATAATCCACTCGTAGTCTTCTAACTTTAACGCAGGAACCGTACCAGACAACGCCACACCCGCGTTGTTAAAAATCATATTTACCTTGCCATGCTCCTTGGCCGTGTCGTCTGCCCAAGCAAACACAGCTTCTTTGTTAGACACGTCTAATTTGGTTGAAGTAACGCGCACACCAAAGCGGCTTACCATTTCTACCGTAGCGGCTAGGCCTTTTTCGTCGATGTCGCTTAATGCTAAACCACAGCCTTCTTTAGCCAATTGAATAGCCAAAGTACGACCCATACCAGAACCTGCGCCTGTAATAGCGGCGACTTTACCAGTGAAACTTTTCATAGAAATTGCCTTTGTTGTTATTTTGTTTTGGTGTTTTTTTAAACAGAGCTGAAGTCTGCCACGAATACCCACTTAGAGGTGGGTTATTTTATGCCGTTTTTATAGATTTATCATTTTTAACGGCTGGGGTTCGAAGCTGGAAGCTCAGAACTGGGCCTGTGCTGTTGTTGCGGTGAGTAACGCACCTTTCCTCTAACCAACCACCCAGCCATTGAAGCCCCGCTAAAACTGGGCGACAATAGCCACCCTTTTTTTCTACCGTCTTTTAGGAGTCTTCCATGACTACTCGCTCCGATTTAGCTAACGCCATACGCGCATTGAGTATGGACGCTGTGCAAAAAGCTAATTCTGGTCACCCCGGCGCCCCGATGGGCATGGCTGATATTGCCGAAGTATTATGGAACGATTTTTTAAAGCACAATCCGCAAAACCCCAACTGGGCTAACCGCGACCGTTTTATTTTATCCAATGGTCACGGCTCAATGCTGATTTACAGCCTGTTGCATTTAACCGGTTACGATTTAAGCATCGAAGATATTAAAAACTTCCGTCAATTGCATTCAAAAACCCCAGGCCACCCCGAATACGGTTACGCCCCTGGCATCGAAACCACCACTGGCCCGCTTGGCCAAGGTATTGCTAACGGCGTGGGTATGGCGATTGCTGAAAAAGTATTAGCCGCGCAATTTAACCGCGAAGGCCATAACATCATTGACCACAATACCTATGTATTTTTAGGCGACGGTTGCTTAATGGAAGGCATCAGCCACGAAGCCTGCTCGTTGGCTGGCACCTTAGGTTTGGGCAAACTTATTGTGTTCTACGACGACAACGGCATTTCCATCGACGGTCAAGTGCAAGGTTGGTTTACCGACGACACCCCACAACGCTTTGAATCTTATGGCTGGCAAGTGATTCGCAAAGTAAACGGCCACGAACCAGTGGAGATTTTACAAGCGATTGAAACCGCTAAAGAAAACCCAGAGCAACCCACCTTAATTTGCTGCAAAACCACCATTGGTTTTGGCTCGCCGAATAAAGCAGGTAAAGAAAGCAGCCACGGCGCACCTTTGGGCGCAGAAGAAATTGAACTAACTCGTAAAGAACTGGGCTGGGCGCACGCTCCTTTCGAAATCCCTAGCGAGATTTACGCTGCTTGGGATGCAAAAGCCAAAGGCCAAGCGGCTGAAAATGCTTGGAACGAGCAATTTGCTGCTTATCAACAAGCCTACCCAGAATTGGCCCGCGAATTAGAACGCCGTTTAAACAACGAATTACCCGCCGATTTCAGCGCCAAAGCACAGGCCTATATCGAAGAGTGCCAAGCCAAAGGCGAAACTATTGCCTCGCGCAAAGCCTCGCAAAATACCTTGAATGCGTTTGGCCCTTTACTGCCAGAGTTTTTAGGCGGCTCCGCCGACCTAGCTGGCTCTAACCTAACCCTATGGAGTGGCGCAAAAGGCGTGAGCGACTTAGACGCCAGCGGCAACTACCTATTTTATGGTGTGCGCGAGTTTGGCATGAGCGCCATTATGAACGGTATTGCCCTGCACAAAGGCTTTGTGCCTTACGGCGCCACCTTCTTAATGTTTATGGAATACGCGCGCAACGCCGTGCGTATGGCCGCGTTAATGAAACAACGCAGCATTTTTGTTTACACCCACGACTCTATCGGTTTAGGCGAAGACGGCCCAACCCACCAGCCGGTTGAGCAAGTGGCTAACCTGCGTAACACCCCTAACCTTGAAACTTGGCGTCCTTGCGACACAGTAGAAAGTGCCACCGCTTGGAAACACGCCATTGAACGCAAAGACGGCCCCAGCGCATTAATTTTCTCGCGTCAAAATCTAAAACACCAAGAGCGTAACGCCGAACAAGTCGCCAACATAGCCAAAGGCGGCTATGTGCTGCGCGATTGCGACGGCACACCCGACGTTATTTTAATTGGCACAGGCTCAGAAGTAGAGCTAGCCACTGCCGCTGCCGAGCAACTAAACGGCAAAAAAGTGCGCGTGGTCTCTATGCCCTGCGCCGAACTATTCTGCAAACAAGACGCCGCTTATATCGAATCGGTGCTACCTGCTGCCGTAACCAAGCGCGTCGCGGTAGAAGCTTTACATAAAGATTACTGGCATAAGTTTGTTGGTTTAACTGGCAAAATTATTGGCATGGAAACCTTTGGTGAATCGGCTCCGGCGGGCGAACTCTTTAAAGAGTTTGGTATTACCGTTGAAGCCGTCGTGGCTGCGGCCAACAGCCTCTAACGGCTAAAAGTACCGGCGCCCTTTGGGCGCCACAGGCCGCAGGTACGAGAGAGATTGCACAACAAAGGCGACCTAGGTCGCCTTTGTTGTTTTTGCTTGCTGCAATTAGCGTACAGTTTTGGCACGCATCTCATTCACAGTCGCCGCCTTAACCTCAGTCGCCATATTCCCCCAACTCTGACGAATGTAATTCACCACCGCCGCCACTTCGGCGTTACTTAAGCCACCAGCAAATGGAGGCATAGAGTAAGGCTCTGGGTTACTTTGTGTAGCAGGTGGAAATCCACCCAGCAATACCGAGCGAATAGCATTTACGCCATCTAAGCCGGTTACCGTGTTATTACCCGCCAAGGTTGGGTAAATGTCTTTTACGCCTTCGCCCTTCTCGCCGTGACAATCACTGCAATGGCTGGCATAAAGCTTTTTACCTTGGGCATAATCGCTCGCCTGTTTCGTTGCCGGTTTAGCCACCACTTGAGGCGCAGGAAGGCTTTCTAAATACACCGCAACCGCTTCTAGGTCGGCATCGGTCATGTATTGAGTGCTATTACGCACCACATCGGCCATTGGGCCAATCACCCCACCTTTATCGGAAAGGCCGGTTTTCAGCAGTTGTTTTAAATCGTCGCGCGTCCAGCCTTCCAAACCACCGCCTTTTTGCATGCTTAAGCTAGGTGCATACCAGCCCTGCATAGGAATATGACCGCCTGCCAGCATTTCACTTTTATTCACCGCGCCTAAAGCATTGCGTGGCGAGTGACACTCGTTACAGTGGCCTAGCCCTTCTACTAAGTAAGCACCACGATTCCATTGCTCACTTTGTTTGGCATCTGGTTTAAATTCGCCCGCAGTGAAATAAAGAGTGCGCCAGCCATGAAGCAGCGAACGCACGTTATAAGGAAAGTCCATTTTTGGCTCTTTGTTTTGCTGCTTAATGGGCTTCAACGACTGCAAATAAGCAAAAATAGCCTTGGCATCGGCCTGAGTGACCTTAGTAAAAGAAGTGTACGAAAACGCAGGGTATAAAGGCTGGCCTTTGATTCCACGGCCATCATGCAGGGCCCGATAAAAATCGTCGAAACTCCAAGCAGCAATGCCGGTTTCATCAGGAGTAATGTTGGGCGAATAAATCACCCCAAAAGGCGTGGGCAAAGCATTGCCACCGGCAAAAGGCTTGGCATCGTTAATCGTATGGCAAGAAGCGCAATCGCCCATGCGAGTCAGATATTCACCCTGTTTAATAAGCTCGGCATCATTGGCCGAGGCCGCCAAACTCAACATCAAGGCACTGAGCATTAATAATTTTTTCATTAGTAGGCTACCTCGCTTTCTTCTAACACACACCAGCCGGGCAAATCGTTTGGCAACGCACTAAGTTCAATGGGGCTGTGGTCAGCGGGTAATGGCTGAATAGCCAAATAAGCCGATACCGCTTCCACATCTTTTTGCATCATGCGTTTTGCCACGACCCACATGCAATGCGTGCTCTCAACCGAACGAGAGTTCGTGCGCCATAAATTAAGCTGGGTAGAAACGTAGTCGAAAGGTTGGTTTAAGATGCCAGGAATCATCGGTTTAACACCAGTTAAGGCTTGGCCGTGGCAATATTTGCACGCTGGCACTCCGCGCGCTTCGTCGCCCTCTTCCACAAGCTGTTTGCCTCGCGCTAACACCTCTTTAGTGATGCTGGCAGGAAGTTGCTGCTCGTGGTATTCCACCCGCTGCTCAGAATAATACTGAGCAATTTTCATCATATAACTTGGGCTAAGCTGGCGAACCACATACTCCATCGCTGGGCTTTGGCCCTGCTGAGCCTTAAAACTTTGCAACTGCTTATACAAATAGCCAGCAGGCTTTTCGGCCAAACGCGGAATATGCGGATTGTCAGGATTACCAACCCCACGCTCGCCATGACAAGTGCTGCACGCAGCCAAACGCTGCTCTAGGGTATCGGGAACAGAAGATGCCCAAACTGGGGCAAATAAAAGCACAGCAGCGCCCATAATCAGGCACTTTTTAAGTAAATTTTGCATAGAAAAACCCTATGTGTAGAGACAAAGGATAAGAAGGAGTACTAAAACGAGGGGGATTCTAGCAAAAACTGGCGAACATGGCTTTACAAAAATTGACCCACCCGCCAAAGCCTGTGCATTGATTGGGCTATTTGCTTGGCAGTGATAGAATCGCGCACCTTTGCCCCTGCCTTTGTGAATACCATGCTGCAAAAACACCAACTTGAACTATTAAGCCCCGCCCGCGATGTCGAAATTGCCAAAGAAGCCATTTTGCACGGTGCCGATGCTGTTTATATTGGCGGCCCAAGTTTTGGCGCACGCCACAACGCCGCCAACAGCGTGGCCGATATTGCTAAGTTGGTGGAGTTTGCCCGGCTGTTTCATGCCAAGGTGTTTGTCACCATCAACACCATTTTGCACGACGACGAGCTAGAAGGCGCACGCCAGCTTATTCACGAGCTTTACGATGCCGGCGTAGACGCCCTAATTGTGCAAGACATGGCCGTGCTCGAAATGGACATTCCCCCCATCGAGCTACACGCCAGCACCCAATGCGACATTCGCCGCCTAGACAAAGCCGTATTCCTAGACCAAGCAGGCTTTTCGCAAATTGTGTTAGCGCGAGAGCTAACCGTGCAGCAAATTAAAGCCATTAGCGAAAAAGTAGACGCGGGCATTGAGTTTTTTATTCATGGTGCGCTGTGCGTGGCGTTTTCTGGCAACTGCTATATTAGCCATGCCGATACAGGCCGCAGTGCCAACCGTGGCGATTGCTCGCAAGCCTGCCGTTTGCCCTACACCTTAAAAGACGAAGAAGGCCGAGTAGTAGCCTACGACAAACACCTGCTGTCGATGAAAGACAACAACCAAAGTGCCAACCTGCGCGCCCTGGTGGATGCTGGCGTGCGCTCATTCAAAATTGAAGGCCGTTATAAAGACATGGGCTATGTGAAAAACATCACCGCCCATTACCGCCAACTGCTTGATGAAATACTCACCGAACGCCCAGACTTAGCTCGCGCCTCCAGCGGCCACACCGAGCACTTTTTTATTCCCGATACCGAAAAGAACTTTAACCGTGGCAGCACCGATTATTTTGTAAATGGTCGCATTATGGGTATTGGCGCGTTCGACTCACCCAAGTTTGTCGGCCTGCCTGTGGGCGAGATTATTGCGCTGGATAAAAAAGCCATTACCGTGCAATCCAACCAAGCGTTAAATAACGGCGATGGCCTCAACACGCTTTATAAACGTGAAGTAGTTGGTTTTCGCGCCAACACCGCCGAGCTACTAGCGCAATTTGAGCAAGAAGGCACTACGCAATTTCAATACCGCATCACTCCTAACGAGTTCCCTGCCGAGCTATGGAAACTGCGCTTGCCGCACCCACTTAACCGCAACCTAGACCACAACTGGCAGCAAGCTTTAACCAAAAAATCCGCCGAACGCAAAGTAGCCGTGCGCTTTGCTCTGCACAGCAGCCAACAACAATTTGTAGCAAAAGCAACCAGTGAAGAAGGCTTAAGCGTCGAGCTAACCTTAACTGAACCCTTTGAGCTGGCGAACAACGCCGAGCGCAATAACGAACAAATTAAAGACGCCTTCAGCAAACTGGGCGACACCATTTATTACGCCCAAGAGATACAGCTAAACGCCGCTGAGGCTTGGTTTATCCCTGCCTCAAAACTCAAACAACTGCGCCGTGATTTAGTTGAAAAACTGACCCAAGCACGCCTTGCCAACTACCCTAAAGGCCAGCGCAAACCTGAAGCCGTGCCTGCGCCTGTTTACCCCGACGACGAGCTGTCTTACCTTGCCAACGTCTACAACCACCAAGCCCGCGCCTTTTACCACAACCACGGGGTAAAACTGATTGACGCCGCCTACGAAGCCCACGAAGAACTGGGCGACGTGCCCGTTATGGTTACCAAACACTGCCTGCGCTTTTCTTTTAACCTCTGCCCCAAACAAATCAAAGGCGAACTTGGCCTTAAAGGCAACGCCAAACCCATGCAACTTATCCATAACGATGAAGTTATTACCCTAAAATTCGACTGCAAACCCTGCGAAATGCACGTCCTAGGCAAAATCAAACCCCACATATTCCAAAGCGCCCAACCCGGCAGCTTCGCCAGCGGCGCTCAGTTTTACCAAGCCAAGGATTTAATCGCCAAGGGGTAGTTTGAGGTCGAGGGTCGGGAGTTGGGAGGTCAACGCGCTCCGTGCCCTCCCCATAATCTGCGAGTCAACTCACCACCAAAAAATTATCCCCAGATTCTTTTTTTGGTTTTAGCAATCGCGGGTTTGGCCGCGTCGTTTCTGCGTGCGGTGGGTTTTCGAGCTGCGGAGTTTTCGCCGCCATCGCGGTTAAACTCTTTGGGCTTCTTCGGCTTTTTGGGTTTTTTCGGCGCTTTGGGCGGGCGCGATTCTGGTACTTTCATCTGTGGGATAAAGCCAGCCAATTCACGGCGCTCAATATTTTTGCCTATTAAATCTTCAATGCCTTGCAGGTCGTCGGCTTCTTCGCCACACACCAAAGAAATAGCTTCACCCACCGCGCCTGCCCGGCCAGTGCGGCCAATACGATGCACATAATCGGCGGCCACATTGGGTAGTTCGTAGTTCACTACATAAGGCAGTTGTTCAATATCTAACCCACGCGCTGCAATATCAGTGGCTACCAGCACCGCAATTTCACCGCTTTTAAAATTAGCTAACGCTCGTGTGCGCGCCCCTTGGCTTTTATTGCCATGAATAGCCGCCGCTTCCACGCCTTGCTTGGTTAAATACTCAGCTAAACGGTTGGCACCGTGCTTAGTGCGGGTAAACACCAGCACTTGATGCCAATGATTTTCGGTTAATAAATGGTGCAGAATTTTGGCTTTTTGGCCACGGTCGGCAGGCACCACCCATTGGGTAACGGTATGAGCCGTGCTGTTACGCGGGCTAACGTCAATTTCCAGCGGGTTGTTCACCAAGCCTTTGGCCAACTCACGAATTTCAGGCGAAAAAGTAGCAGAAAATAACAGGTTCTGGCGCTTGGCAGGCAGCAATTTCAAAATGCGCTTAATATCGTGAATAAAGCCCATATCCAACATGCGGTCGGCTTCATCGAGTACTAAAAACTCCACCTCATCAAAGCGCACGGCGTTTTGCTGGTACAAGTCCAACAAACGGCCAGGGCAAGCCACCAGCACATCCACGCCTTTACGCAAGGTTAGCATCTGCGGGTTAATGCTCACGCCGCCAAACACCACCGCCGATTTTAGCTTTAAATATTTGCCATAAGCCTCAACGTTTTCGCCAATTTGCGCCGCCAGCTCACGAGTAGGCGTAAGCACCAAAGCGCGAATGCGGTTGCCAGAACTGGGCTTGCCACCTTGCATCAGTTGCAGCATAGGCAAAGTAAAGCCAGCGGTTTTACCTGTGCCAGTTTGTGCGGCGGCCATCACATCACGGCCAGCCAAAATAGCGGGAATAGCTTGTTGTTGCACCGGTGAAGGCGTCTGATAGCCCTGTTCGCTTACGGCACGCAAAAGCGGCTCAATCAAGCCAAGCTCGGAGAATAAATCCATGAAATTACCTAAAAAAATTTAATATTTGAAATACTTAACAGGAGGCAGCAACACAACGATAGGCCATGTAAAACAAGCCATCACTGTCGGTTATTTTTACTCGTTCAAGAACCTTGCGGCTCACCAAGCTACCCAAGGTGGTGCCGATTTCTCGCTTGCTAAGGCCCTGCTCTAATAACGCCAGACGCAAGTGATGACCAGAAATAAAACCTTGCTCACCGAGATTGGCCAGCAAGGCTGCTAACACCAAGCTTTCGCTTGGACTAAGCCCAACATGAGAATTCATTTTAACAATTAAGACAACACAAAGTTAGAAACATGCGAAATCATCCTGAATAAAGGCATCACGCCCACTGCGTCATAACAAAGAACGAAGTGCAGTATAGACAGAAAACCAAAGTTGCTAATGCTTTTTTATGACTCGTTGCACGCGGCTGGTTACTCGGCAAAATAATTCGTAACTAATGGTATGACAGTGCTGAGCCACGCGCTCGGCCAATAGCTGTTCACCCCAAAGCTCGACTTTGCTACCAATGTGCACCTGCGGGTGGTCGGTTACATCAACGGTAATCATATCCATCGACACCCGCCCAATCAGTGGGCACTCTACCCCATCAATGAGGACAGGCGTGCCATTAGGAGCCTGACGTGGATAACCATCGCCATAACCAATGGCCACCACCGCCACGCGCGTTTCGCGCTTAGCCTGCCAAGTGCCAGCATAACCAATGCGCTCACCTTGGTGCATACCATGCAGGCTAATCACCTCGCTGCACAGCGTCATGACTGGTTTTAAACTCAGTTCGGTGGCGCTTTTTTCCTCAAGCGGCGAAGCGCCATACAGTATAATTCCGGGGCGGCTAATGGCATCGCGCAGAGGCTTTCCTGCCGCAGTTCGCACTCGATATAAGGCCGCACTGTTGCTTAAACAAAAAGGCGCAGGCCAAGAGCGCGAGGCCATATAGCTTAATTGCTGCTCAAAAGCCGCGCTTTGGGCGTCGTCGGCGGTGGCAAAATGCGTCATCACACATTTAAGTGACAACAAAGGTTCGTGCTGTAGCTTGGCCAGCACCTCATCGACCTCATCCAAAGTAAAACCAACGCGGTTCATGCCACTGTTGATTTTCAAAAACACACTGACCGCAGTGCCAAGCTTGGCCTGCGCCCAAGTGTCTAGCTGCGAGCTGTGATGCAACACCATTTCAAGCTGATGCTGGGCCGCCAACTGCCACTCGGCTGCAGAATAAGCCCCTTGCAGCACCAGCACTGGCTGTTGCACGCCAGCGGCGCGTAACTGCACGGCTTCATCCACACAAGACACGGCAAAACCATCGGCATCGGCCAAAGCTTTGGCGCACTCTAACATGCCATGCCCATAGGCATTGGCTTTCACCACGGCATAGGCCAAGCCATCGGCTAAGGCCTTAGCTTGCTGATAATTAGCGCGCAAATGAGAAAAATTAAATAAGGCGTAAGTTTGGCGTGTCATGTGGGAACAGCTAAGAAAAAAGGTACAATACCAGCTCGAATTTGTTATCGCACTGAATTGCCGCACATTATGGCAGGCTCTGCGCTTAAACTCATCTTGGAATTACCTATGCCCAGCCATTCGTTGCTTAACGAGCATCAAATTAGTTTTCCCGCCTCTTTGGCTCAGGCCATTGGCGTTGATAACGCAATTTTATTAGCGGTGCTGAACGACGCAGCGCGGCTGCAGCAACAAAATTGGGCCAGACTGAACAGCAAAACCCTGCGCCAACAACTGCCATTTTGGAACGACGGCCACATTCGCAATGTTATGCAAAGCCTACTCGACCAAGGCATGCTGCGCCTAAATGGCCCGCTATTCCCCGATGCAGAAGGCATTATTTACAGCTTTCCTGCGGCGCAAACCTCAGCGCAAGCTCCTGCTCAAAACCTAGCCACAGCCCAACCTTCGGCCAACCAGCGCATCCCTAAACAACCCATGACCGATGATTGGACACCCGACCCCAACGCCCTAAAGCAACTGCGCAACCTAGGCATAGACGAAAGCTACGCCCTAAGCCAACTGGGCAATTTTCGTTTGTATGGCAAAGAAAACGGGGTAAACCAACGCGACTGGGGCCATCGTTTTGTGCAATATGTGCAAAAACAACACCAGCACGACCGCACTTCACAAGAACGCCAAAAAACCGCGCTGCAATATATTAAAGAAGACAAACAAGCCAGCCCCATCACATCCGACTGGCGGCCCGACCCCGACAGCTACACCATTTTAACGCGCGGTGGCATTGAGCCTGCCTTTATTGAAGAAACCATCCCAGAATTTATTCTGTACTGGCGCGAAAATGGCCGTGCCATGAACTCGTGGAGCACCGTCTTCAACCAGCATGTAAGCAAACAATGGATGCGCTATCAAAACGGTATGCAGCACCCCAAACAACTGCTGCCCATGCACGAAAACTGGCGGCCATCCGACTTTTGCTTCGAGGTATTAGAAATGGCCTACATTGGCCGCGAAGAAGCCAGCCGCATGGTGCCAGAATTTATTTTGTACTGGCTAGAAAACAACCAAGTATCCAACAACTGGGATACCATTTTTATTCGCTATGCGAAAAAACAACACGCATATCGCTTATCACAAGGAGATAGTCATGGAGCTAACCAAGCTAATCAACCAGGTTACCGGACTGCTGCAGGTATCCGCCAACAGCTCGACGACACCAGTTGGTGATACACCCGCGAGCCTAGAGCAAAAAAAAGCCGTTAACCAAGTGTTTGCCTTGTTTCGCTTCAACTACAACAACCAATACCTAAGCGCCTTCCCAGACCTAGACACGCTAAACATGGCCAAGCAAGTTTGGGCGCGTTTATTGGTAGACTACGAACCAGAAACCATTATGCGTGCCGCCGAACGTGCCGTTAAAGAATCGAAATACCTGCCTTCGGTGAACAACATCATTGAGTTTTGCGAGGCAATTCAAAGCCAAGGGCTACCCAGCGCTCGCTCGGCCTATATCGAAGCCTGCCGCGCGCCCTCGCCCAAAAAACAATATCAATGGTCACACCCTGCCGTTTACTATGCAGGCGTTGCCAGCGATTGGTATTTTTTAGCCAACACCCCAGAGCAAGACGCCTTTCCTGTGTTTGAACACAACTACAACCTTCTGCTTGAGCGAGTAAAAAGTGGCGAAGATTTAAGCCTTAACATTCCTGCGGCCATTCCCGAAAAAATCCACAGCCCCCTGCCTAAAAAAGAACAAGCAAAACGCTTTAACCAACTGAAAAAAACGCTGCTTTAAAACAGTTAAATAAGAAAGTAAATAGACAAATTTTGCCCCAAGAAATTATTTTTTGGGTTTTGTGCATAAGTTACTTCTGTCAACACCTTTTTTTGCACCTTTTCTGTGGATAACCTTGTGTATATCCTTTTGAAAATAGCCTGTAACGCACTAAACATCACATCTAAGTTAAATTGGTTATTTTTTATACAGCCCTGTAAAATATTTATTTCTACTTATAAATCAATAGGTTACAGGGTTTTCATAAGCTTCAACAAGAGAAAAGGTGGCTAACTTCGAATTTGTAGCATTTTGTAACAAAGCATTTGACAAATTTAACAACTGGGGAAAAGTATTCTGAACAATCCACACATTATGTGGATAACTACTTGGATAACTTGCCAACAACTAACGCAAACGCCCATCACACGCGAGTTTCAAACAGGCGTTTGTTTTTTAATCACTGACAAATTTATTAATGGACTCCCAAGCCAACAATTCTTGCTTAAGTGGCAGCCCCCAAAAATAGCCACCCAATGCCCCACTGGTTTGCAAAACTCGATGGCAAGGCACCAAAAAAGTAATAGGATTTTGCCCCACCGCTGTGCCCACCGCACGAAATGCCTTAGGCCGCTGCACTAACTGCGCAATATGGCTGTATGTGCTGGTGTAGCCCAAAGGGATATTCAACAACGCCTGCCAAACTTGAAGCTGAAACTCAGTGCCTACTAAATGCAGCACGACAGGCTTCAGTGGCACCTCTACAAGCTTAAACCAGTCGTGAATATGCTTGGCGGCCCAAGCATTGTCTTGTTCAAACTCGGCCTTAGGCCAATGCTTAGTTAAATAAGCCAGTTCAGGTTGAATGTCATTATCAAAAATAAACGACGCCCGGCAAAAACCCTTAGCCGTCGCCGCCAACAAAAACGCCCCAAAAGGGCTATCGCCCACGCCATAACGAATCACCTGAGGAGCCTTGCTCTCGGCCTCTGTTGCCGCGTGCAATACAACAAAATCACTGTGCTTTAACATATTTGGCTCCATCTGGCCGCCGCTACGAATTATCACCACCAAGTAAAGGGTTTTTCTTCGCCGCGAATCAGCTTCACCCAGCCTTCGTCGGTTTCGCCCTCTTCTTCGGCCCAGCCAGAGGCTTGGCAGCGTATTTCAAGCCCCAGTGCTTGGTGAGCGGCGCGAGCGCAGTCGAGGTCGGTATGCCAAGGGGTATGGTTCTGTTTAAACCATAGGCTGGCGAAGTTTTTCTCGGCTTTGGGGTCGAAAAAAACCTCTAGCTGTTGGCCTTGAAAGGTTAACCCCCACTCTTGCGGGGTTTTCACCTCCACCGCATCAAACACATCGCCCAGCCATGCCAAAATAGCGCTTGGGTCGGCCTTCATTATATAAATTTCAATATCGGGATAGGGCTGGTTCATGGCACAAGCACTCGCAGAGGTTTGTCTTCCATCACCAGATGCAGCGGTAGCTCGGCTAAAGAGTCGCCATCGGCCTGCACAGGCTCGCGTTCGCGTTGGTTAAGCATTTCCACCTTAATCTCTTTGGCTGGCACAGATACCACGCCGGGCATTTTCTCTAGCACACCAAAAGGCAACCCCAGCAGCGACAGCAACAAGCCCCACATAGTCTTGGCTTGCAGCAGCAACACTTGCACCGTGCTGGCGCTTAAATTGGCTTGTTTAGATATAACAAACTTACCACCGTATAAGCGGCCATTACTCAGCACTGCCGAATTAGCCAAGTATTCTTTGCCATCAACCACAAAGCGGTAGTGCTTTTTACCAAACTGCGGCAGTTGTTTTAACATCGACAGCACATAAGCCAGCTTACCAACCTTCTTTTTAAGCGCTAGATCGACGTTATCCACCACCCAAGCATCGTAGCCAACCCCCGCCATCTGAATAAAACGGCGGCCGTTAATACGGCCGGGGTAAATGGCTTTTTCGTTGCCATTCAGCATCATCTCACACAGGGCTTTGGCATTGCGCTTAATGCCCAACTCACCGGCCAGCACGTTAGTGGTGCCTGTGGGAATAAGGGCCAACCGATAGCTATGACCGGGGCGATTAACCAACCCATTAATTACTTCGTTAAGCGTGCCATCGCCACCGGCTGGGGCAACGATATCTAGCTCGTCGGGGTAATGTTGCAGGTATTCCGTGGCATCATTGGCGCACTTGGTGAAGTACAGCTCAACCGTTGCGCCCGCTGCTTCTAAGCGCTTGCGAACGTCTTTAATAAAATCGTGGTTGGCTGTACCAGAGGTGGGGTTGAACAGAATCAGAACATGCATAATGAGCTCCTAAATTTTGCCCATTATGCACGAAATTAAAACTGGTGGTTAAACTGCAAACCCAAGGTAGTTATCCAACCCTCAGAGTGCCCTTCGGCGCGGTGCTGAGTGTTAGCTGGGTTTTCTTGTGCGGATACTTTGGCTTTAGCCAAGTGAATGCTACCAAGAGAAAGGTCAAGCGTTGTGTTTGGCGTCCAGATATAGCTGCCGCCTAAGCCGAAAATGGTGCGGTCGGCATCTGGCCCACGCGGTGTACGATAGGCCGCATCGGTCAGTGGTGACTGGTCGAAGCTTGCGCCAGTACGCAGCACAATTTTATTGCTCATTTGCCAGCGTGCGGCCACACCCACACGCACACTGTCTTTAAAATTAAGCGGCTGCACCAAGTCGCGGCGACGATAATAAACATCGTCATTGGGGGCAATTTGGCCACCACCGTTTAAAGAATCGTCGGGGTACTGCAAACGCATTTCTTTAAATACCGACCAGTCGGCCCAGTTCACGCTACCCATCAGATCAAGCGTATCACTCACCTGATAATTAACACTTACGTTAATGGTTTGCGGTAAATACACATAGGTTTCTAAATCGCCACCCATAGCGCCGCGCTCGTCAAAAGCTTTAGATAGTTTTTCGTAGGCAAAAGGAGTCGGCTCGTTATTATTGTCTAAGTACCCAGCATCGCCGGCCACAGCATGCACTAGGTTGTCTTTAAAGCCGGGCTTATCCAAGGTGTCACGTTTGGCTTTGCCCTTTGCAATGTGAGTTGTGCCGCTACGATAGTTTAAGCCAACGCGCAAATCGTCTCGCGGCTCCCACAACAAGCCAATATTAAAGCCATAAGTAAGGCTTAAAAGGTCGATTTCGTTGTGTACCTGATAGTTTTCATTCGAGCCATATTTGCTAATTACCGCTTCGGCTAAATCGTTAGCCACATCGGGGCCTTTGGTTGGGTCGTCGGCCACGGTTTGCAAAATGGACTCGGCCACCAAATAACCCACATCAATTTGGTTGGTTAAATAGGCTTTATAAATTTGCACAATAAACCCTAAACCAACGGATAGACTTTCGGTGGCACGAAACGCATACACAGGGTTAATGTTAATGACCTGTTGGCTGGTTTCTTCCGAGTGATAGCGCCCTGCCCAACCAGCAGGAAAACTCGACCCTGAGGCAAAAGGCACATACAAGCCAATACCCACAGCCGAGTCTTCGCTTAAACGCTGGCTGTAGTACAAGTGGGGAACAGGGCTAAGTTGGTTGCTTTGACCTTTACCGCCGCCGCTTACCTCTCCAGGCTCTAACCCGTATTTTTCTTCTATACGCCAGCTCGCTACTTTTACGTCATAGTCTAACTGGGCATGCAGAATAGAAAGCCCACCACTAAACTGCTTGCCATTTAGGCGCAACAAACCAGCAGGATTGTTTGCCACCACCGAAGCGTCTTCTAATAGGGTAGCCGTACCCGCAAAGGCGTGGCCCATTTCTTTTACACCATGTTGGGTAATTTCCAAACCCGCAGCCATTAGCTGTGATGAGAATAAAGTAGCCCCAGCAGCTAACAACAAACGCTTTTTAAGGTACATCTAGCAATCCTCTTTTTTATAATTCAGAGCGTCGCAGTTGCTAATGCTGCGCGCTCTGTGTTTTTGCTATTGAAGCATTTCCAAATTAACAGTTTCGATTTTTTGGCCGTTGTTTTTAATAAAGCTGGCCACTTGACGCTGCATTTCAAAATGAACATCAGCACCCAAGAAAATATCGTCTTCGGTTACCAAACGCCCTTCTTCTTTGGTGGCTTTAGCAGCAACGTCTTGCTTAGGTAACAAGAACGAAGCATGGTCGCCTCGGTTATACAGCAATGCAGCCTGCAAAGAGGGGTTATCCCAATCTTCGAGAGTAGCTAAGTTGCTATTACGGTCAGCAATTAAATCGGTGCTAGTAGGTAAGCCAAGCAAATTAACCAAAGTGCGGCTGCCAGCCAGCGGACTTTCTTTAATTACAAAAGGCAGCACCTTGTCTTGTGAATTTTCGTTACTGCCAGCAATAATGGCCGCATAAAAAGGGCGAGGCTCTAACTCACCGTTAGCGGCTTTGCGAGTTAATAGCTTAGATGCGTGGTTTAACGGCTCGGCGGCATCAATCACAGCCTGAACAGAAGCAAAGAAGCGGTAGTAGTTCTCGGTGCCTTTATGCACACCCTTTGCACCTAACCCTGCAGACAGTTTTTCGCCAATAACAGGAGAGCCTTCTAAGGTGCGAAGTAGCACACCTGAAGGCGCTAACATAGTGATAGAGCGAATATTTTTGTCGTACCCTAAGAAAGGAGTGGCCACGATATTGCCTACCGAGTGGCCGACAAAGTGAATGTTATTAAAGTTTATTTTTAATATCGTTCTTATCGCAGGTTTTCTCTAAGCCAAGGAAGCCGCCCATACCACACTGTTCTAGGTTGCCATTGCGTAAATAATGAGACAGTGCCACCAAGTCGATTGAACCCTGACGCAAAATATCACGCTGAGCCAACGGCATAGCTGGGTTTAAGAAATGAGAGCCAGACGGGTCAATCACACCATCCGCCTTGGTGCTGCCATCGTCATTAAGAGATTCGTCGGCGCTAACCATATCCATATAGAAAGTACGCTCAACCATTAAAGGAATAATGTTACGAGCGGCGGTTAATGTCGAGTTATACAATTGGTCGTTTAAATCTGGGGCATACAACTGAGAACGGCTGGCATCGGTAGCCACTTTCATATCTAAATAGGTTTTTTCTAAACCATGCAAAGGCATATCAATAGCCACAACCGCAATGCCCTCTTTGGCTAAGGTGTCGGCAAAAGCCAGTGCGTTTGTACGGTCTTGCTGAATGGCATGGTTAAAAATGGCAAGCGAGCAACCACCAGAAGGGCAATTTTTAGGCAGTGAAAGCACCACAGGGTGAGTAACCCAACCATACACATCTGGGCGAGCATTGCCTTCACGTTTTGCATCGCTGTTGCATGTGCCGCCTTGGCAAACCCAATTACCTGAAATAAGAGCCTCTGAATTACCGCGAGAAAGC
>JBASZG010000028.1:0-3402 GCA_049277875.1 Venatoribacter sp.
CGGCTAGATGTGCCCCAAGCAAAGTCGCGCTGTTCAATCAACAAAGCCTTTAGCCCTTGTTTAGCGGCTTCCAGCAAAATGCCTGCCCCAGTAATACCACCACCAATCACAATTAAATCGTAGTGCGTTTGGCTAAAGTCTACTCTTTTGCTCATAACAAAGTGCCGGGGTTTAAGCGCGCTTCTGGGTCAAACTCGGTCATCACTGCGGCCACGGCTTTCATGCCCAACTCGCCTTTTTCGGTGGGCAAGTAAGGAGCGTGGTCTTTGCCTACGCCATGTTGATGGCTAATAGTGCCGCCATTTTCAACGATGATTTTAGAGGTGCTGACTTTCTCTTTTTGCCAGTATTCAAAGGTTTTTTGATAGCTGTCGGCGTTGGCAAAAATGTAGGTGGTGTAAATGCTGCAACCTTGGTTATACATGTGCGAAAGGTGAGTAAAAACGTGCACCTTTTGGCCAAACTCGCTAAGGCCAGCGCGCAGGTTGTCTTCCATTTTATTTAAGAGATTATCGACGTTATCCCAAGTGGTCGCAGTTTCCAGCGTATCCACGGCATAACCTAGCTGCCACAAAGCTTCGCGCAGATAAGGCATGGCAAAGCGTTTTTCGGCCCATTTTTTACCCAAGTAAGTGCCTGTGTATAAGCCTTGGTTGGCTTTAATTACCGCACGCGCTTCGCGTAAAGCGGTTTTGCACTGAGCTTTACTGCCTGTGGTGCCGAAAGTAAGCATGCACTTACCCTCTTTGATGCCACGCAAGCCAACGGCTTTTTCTAGCAAAGCAATTTGTGCTGGGTGGCCAGCCAAGGCAAGCTGAGTTTCGGTTTCAATGGCGTTAGAAACACGCAGCATCGACAGCGCAATGCCACGCTGTTTTAGCTCACGAGCGCAAGTGCGAGCGGCTTGCCAATTAGGTAAAAAAGCCACATAAAAAGATTCTTTTTCGGCAATGGGCGTTACTCGTACTTTTACTTCGGTAATGATGCCCATGCGCCCTTCACTGCCCAGCACTATTTCACGCACGTCTGGGCCAGCCGCCGAGGCAGGAATAGCGGGAATATCCAAGGTGCCGTGCAAGGTTTCCATGCGGCCACCAGCAAAAAGCTGCTCGATACGGCCATAGCGTAACGACTGTTGGCCGCTAGAACGGCTGGCCACCCAACCGCCCACGGTTGAAAGCTCGAACGACTGCGGAAAATGCCCCAAGGTAAAACCATGAGCGCGTAATTGCTGCTCTAACAAAGGCCCTGGCGTGCCTGCACCAAAGGTGGCAATTTGGCTTTCGCGGTCAAAGCTAATGAGCTTATTCATGCGCTCTAGGCTAATGGTCAGCACTGGGCGCTCAGAGTGTTGCGGGTTAATGTGTCCAGCTACGCTGGTGCCACCGCCATAAGGGATAACTTCTAGGTTTTGCTCTTTGGCTAAGGTCAATAGTTCGGCCACTTGCTCGGAGCTTTCAGGAAAGGCCACCGCATCGGGGAATAAACCAAACTCGCCACTGCGTAGCGCCAGCCAGTCGGCCAAACTTTGGCCGCGAGCGTAGCGCACTCGTGTTTCGGCATCGGTAGAAATAAGCGCATGGCTAACCGCCAAGCGGGTTGCTGGCACTTTGGCACAGACTTCGGCCAACTGTGCATCGGGCAGCTTATGCCCATTGCCAATACGTTGTGCTAAAAACTCCTGCCCGTTTTTAGGCAGTTCCATGCCGTATTCACCTGTACCCCAACCGTTCCACGCTCGCATAGTGTTTTACCTTTTTCGTTATCGTTTTAGCTAGAAGCCTAATATGACTTAAGCCACTTAGAAACCCGTTGCTTTAACCTGCCAAAGTTACTAGCATTTTCCGCCATGAGCACACTCAATGACGATTTAGGCTTTGCCTCTCCTGCCGCCATTCTTCAATACTTACGCTTTGCTAACGCGCAAGGGCTAAACAGCTCGGCACTTTTGCAGCAAGTTGGTATTGAGCCTAGCTTATTGCAAACAGAAAGCAGCCGCATTGAAGGCCGCCAGTTCCAACTATTGATTCAACAACTACTCAATCAGTGCTCTACCCCTATTTTGGGTTTATTAAGCGGCGACTTTGTTGAGCCTGGCTCGTACAACGTATTGGGTTTTATTACCATGAACTGCACCACCTTGGGCGAGGCCATTATGCGTATTGCGCCTTTTGAAAAACTGGTAGGAGACATGGGAACCACCCAAGTAAGCGCTTTGGGCGAGGAAGTGCATGTTCACTGGCACTGTCGTTACCCTATTGAAGCGGTAAAAGAACAGATGGTGGATAACGTATTTGCTTCTTGGATTAACTACGCCAAATGGCTAGGCAACAACCACACCGACCACCCTGTGCGAGTTGAATTAGAGCGCTCGGCTCCGGATCAGCCCTATTTGGTGGAATACCAGCAACGCTGGCACTGCCCTGTGCTCTTTGATTGCCCTAAAAACAAAATCGTTATTGATAAAAGCCTGCTGCAAAGGCCATTACGCCAACCCAACCCAGATCTACTGCAAACCTTAGAGCTGCATGCTCAAAGCAAGTTAGCCACCTTTAAAAACGAAACTAAATTGGTTGATTTAGTACGCCATAGCCTGCGCCAACAACTGCTAACAGGTGTGATGAGCCAAGAGCAAACTGCCAAAGATTTAGCCTTGAGTTTACGCACACTGCAAAGAAAGCTCTCTCAAGAGCAAGTGAAATATCAGGATATTTTGGCGGAAGAACGCTTTGCCAAAGCACAGCTTTTACTGAAACAAAACACGCTGAGCATTGATGAAATAGCCGAACGCTTGGGCTTTACCGAAACCACCTCGTTTTATCGTAGCTTTAAAAAGTGGGCTGGCATAACACCAGCCGAGTTTAAAGCTACATATGATTAAACAAAGACAAGCGCGAAATGGTGGTATAGCTTTGCTGCGCCGCTTCCAGCAAGAAGGTTTGCATAGATAAGCGGCTGATTGCTTCGGCGTAATCCACATCTTGTAGTTTGGATAGAATCTCTTGGTTTACTACTTTTACGTCGGCGGCCAACTCGCGCGTGTTGTTCACAATGTTCATCCGCGCCCCCAAGTCGCTTCGCCGCGAAGACACATTTTCTTCGGCGTTAGTAAGGTTGGTTAGGGTATCGGCAATTAATATGCCCAAAGTCTCGGAGTCTTCTGGGTTATCCCCCAAGGTCATCAGCCCTTGATACAGGCGAAATACGGTGTCGGTAATGCTTTGCTTTGGCGATGAATTAACCAGCACCTGATCGCCGGGTTCAGGTAACCCAGACACAGTAACGGCGATGCCTCCAGCCGTAATTTTATCGCCATCGTTAAAACGCACGCCTTCCATTCCTTCCACCACGCGATTATCCGAAGCCCGGCGCACAGTGTAGTTGGCTCCCGCAGGTTCAATC
>JBASZG010000029.1:0-2587 GCA_049277875.1 Venatoribacter sp.
CATAAAGAGTTTCAAGACGAATACCAAAACTTGCCCTACCACCCAGATTCCAAAGCTTGCAAAGTTGTTACCTTGCAACAGCTTCAAACCGGTAGCGAAAAACTTAAAACTTTATTAAAAAATCGTATCGCAAATAAAAATATTAAAGGCTGCCGCTTGACGGCCAATAACGAAACTGTGCCTTTTACTGGCACTCAAGTACACGGCTACACCTTAGAACATGAGCTGGGCATCACCACCAATGCAGATAAAAATGGTGACATTTTTGGCATTGAGCTTAAATGCTTTACCAGTAAAAAACTGACACTATTTACTCCTGAACCTGATGGTGGTTTATATTCTGAGAGCTTTGAGGAGTTTATGTGTCGCTACGGTTATAGCAAAGAAGCAGTTTACCGATTTACTGGCTTACACCGAGCCGGAGAAATTAATAATAAATCACAGCTAAAACTAGCCGTGCTGTGCAGTGCCAAAAAAGGTAACGATGATTTGATAGACTACGACATAAAAAAACCCTTCAAAGATCAGCTAAAAAATCTACAAGTCGTACTCATGGACGATGCCAACGATATAGCGGCTTCATGGTCTATTACTCGACTGTTTAATAACTGGGGTGTGAAGCACAATGAGGTCGTTTATGTGCCAGCTTCAGTTGAAGATAATACGGTTGTTGAAGAAGTCGCCCTTGGCTTTACTCGTAGGGTATTCTTTGGCGCAGAGGTGCTTTGGTGTAGACGCAGCACCTTAGAACATATGCTTACAGCTATTGTGAAAGGCACTATCTTTCTCGACCCCGCACCTAAGTTTGATGCAGACAATCCAAAAAATAATAAGCGCCGTTCGCAATGGCGCATCAATAATATTTACCGCGACGCTCCAAATTTATACGAATCCGTTGAAACTATTACTTTTTAAGAATGCGTGGCACCACCAATTTAGCCACCGACTGGAAAACAGGCACGACTACAGAGTTTCCAAACTGCTTATAGGCTTGGGTATCAGATACTGGAATTCTAAAATCATCTTTGCCACGCTGGCTGAACCCCATTAAACGAGCGCACTCTTTTGGAGTTAAACGGCGAGGGCGTTTTTCTAAGTTCTGCTTAACGAAGCCTTGCTTAAAATCCCAACCTTGATCAATTAAAATTTCGGAACCATCTTTGTAGTAGCGAGCAGATAAGGTTCGCGCAATATCATTACCATTTACTAAGCCGTAGCCAAAGCCATTGCCTTTTTCTTTATGCTTAATGGCGTAGTTGTGTAAATACTCCCAAAGCTTTGGCGTGAGTGTATAACGCGCATCGACTTCATCGTCCAAGATATCTGCTAAGCGTGGAGTTTTTTTAGCATACAGTTTTTTAATCTCAGTAAGAGAAAAGCCTTGGTGTATATTTAAATCCTTACGAAAGCCCACCAGTACAATACGTTCACGATGCTGAGGAACCCAGTTTTGGCCATCAATAATTTTAGGATCATGACTACCTTCGAAATCGGCATCTGAAACCCAATAGCCAAGCTCATCGAGTGTTTTCATGATCACTTTAAAGGTTTTACCTTTGTCGTGGCTCTTTAGATTTTTTACGTTTTCTAAAACGAAGGCTTTAGGCTGTTTGGCCTTGATAATGCGCGCAACATCAAAGAACAGCGTCCCCTGGGTTTCACATTCAAAACCATGCGCGCGACCTAGCGAGTTTTTCTTTGAGACCCCAGCAATAGAAAATGGCTGGCAAGGGAAACCAGCTAATAAAATCTCATGGTCAGGAACCGTTGAATTAATATGAGCGTAAGCCTCTTGCTCGGAAATATTTTCGTGTTGTGAAAGCGTGACATCACGAATATCTTCATTAAATGCATGGTAACTGCCGTAGCTATAAAAATTGGCCTTATAGGTCTTAATTGCGTATTTATTCCACTCGCTGGTAAAGACACACAACCCACCTTGTTCTTCGAATCCTTTACGAATGCCACCAATGCCTGCAAACAGGTCAATAAAACGAAATTTAGCCGTCTCTGGGGTTACATTTTCTTCAGGTAGCAGTTGTTTTAACACCTTATATTCTTGATAAGACAACCTAGGGGAGGCTTTACCTTTTGCCCAACGATTTACCGTTTCACGACACCAGTTGCTTGGCGAAATAGCATTAAGAACCTCTGCCAGTGCTTTTTGCTCATAAATTTCCAAGAGGCGGGCAATTAACTCGTCGTCTGAAATATCATTTTCATCTATTAAAAACTTTAGCTGTTCAGCAAGCATGGTAATCTCCAGGTCATTGGAGTGAGATAATACCACTAATTTATTTAATTTATGAGCTGAGTTATAAGAAAACTAGTCTTTTATTACACTCTGTTAATCAGGAAAACTATGTAAAATCCGCCACGACGTGGTGGATATTCATCCATTTGGTGGTGGATTTTACATATAAATAATGCTGTAATCTGGCTAAATTTAGCACGAGAAAGCTGCATGCTTATTAGAAATATCCACGACATTGCCCTTGAAGCATTAGGCGATTCGCCCGTTGTTCTTATCAATGGTGCGCGCCAAACAGGAAAAAGCACTTTGGCGCAGATGCTTCGTCCAGACAGG
>JBASZG010000030.1:0-2125 GCA_049277875.1 Venatoribacter sp.
GCGCTTGGCTTGGCTGCGCCAGCGGCTATCACTCGTGCTTTAGGGGTGCTGGCTAAACGTAATGTGTTGGTAGTGAAGCCCGACGCGCTTGAAACATTAAACCAAGTTAGCCTAGCGGTGTTCGATAAAACCGGCACTCTTACCGAGCCAGTGCTAAACAGCGAGCAAACCGACCCCAAAATCTTGCAACTGGCCGCCAGCCTAGCGCGTGAAAGCCAGCATCCGTTATCACGCGCTTTAGTAGCCGCTAATCATCTGCCCTTGCTTGCGGTGACCCAAGTAAAAACCACCGTAGGCATGGGACTAGAAGGCACAGTAGCAGGGCGAAACTTACGCCTTGGCCAAGCTCGTTTTGCTTTAAATGAACAACAAGCCGCAAGCCAAAGCGATGCCAGCCTAGTGCTGGGTGAAAATGGCCAACTGCTGGCCAGCTTTAATATGGACGAAAAACTTCGTAACGATGCTGTGCTGAGTTTGAACCAGCTTGCCAACGAAGGCATTGGCTGCACTATTGTCAGTGGCGATAGCGAGCCACGGGTGAAGAAAATCGCCCAGCAACTTGGCTTAAGCAGTTGGCATAGCCGCCAGCTTCCTGCTGATAAACTCAGCTTTATTAAAGCGCATCACGATAAGCAAGAATGTGTGTTAGTGGTGGGCGACGGCAGCAACGATGCTCCGGTATTGGCCGGCGCAGACGTATCGGTGGCACTAACCAGCGGCGCCGAACTGGCACAGGCCAACGCCGATGTGCTGCTGTGCGATGGCAAGCTCGGCAACCTGCTTTACACCCGCAGCATTGCTAAAGAAACGCAAAAAATACTGCGCCAAAACGAACGCTGGGCGGTAACCTACAATACTTTGGCTATGCCTGCTGCGGCCTTGGGTTTTATTCCGCCTTGGTTAGCGGCTATCTTTATGTCACTTAGCTCTTTATTTGTGGTGCTTAATGCACTGCGTATAGGACGTAAAAAATGAATCTTATTTTAGTTATGATACCGCTGTCTTTGCTGCTGTTATCGGGCGCGATAGGGCTGTTTTTCTGGGCCGTCAACAAAGGCCAATTCGACGACATGGACTCGCCCAGCCTAATGCCATTGGAAGATAACCTGCCACAAGAAACCGCCGACTCTTCGCAAGAGCAAAACTAAGCTATCCTTAAGGCACTCTAGCGAACAGCACACAGGGGGCTTTATGTTACGCATAGCGATAAATGGTTATGGCCGAATTGGCCGCAACATAGTCCGCGCCATTTTTGAGCGTGGTTTACACAACAAGATTCAAATCATTGCCATTAACGACTTAGGCGATGCCAACACCCTTTGCCACCTCACCAAATACGATTCGACCTTTGGCCGTTTTTACACGCCAGTAGAGCTGAACGACAAAACCTTAAAAATAGGCAAACAAAGCATTCAGCTAGTCAGCGAAAGCAACGTTGCCAACCTGCCCTGGCATAACCTCGATATAGACGTGGTGCTGGAATGCACCGGCAAAGCCAAAAAACGTGAGTTTGCAGAGCAACACCTAACGGCTGGCGCTAAAACCGTGCTGCTATCACACCCACTGGATAGCGCCGACCTAACGGTTGTTTATGGCGTTAACCACCAGCTTCTTAGCAGCAAACAAAAAATTGTTTCTAACGCTTCTTGCACCACCAACTGTTTAGCGCCCTTGGTGAAAGTGCTAAACGACAGCGTAGGCATAGAGCAGGGCTTAATGACCACCATTCACGCCTACACCAACGTCCAAAACCTAATCGACAAAAGCCACAGCGACTTATACCGCGCTCGTGCCGCCGCGCACTCTATTATTCCAACCAGCACCGGTGCAGCCAAAACCATTGGTTTGGTCATACCAGAGCTAAAAGGTCGGCTCGATGGCCTAGCTGTGCGCGTGCCAACCATTAACGTGTCTTTGGTCGATTTAAGTTTTACCGCCAAAAACAGCACCAGCGTTGAAGCCATTAACCAAGCTCTGCAAGAAGGCGCGAAACACTTTCCGCCAAACGTCTTAGAATGCAACGACGAGCCGCTGGTTTCGTGCGACTTTAACGGCCACCCTGTCTCTTGCGTGGCCGATTTAAGCCAAACCCATGTGCAAGGCAATCTAGTCAAAGTAATGGCTT
>JBASZG010000031.1:0-11071 GCA_049277875.1 Venatoribacter sp.
CGATCGCCATCCAAAGAAGGCCAGCGCGTTGCTTGGCTGAAAGCAGTTTGGGTAGGAATGCCTGCCGGCCCAGCTTTGAAAAACTCCAGCACTTCTGGCGTTGGGTTTTGCATAATATCCCACTTGGCCAAAGCGGCTTTTAAGCTTGGCGCATGCACTGTAGGTAGATCGCTGTGCAGTAGGCCAGCGCGATCCAGCTCACCAAGAATGGCCATAATGCCACCGGCACGATGCACGTCTTCAATATGATATTTCGGCGTATTGGGTGCCACTTTACACAACTGCGGCACTACCCTTGATAAGCGGTCGATGTCTTTTAAATCAAAATTCACGCCAGCTTCTTGAGCGGCGGCTAGTAAGTGCAAAATGGTATTGGTGGAACCACCCATAGCAATATCAAGCATAATGGCATTTTCAAAGGCTTTGAAACTGGCAATGCTCAGTGGCAAAACCGACTCATCGTTTTGCTCGTAGTAGCGTTTGGTGATGTCCACAATGGTACGACCGGCTTCTAAAAACAGCTCTTTACGATCAGCATGAGTGGCCAAAGTGGTGCCGTTACCGGGTAAAGACAGGCCAATGGCTTCGGTTAAGCAGTTCATCGAGTTGGCAGTAAACATGCCTGAGCAAGAGCCACAGGTAGGACAGGCGCTTTTTTCATAGGCCGCAACCATTTCATCAGAGACGCTATCGTCGGCAGCAATGACCATGGCATCAACCAAATCCAGCTTGTGCTCAGACAACGCTGTTTTTCCTGCTTCCATTGGCCCGCCAGAAACAAAAATCACTGGAATATTCAAACGCAGTGCGGCTAATAGCATTCCGGGGGTAATTTTATCGCAGTTGGAAATGCACACTAATGCGTCTGCGCAGTGGGCGTTGACCATGTATTCCACGCTATCGGCAATCAGTTCACGCGAAGGCAGGCTATACAGCATGCCGTCGTGGCCCATCGCAATGCCATCGTCTACGGCAATGGTGTTAAATTCTTTGGCTACGCCGCCTGCGCGTTCAATTTCGCGTGCAACTAGCTGGCCCATGTCTTTTAAATGCACATGGCCGGGTACAAATTGGGTAAACGAGTTGGCAATGGCAATAATTGGCTTATGAAAATCGTCATCTTTCATGCCAGTGGCGCGCCACAGTGCGCGCGCACCTGCCATATTGCGGCCACTGGTGGAAGTTTTGGAACGATAAACTGGCATAACTGGCCTCACGAATCTGGTATGGTTTATAGGGTTTTTAACGTGCGACGTATTCTAACAGTGAATAAAAGCAAGTCATATCTACAACCTAGCTTAATAACGAGCCTGTTGATTTTAATCAGCCAGGTGGTATTGGCGACTCCAGAGCTTAGTAGCTATCCGTTTTACCGCGATAGTGGCAGTTTTTTAGAGCTTTATACGGTGAGCCAGCAGGTTAAGCACTCTGGTTTTGAGCGTAAGCGTTTGGCGCTGGGGGCGCGTGAGCGCTGGCTGTCACTGGAATATATCGAGCGCGAAGATAACCGTGATAACCGGCCAGATTACTTTGCAAAGGGCGCGCGCTTGGGGCTTTACACGCCTTATTTAGCTGGCTTGCAAGTTGGTGGTTATTTGAGTGCACTACAGGGTTCACATCATCAAGAAAGCAACCCAAAACTGGGGGATGTGCTCAGTGTCGACTTGAATTTAAATTGGCAACGGCAGGATTTTTCCAGCCGCTTAACCCTTGAGGATATTTGGCTAAAACAAAGAAAAACCAACCAACTGCAGGCCACAGAGCTGATTTCTCCAACACTGCGCTTTGAGGCTCAATATCGTTTTGGCCACTTTCAGCCCAGTGTTGGCGCTTGGCATTATCAAGAGCAGCTTTTTCCGCAGGTTAAAATGGCGTATTGGCTGGGGGCTATGCAGCAGTTAGGGCTTGGCTATGAGTTTAATAGCAACCGTCCGATTTTTAGTTATGGGCTGTATGACTATCGGGGGCATTTGGCTATGGTGCTTGGTAACCAAGTGGGAATTAACGCGGCTTATGCTTTTTAGCTGTGTGGTTGTATTTGCTGAGCTGTGTTTGCTGAGTTTTCCGTTAAACGCTTGCTTATGCTCTTATGATGGATGACTGGTTCAAAAACACGCTGTAAATACTTCCCTGTCCGCTCTGATTTGCCATTCCTAGCAAATCAAGGTTTTTTCACCCGCCATCCACCAACGAGCGCAAGCTTATAGTTGATACGCGGCACAGATGTTAATAACAAAGGTATTGCTGGTTATTTAATTTCTTCACGAAATTCTAGGGGGCTGATATTGCGCGCCACCAGCTTGTCTTGGGCTTTGTTCATTTTCGAGCGGTCGGTAAATGGCCCCACCATCACGCGATACCACACGCCACTGCTGGTTTCACTGCTGGTAATGTAAGCCTCCATGCCTTCCAAAATTAGGTTGCCGCGCAGCCGATCGGCGTCTTCTTTAGAGCGAAAAGAGGCAGCTTGCAGCCGGTATTGGTAATTCACATTTGCTTTGGGTGTCGATTTATACGCCTCAACCTTGGGCACTTCTACCTTGTTGTTTTCCAGAAGTTTGTAAAAGTCGTAATCGGGTTTTGGGGTGCTCTTAGCGGTGTCTTGCAGCTTTTGTTTCGTTTTTTGCACTATTTTTTGTGAGTCTTGTTTTAAAGACTGAAAGGTAGCATCGCTTGGAATGGTGCTTAAATACAGAATAAAACCCAAGAAACCTAGAGTAATTACCGTAATGCTAACCACCACCCAGGTTGGGGTGGAGTTTGAGCTTGGTGCTGCTTTGTTATTTTTTGCCATGTTCTCTACATTTCCTCTGGTGCAGAAACGCCTAATAAATCTAAACCGTTGGCTATTACTTGGCGCGTAGCTTCGGCCAAGGCCAAGCGTGCATTACGCAGTTGTACGTCTTCTACCAAGGTTTTTTCGCTGTTGTACCAAGTGTGGAAATCGCCAGCCAGTTCGCGCAAATAGTTGGCTACTGTGTGTGGTTCGTGGTTTTTGGCGGCGTTACTTACGACTTCTGGGTAGCGGCCAATTTTCACCATTAAGTTTTTTTCGCTTTCTAGCTCAAGTTTGCCCAAGGCTGCCACGCCTTCGGCTTGGCTCCAGCTTAGGTTTTCTGCCGCAAGTTTGCGGAAAATTGAACATACGCGAGCGTGGGCGTATTGAATGTAATACACCGGGTTATCGGCGGATTGTGAGCGTGCTAGGTCGATATCAAAGGTTAACTGAGCATCGGCTTTACGCGCAGCCAAAAAGAAGCGAGTGGCATCGCGGCCTACTTCGTCGATAAGATCACGCAGGGTAACGTAGCTGCCAGCGCGCTTAGAAATTTTTACTTCTTCGCCACCACGCATCACGGTCACCATTTGGTGCAGTACATAACTTGGCCAGCCTTCTGGAATGCCTGCTTTTAGGGCCTGCAAGCCAGCGCGCACGCGAGTAATAGTACTGTGGTGGTCGGCGCCTTGCTCATTAATTACTTGTACAAAGCCACGGTTCCATTTGTCTTGGTGGTAGGCCACGTCGGGTACAAAGTAGGTGTAGCCACCGTCGGTTTTACGCATAACACGGTCTTTGTCGTCGCCAAAATCGGTGGTGCGTAGCCAGAGCGCGCCGCCATCTTCGTAGGTGTAGCCGTTTTCAATCAGTTTTTGTACTGCAGCTTCTACTTTGCCGTCTTTGTATAAAGAGGATTCTAAGAAATACACATCAAAGTTTACGGCGAAGGCTTTTAAGTCGAGGTCTTGCTCGTGGCGCAAGTAAGCAACAGCAAACTGGCGAATGGCGTCTAAATCATCAAAGTTGCCTGTGCCTGTTACTTTTTGGTCGGCGGCTTCTACGGTATCGCCACGCATAAAGCTGTCGGCCAGTTCGATAATATAATCGCCACGATAACCGTCTTCTGGCCAGCTTGCGTCTTCAGGGCCTAAACCTTTAGCGCGTGCTTGTACGGATAGGGCGAGGTTATTAATTTGTTGGCCAGCGTCGTTGTAATAAAACTCACGCGTTACTTGCCAGCCAGTTGCGTCGAGCAAACGACAAATGCTGTCGCCTACCGCAGCACCACGGCCATGACCAATGTGCAACGGGCCTGTGGGGTTAGCAGAAACAAACTCAACCTGTACTTTTTGACCCTTGCCGTTGTTATTACGTCCATAGTTTACGCCTTGCTCTAACACCGCTTGCACAAGGCTTGCGGTGGAAGCATCGCTTAAAAAGAAGTTAATAAAGCCTGGGCCGGCTATCTCGGTTTTAGCAATTAGGCTGTTTTCTGGCAGGGCGGCAACAATTAGCTGCGCTAGTTCGCGTGGATTTTTACCTGCGGCCTTGGCTAGGGTCATGGCAAGATTGGTGGCTAAATCGCCGTGGGCTTTATCGCGGGTGTTTTCCATTACGATGCGTGGCGTTACTTCTTCTGGAAGTACGGCTTGTTGCTGTAAGGAAGCGATAGCTTGGGTAAGAAGTTCGGCGATTTGGGCTTTCATGAGGTAAACCAGAAAAGTTAGGGATGAAAAGCCGCGTATTATGGCAAAAAATTGAGTTGGAAGGTAGCTGCGCTTGGGCAATAACCTAAGCGCAGCGGAGCTAACTGACCGTGCTTAAATTAGTGCAAGGTGGCTAGTTTAACGTCTTTTTCACCCAACGCCTGAGCCACGTCGTACATAGCTTGGTTCAAGATTTTGTGGGTTACTTTGTCCATTTCGTAGCCGACATTGGCGTTAATATCGCCCATTACTACGTTGTGCAAATCGTGTGAAATGGCAACGTCGAACAAATAGCCAGACCACCACACGCCATCAGGAGCAACGCCCGCTTTCACTAAGGTTTTAGCCAAATCAGCGCCTTCTAAAGCCGCAGGAGCAGGCAGAGCAATGCCGCCAATGGTGGCGTGTTTTAGGCTGGAATTAATGGCGTAGTCCATACCTGCGATAAAGTCATTCACTTCTTTTTCGCCATATTGTTTTGTGAGCTTGGCGACTTCAGCATTCACTGTGTCTGCGCCCAGCATAGAAACCAAGGCGTTAGCAAAACTAAAGTTTTCAGCGCCGCCACCAGCTTTTACTAACGCAGCGGTTACATCCAGTGCAGGAGCGCCCATGTAAGCAGGGCCACCAAACATATTAATCACTTGGTTGTTTTGGGTGGTGGTATGGGCGTGTTCTTCGGCCAAGGCAGGAGTAGCTGCCAAAGCGCCTAAGCAAGCAGCAAGAACAGTGGTTTGAATAAACGTTTTCATAAGTATTTCCTTTGAGGTTGTTGTTTTGAAGTAATGCAAAGATATGCTTGCTTTATTATTAATGCAAGTTTTTTCTTGTATTTATTAAATTAAAATAGCCAACGTATTAGGCAAACCATTTCTGCGGCTACAGTTAGTGCGCTTGTTGCCGATTTATTAGTAACTTCAAATCTCCTAGGTGAACCCTATGAACACGAATTATGGTCAAGAAAAAGCCCATTATCTGGACGCTTGATTAGTAAAATCTCAAATTACGATCGCCTTATTGCTCGCATCATGTGGATGATGACCTTTCTGGCATGGAGGATGTCGCTGCTTTTTGCCAACGAGCACAACACTTGGGGGCTGGCTATTTTTCTAGGCGGCACCATGACGGCAGTAAACACTTTTCTGGTGCATTACACCCCGCCCAAAATTGCCTACACCGGTGTAGGTATGGTGCTGATGGGTTTTGTTAGTCTGCATGCGCATCAGTTGCACGGCATGATTGAAGCCCTATCGTTGCGGCCGCCGCTGCGGCTGCGGTATTGCATGTGGTTATGCACCAACTACAGGTTATGGGCTATGCGGTTTATCTATTTCCTGAAGGCATGCACTCGTGGGGCGTGGTGACGTGAATGCCAATGCTCAGCAAATGCTAACTTACGCCGCAGATAACGAGGCCGTTCCCGCCAACATGGGGAAAACTTTGCAGCACAACCTAGAGCTGTTTGCCGTTGCCAAAGGCGCTTTTAAGCGAAGCCACTCAGGTTGAACAGATTGCCTCGCAAAGTCGCAACGCCAGCAACAATATGGTGCAGCGCTTTAACGATCTTGCTAACGAATTTAATGCGTTAAACCGTAATCTTGAGCTGATTAAAGTAAAGAAAATGAATTAGAACGCGAGTTCGTCGGCATCATTTTCTGGAGCTTTCATGGGCAGAGTGATAATCATCTCTGTCCCGATTTGTTCCTCACTTTTCACCTGAATGCGCCCACCGAGCAAACCAGTGACCAACGAATAAACAATATGCAGCCCCAAACCCGAACCACCATGGCCCAGTTTGGTGGTAAAGAATGGATCAAAAATTTTCTTTTGGTCGGCACTTGAAATTCCCATGCCGTTATCGCGCACAGTAATACTTACCCAGCCTATTTCGATAAGCTGAGCCTGAATGCTAATTACCCCGACTGAGCCTTCCTCGAAGGCATGCACTAAGGCATTGTTAATTAAATTAATAATGACCTGCCCAAGCGGGCCGGGATAGCTATCAAACACTAAGCCTTCTGGTACATTATTTTCTAATTGATGTGGCGTTTTACGCAAAGTTGGGTGCAAGGTAACGGCAATTTCACGAATCAGATCTTGCAGTTCAAAGGTACGGCGTTGGTAGCTGGTTTGGTCGATGGCCAATTGTTTAAAGCTGCGAATCAGCTCGGCCGAGCGCATGAGGTTGCGTTCAACAATTTTGCCGCCTTCTTCATTTTCATTTAGATAATTTTCCAAAGCAGAGCGGGTTAGCCCGTGTTTTACCTGCTCTTTAATTTGCTGCGTGGCAGTGGTTAACGAGCTGGCTACCATCAAGGCATTGCCAATAGGTGTGTTCAATTCATGGGCAACGCCTGCCACCAATGAACCTAGCGAGGCTAATTTTTCATTTTCCAGTAGTTCGGTCTGAGTGCGTTTAAGTTCAGCCAAGGTATTAGTGAGCTCTTGAGTCCGTTCTTGCACACGCAATTCTAAACTGGTGTTAAGGCGACTAATTTGCTGTTCGTACAGCTTTTGTTCGGTGACATCCAACTCAATACCATCAAACACAATATGGCCGTTATCTAGCTTGCGTGGCGTGGAGATAATCATAAACCAACGTTGTGAGCCATCGGCCACTAACGAACGAACTTCAACCTTACAATCGCTCATATCGCGGATGCTAATTGCTTCTAACTTGGCCATTCGCTCACGGTCATCGGGTAGAAGCTGCTGGTACAGCAAGCTGGCATCCGCCAGTGTTTTGTCAACTTTCAAGCCATGAATACGTTCAACGCCATCGCTTAAATAAGTGAAACGTCGCATCTCGCCCCGAAGGCCGCAATCGAGTTGAAACAGTACGGCGTTAGGCAAGCTATCACTGATGAGTTTTAAACGTTCTTGGTTGGCTTTAAGTTCAGTTTTAGCCTCGATTAACGAACTGATATTAATATGAGCGCCTATCGTAGTTTCGGTTGGGTTGCCTTGGGCATCAAGCAACGTATTGCCACGCGATAACACCCAAACCCAGCCACCTTGAGCGTGACGCAATCGAAACGTGCTTTCGTAAACACCTCTGCGATTTGTACTTAGATACTGGCTAAAAGTAGCATTAGCACGCGCTGCATCTTCTGGGTGTAATAATGCGCTCCAAACCGAATCCAAATCGTGCTGGGTGCGATTCCCAAAATCTTGTGCGGTATAACCCAGCATCTGAAAATATTCGTCACTACAGCTAAGACGTTGTGTTTGTTTATTCCACTCCCAAACCCCTGTTTTAGTGATTTTTGCCAGTGCCGCAAAACGTTCATTTTCTAAGCGATACGCTTCTTCAGCCAGTTTCCGATCGGTGATATCCAAACGCGCCCCTATCATTTTTAAGGGCTTACCAGCTTTGTCGTAATCGGTAATTTTGCCGCTGTCTAACACCCACCTCCAACGGCCATCTTTATGAAGAACCCGAACTTCTACTGAGTAACGATCGGTTTGGCCATTTATATGTGCGTAATAAGCGTCTTGATTTTTTTGTCTATCGTCTGGGTGAATAAACGACAAGAACGTTTCATCTTTGATTTCCCCCAGTTCATCTAGGCGATAGCCCAAGATGCCCGCCCACCGTTCATCCAAGACGACGCGCCGTTCATCAATACGCCATTCCCAAATGCCGCATTGAATGGCGTCTAAAATAGTTTCTAAACGCTTACGCTCATCATGTGCTGGAGCTTTTTTCTCTTGCACTTAGGCCTCCTCTCCTATTGGAAGGATTTAAGCCAAACTAGAAAATCGGCCTCTGGCAGGGGCTTGGCAAACAAATAGCCTTGGCCGTCTTGGCAGCCCGCTTCTAAGAGCGCTTGGCACTGTTCTTCGGTTTCAATACCTTCGGCAATGGTTGCCAAATTGAGGTGCTCTGCCATAGCAATAATGGTATTGGCCATGTTAAACGAGCTGGCGGCATCGCCACTGACAAAGCTGCGATCAATTTTTAGGCGATTTAGGCTCAAGCCTTGTAAAACACTGAGGGAGGAGTAGCCCGTGCCAAAGTCGTCCATTGAAATATGAATCTCAGCGGCTTGAAGCTGTTCTAGCTTTTTACTTAATAGTTCCATGCTTTCAATGGCGATGGATTCGGTTAACTCGACTTCAACCTGTGAGCCGGGTACTCCTATTTCCGCCATGATGGATAAAATTTTCGGCACAAAATCTGGCTCAATAAATTGTTCATGAGAGACGTTAATGGCCACCCGGAAGTCGTCTCTTACTTTACCTTGTAAGGACAAGCGCCAAGTTAAGGCCGTGCGCATGACCCAATCGCCAATTGGGATGATAAGCCCAGATTGTTCGGCAATAGGAATAAACACTTCAGGGGAAATAAATTTCCCTTCTTCGGTAATCCAGCGCAACAAACATTCTGCCCCAATTACGGCTTTGTCTTTTAGGCGCACAAAAGGCTGGAAGTACAGCTGTAAACTCTGTGCTTCAACACAAAAACGCAGCTCATTTAAGAGCTGAATACGATCGCGCGCGGCTATGCTTTGGGCTTCTTTGAAAAACAGCGCTTTACCACGCGAAAGCTGTTTTGCTTGTTTTAGTGCGATGCCAGCATTTTTAAGCAGCTCAACACCCGTATGTTTTTTATTATCTAAACTCACTAAACCAGAGGTGGCGGACAAGCGCAGAGTTTCAGTTTCATAAATAATAAAAGGAGCAGAAAAGGCTTGCTGAATTTCGCTAGGGTTTACCTTGTTAGCTGCACCAAATAAGCCAAATAAATCACTGCTTAACCGAGCAACTAAAACGTCTTCACCAAAGTATTGTTTAAGACGGCTGGCTACGGCTTTGAGCACGGCATCGCCAAAGCTGTCGTCGAGAATGCTGTTAATATCGGCAAAGCTGTCGATATCAACCAAGGCCAGTGAAAGGCCGAGTTGCTGCCCACCATCCAGAGCCGCAATCATAGCGTTGCGGTTGGGCAGGTTGACTAAAGAGTCGCTGTAGGCCAGTTCATTAATGGAGGAGTAGAGTTGAAGATTTTCAAACGCTACAGCAATGTTGCTGCAAAATACGTCTAAAAGGCTTCGCTCTGAGGCGGAGAGATTGCGTTTCTGCTCAAAGTAAGCCACTAAGGCTTGGCCATTTGCACCGGGAATATAAATGCAGCTTGCGTGCTCGAATTGGTGTGTTTTTTCTTTTAAGCAACGTTGAATAAGCTCTTTGGTCTTGTGGTCAGGGAGGTGCTCCAAGGTATAGTCCAACCAAGGGCTATAAGCACCGTCAGCCGCTAAAATACAAGAGGATTGGAGAGAGTCGAAAAAGCCATACACAAAGTTATTGCAGACTCCTTCGCCAGACAAAGAACACAGTTGTTTTAACAAGGTGCCAGCAAAGCGCTTCAATCCAAGAGGTTTACCTAATTCACGGGTTGCTAATAAAATTTTCTCTAAGCCAATACGGTTTTTTTCTAATTCTTGGATTTGCGCGTAAGAACGTAAGGCAATGGTTAAACTGGTGTAGAGCCGAGTTTGGGTTAGTTCGGTTTTGGCGCGGTAGTCGTTGATGTCGTAATCGGCAATAGTGCGAATTTCGGGGGCGTAGCCTGGCTGGCCGGTGCGCAAAATAATGCGCAATGAATGATTTTTCAGCTCATTACGAATGTAGCGCACTAATTCTAGGCCGGCGTCGTCGCTTTCCATCACAACATCGACCAGTGCTGCAGCGTAATCCGGGTTTTCACGCAGCAGTTGTTTGGCTTCGTTGGCACTGTAAGCATCGCTGAACAGCATGTCGCGGCCATCAATGCGTACATTTTTTAATACCAATTTGGTGGCTTTGTGCACATCAGGCTCATCATCAACCAGCAATATTTTCCATGGCGGTAATGTGCTGACCTCTTCTTTCGCCTGCTCAGCAGCAAATTCGAGTAGTTCGTCCTTAGTCATATAGCTCACCTAAACCAATAGTGCGGTTAAGTTTAGGTGCTATCAATGAGTTTGCCAGTCGACCTTATGTGTAGATTTGTAGTGCCTAATTAACCCAGCAAACTTTATTGCGGCCAGTCATTTTGGCTCGATATAGGGCTTCATCTGCCGATTTGAAAAAATATGGGTCAATATCGCCAGAACTTGGTACTACTGTTGCTCCACCTAAACTAATGGTGACATAAGGCCCTACTTCGGAAGCTGGGTGAATAATTTTTTTCGCGGCTAATAGTTCCTGAATATTGGTAATCACTTTTAGCGCATTTTCCTTGGCAGTTTCTGGCAGCAATAGCACAAATTCTTCGCCACCATAGCGTGCAACAAAGTCTCCGGGGCGGCGAATACCTAAGCGCAGCGTGTTTGCAACTTCTTGCAAAACTCGATCGCCAGCAGCATGGCCCAAAGTGTCGTTGAAGGGTTTAAATTTATCCACGTCTATCACCACTAAGGTTAGTGGCTGGCCAGAGCGGTGGCAGCGACGCCATTCTTGTAAATAGGTTTCATCAAAATGGCGGCGATTGGGAATACCTGTTAGGCCGTCTAACGCGGCTAACTTTTCCAGCAAATGACGCTGCTGCACTAGGCGCATGTGGTTGCGCACACGCACGCGCACAATAGGCGGATGAAAAGGT
>JBASZG010000032.1:0-2784 GCA_049277875.1 Venatoribacter sp.
GTTAAGATGAATGCCGTCAAGCCAAGCCAAACGCCCAATTTGTTTTGGTGCTTCCAATACCATTAAGCAGGGCAATACCAGCAGCAGCCAAAATAGCTGCGAAAAGCGTAGGTAAGGGCGACTGCGTGACATGAAAAACCAATTGGGATAACAAAAAAAGAAGCGCCAATATGCAGACTTAAGCCTAAAGCGTCAATCTTTACAGGGCAGTATTTGCCTTCATCTTTAGATAATGATGACGAAACAGCTCAAAGTAGGCGGCCAAGCCTTGGCTGTAGGCACTGTCGCCAGCCAAAGCCAAGGCTTCAATAGCCACTTCAGCCGTACAAAGTTGATGCAAATGCGCTGCTTCTCGCAGCAGATAACGTGAGCCTTGTTGCGGGTGTACTCCCAAAACAGGTAAGTGCGCTAAATAGGGAGTTTTAAACATTTTTTTGGCTTCGCGCCAAGTGCCGTCCAACATCACAAACAGCGGTGTTTTTTCCTGATTAGCCAAGCTGGGTAATTGCAAGGGCGAGTCGATGCAGCGTTCTGGTTCGGCGTATTCGTGTGGAAACACCAAAATGGGCTGATAACTAGGATCGTTGAGCAGTGCCAGCAAGCGAGAATCAAAGTCGGTTCGTGTCCATTGAAAAGCGTGACAATCTTTTACAACTTCGGCAATTAAGCGCCCTGTATTGCTGGGTTTAAAGACTTCACCGTGATACATCAGCAGCAAAAATGCGCTCTTGCCTTGCACTTCTGGCTTGCTGGCGCAAATGCAATAGTTTTGTGCCAGTAAACAGGTTTGGCAGCGGATGGCTTTGCTGCCGCGCGCTAAAAATGGGCGGCGGCAGTTCAGTAGTTCTTGTTCTCTTAATAAAACAACACAGGAAGGCATAGTTAGTAATTGGCGGTCATTAGAATAAATTAAGTTGCGGCATGGCTAGGCTGGCAAAGTCTTCACCGCGCACTTGTAAAATGGCATCCGCAAGTGGGCGCATTTGCTTTTCTAGATAATGCTGGTAATCAATCGGGCTGTTGCTTTGGCCGTCTGGCCAAATAGGTTCTGGGCCGTTTAGCGTCATCAGGTAACGGATTCTACCGCCCCGGTAGCAAAAACGCTCTGGTAAATGTCGTTGTCGCAGCCATTGATTTAGCTGCTTAGCGGCGCGAGCGTGGGGTGGAACTTGTTTTTGGTAAGCAGACAACGCCTGACCCAAGCGCTTTTGATAAATTAATTCATGGTCTTTATGACCAAGTAACAAGGCCTGAACCTGCTCGGTAAGCCACTGATGATAGGGTTCATCATAAAAAATACGGCGATACAGCTCGCGTTGAAAGTTTTTGGCCAGTTCAGTCCAATCGCTGCGCACGGCTTCCAATCCTTTAAAAATAAGCCGATCCGCTTTTAAGCCTGCGTAACGCTTTTTGCTGCCTTCTTGGGTGCCACGAATAGCCGGCATAAAAAAGCGACGATAATGGGTTTCGTATTCAATTTCTAAGTAGCTGGTTAACCCAAAATGCTGCTTAAGCTGAGTCTGCCAGAATAGGTTTAACCCAGTGCGCAGGCTATTGCCTACTTGATCTATCTGCTCATCCGCTACCGAGTTTTTTAGCCAGATAAAAAGCGAGTCGGTGTCACCATAAATAACGTCATACCCTTGCGCCTGAACCCACTTAGCACTGCGCTGAATAATTTCGTGCCCACGCAGGGTAATAGAGCCAGCCAAACGCGAATCGTGAAAACGACAGCCGCCACTGCCAAGCACCCCATAACAAGAAGCCATGATAATTTTTATGGCCTGACTAAGGGCTTTATTTCCATTGAGCTTGGCGGCTTCTCGACTTTGGGTTAGTTCGGTCAAAATATCTGGCAACAGATGCAAAGTACGATGAAATTGGCCCCCTAAAAAGCCGGGCACGCGCTCGGTTTTAGATGTCCTTAATCCTTCCACTAACCCCATAGGATCAATGCCAAAAGTGCGCATTATCGAAGGGTATAGGCTTTTAAAATCTAAGACTAAAACGTGCTGATAAAACCCAGCCGTAGAGTCCATCACATAGCCGCCTGGGGTATCGGCAAACAAACCATCTTCGCTATTTGGCGCAACATAGCCAGCGCGATGCAGCCTAGGCAAATAAAGGTTTTCAAAGGCCGCCACCGAACCCCCCACGCGCCCCATTAATAACCCAGTTAAGCTAGAGCGTTCGATAGCAAAATTGAGCAAGTCAGCCTGCTGAAAAATACGCCAAACCAGCTCTGAATCTTTAAGGTTGTAAGCAGCCAGTTGTGCTTTGTCGGTGTGAAATAGCTGTTCTATGTCTTGGCCTAGGTCATCACTTTGCAGCAGCTTATGGTCTTGCAAGAAATACTCAGCCACATCATTTAAAGCAAAGCTGTCTAGCTGGTAGGTTGCATTTTTAAGCTGGCTAATGCCATCTAGGATGACTCGCCCAGCTAAAACAGCCTGCACTTGCTCTGGGTTGTTATAGTTTGGGCGTAGTTTTAGCTCACTGCCATCTCGCCCCAAAGCAAAAGGGATTTGATACTGACGAAACTTTGCCAGCAAGAAAGAAAAGTCAAACTGCACTAGGTTCCAGCCCAAGATGGCATCTGGGTCGTATTCATGCAGTACTTGCAACAAAGCCTTAAGCAAACTGGGCTCATCGGCATAAAAACGCAGCCTTGGGGTGTCTTCACCCTTCCCCTGCATCAGCACCAGTTGCAAATCATCGGCATAAAAACTAATGGCATAAAGCTGGCTGCTTTGGTCGGTGTGCAGTGAGGAGGTTTCAATATCC
>JBASZG010000033.1:0-3157 GCA_049277875.1 Venatoribacter sp.
GGCTTTGGGAGGTGGGCATTCAGGGCAAGCCCCATGCCTTTGGCAATTTATCCAATCAAGTGAGCAACCCAGAAGATTTAAACGCCTTCAAGGCTTGGTTGGATGCTCAGTTTGATCGCAGCGTTACTTGGAAAGATATTCTATGGGTGCGCCAGCAGTGGCGTGGCAAGCTTATTCTAAAAGGCATTTTAGATGCCGAAGATGCCCTAAAAGCGCTGGAATATGGTGCCGATGGCATTGTTTTATCAAATCATGGTGGCCGCCAGCTCGACGGCGTGCCCTCGACCATTAGCCAGCTTCCTAAGCTTGCCGCCGCATTGCAGCACAAACTACCGATTCTATTAGACGGTGGGGTGCGCAATGGAATTGATGTACTCAAAGCCGTAGCCCTTGGCGCGCAAGGTGTGTTAATTGGCCGAGGCTGGGCCTTTGCCTTAGCTGGCCTGGAGTAGAAGGCTATTTAAATGACATTAAGCAAGAGCTAGAGGTGGCCATGGCGCTCTGTGGCATTAGCCACCTTGAAGAAGCAAACTCCATTCTTCTAAAACAATAAAAAATCTTATTTTTCATCAAGATAAGGGCTTGACGAACCAGCGCTTGGTCTTTAATATCCCGCCCACTTCGCCGGTATAGCTCAGCAGGTAGAGCAACTGACTTGTAATCAGTAGGTCCAGAGTTCGATTCTTTGTGCCGGCACCATATTTAAGCCCTAAGTATTTGATACTTGGGGCTTTTTTATTTCCGCTGAATTTTGGTCCCCGCGTTTGTACCCAAAAAAGTATTGGCTTTACTTTGTTTTTCACTTATAGCTTAAACTTGGTGACTAGGCCATTAAGTTGCTCGGCCAAGCGCGCGGGCAACCATGGCTTGCTCTTCAGCAGCACTGGCGATATTCAGGTTTTGTTCGTTAATTTTTGCAATAAAGCTAACTACTTCACTGAGTGCTTGATCTAGTTCCCCACTGATTTCCATGGTGGTAGAGGCAAAGGTTGAGCTTTTCTGCATATTTTGCACAGCCGCTTGAGTGTTGGTTTGTACCTCGTTAATCATGCGCATAATGTCTTCAGTGGATTCTTGAGTGCGGCGCGCCAAAGCGCGGATTAGATCGCCGGCTTCATCTTTGGCATCGTCTCTAAATTTATGGCTTAGATCGCCATTGGCAATATAGTCTTTTGCGTTTTGTATGGTTTGGGCCACAACCGCCTGCTTATCTTGCTCACTTTCAACTAGGGTGTAAGCCAATGCACCAAAACGAGCCGATAGAAAATCGACACGCATATTGCCGGTTAAGGTAATGCGTGGCATGCGCTCGTTACCAAGTTCACTGCTGCTGGTAAAAAATTTATCTAATTGGGATAACGCAAAAACGCCCAAAAAAAGGGCAATTAACCCAAATACACTAAACAGCAGCGCCGAGCGCAAGCCTACGTTTAAGTTTCTTAACATAAGTCTCTCCTTATTTTTTTGTCCTTCGTAAGGTTTTGTAAGACTAGGTGGCATTGGATGGGTTGCAAGGCTAACTCTGGCTTTACTACCAAGGTAGTAGGCTTGGGTTAACGGCCGAAAAATGCTAGTGTGCCGCGAGTTTTTAAACGAGATAGCAAGATGAGTTTAATTATTAATTTGGCTGGGCATATTCGCCCTTTTACCAATGAAATTGCTTTAGCCTTAGTGGCAACTTCTTTAATAATTTTTGGTGCGGCCATCAATACCAGCGTGCGAAATGCAGTTAAAAGCTGGAACATTGTTGTGCGCGTCATTATTTTCATACTGTTGTGCAGCATTGGTTATGGTCTTTTAACAAACTTTTTAACCGATTTTTTGCGCAGCTATTTGCGTGGTCTCAGTGCAGAAATGTTTTTACTGCAAGTGAGCCTAGCGTTTATTTTGGTGGGGATTTTGGCCGAGCGTGGGCGTTGGAAATAATTTCTAGTGGGGAAAAAAATTGAGCGGTCAAACTCCCTGTTTAACCGCTCTGCACCCTAGCACCATCCTAGTATTTTTCTTCCGTAGCTTGTTGTCCTAACAGTCCTATGGCTTTCAGTTGCCTTTTATAATCCATTGCTGTTCCTTCAAATCCGTTTGGCTATCCGTTGCTCTATTGCGTCCTGACAGTGGCTAGATTACGCGAACCGCTTTTTTCTTCCATAGGCCTGACTTATGATTTGGCTATATGCTAATTCTCTGTTGTTTGCTAATTTTTGATATTTCCATATAAATCAACTAGATATAAAGCTCTAAAATGGTTTTATAGAGAATAAAAGACAGAAACAGATGTGCTTTTCTCACTGCTTTGTGAGACATATCTCACAAAGCAAATAGCGAATAACTCTTTGGTGTTTTTAAGGAGTAAGAATGTCTGAGGTGTTTTCTCCACCAGATGGCTTAATTTACCTGTCTTTAGGCGAGGAGGCTTTGCCTTTGCTTAAAAAAGGGGTAATTCCTGTGCCACAGGCAAACCACCAAAAGTTGCCTTGGTATTTATTCGCCAGCACAAACGACACTGCCGAGGCGGGTGTGGCAGACGAAGAGTACCTTAGCTATTTAAAGGGTGAGTACCAGCGTCTACCAGAGAATCTGCGCGGCCTATTTACCGAAGAGGCTTTTATTACTCAGGCTGAAAGCAAACGGTTGGAAATTGAAAAGGCGTTAACCCAGCAACAGCAAGAGCAAAACCAACTGGCCGCAGGAAACATGGAAGACTGGTTATTACAGCGCTTTTTTAGCGATGCGTATTCTTTTCTTGCTTGGCAGCAGCTCGGTTTTCAGCGCGTTTGGTTGGGCATTGATGCTGGCCAGTGGCCGCAGGTGGATGTTCAGCCAGTAAACTACCAAAGGGTAATGCCAGCTCAGTATCCAGAGCGGTTATTGTGCGACGCCAAAGAAAATGCTGGCCTTGCAGAACAGCGTCTACTATTGCCCACCAGCAAGGCTGGCAAGAAAATAACCATTGCCCAACAGAATTACGGCTTGATTCGTTTGCCGCCTAAAGCGTTGCGCTGTGTGTTATTTGGCATTGAATGGCAAGCCGCACAGCGTGATGCGTTTGCCCATTACTGGCGCACAGATTTTCGCTATCAGCGCATTCCGCTGGCGCAAATGCACGCCAACGCTAGGCAGCTAGGTTGGCAATATAAGTTGGTGGATATTTAAGGAG
>JBASZG010000034.1:0-27107 GCA_049277875.1 Venatoribacter sp.
GGCTACTACACCATCGAGGCTTACTTCGCCAACTTAAGCGGTCAAGGTAAGTTCGATATTAGCGTACTAGAAAAAGGCATTGGTGAACCTTGGTCTTCCGCTACGGCTAAAGAGTTAACTTCGGATAACTATCAGTTATACGGTAGTGCCGATGAGTTAATTACGCTTGGTGCCGATGTGGGTGCCTTTGTGCCGAATGAAGGCAGTGATGGCGGCTACTTCTCTGCTGAAGCGGTAGATAGCGGCATGATGAACACCACCATTAAGCTATCCGGTATTGATGTTGAGTTAATCGACCAAGATGGTTCTGAAACTCTGATTGATATTGAACTGGGTAATATTCCAGCCGGCTTTACTGTTACCGATGGCACTCATACCTTTACTGGTTCACAAGGCCAAAACAGTGTAAGCATCATGGACTGGGATTTAGACAACCTATCGTTAATTCCAACCCAAGACTACAGCGGCACGGTTAACCTAACGGTTTCTGCTACCACAAAAGAAGCCAGCAATGGTGATACAAAAACCAGCAGCATAGACCTGCCTGTTGAGGTTGTAGACTTTGATGGCGCAACCAAAGGCCTAGACCCAGACATCAAAAATACCGACGGGCTGTTTATAAATGGCACCGATGGTAACGATGTTATGTATGCAACTAACGTAGTGGCTACGGTGAATGGCGAAACGGGTGGCAGTCAAAATGGTTGGGCTATCAATTTCGATAGCGGCAAACCTGGCTTAAGCATCACTAAGGTTGTGATTGATTTAAATAACTCAGCAAATGGCGATGTTCACTTTAGTGCAGGATCAAGTTCTTTTAATTATAAGAATCAATCAACGTTTAAATTGAATAGCCCCAGCCATCAGTCAATCAATGGTTCGGCTTTAGTGAAAAGTTATGGCATCAGCGACTTCCAAGGAGGCCTGCTGTACAAAACCCCGCAAAAACTCACCATCAACTTTAAAGATGGCGCGTTTACGGAAGGCAAAGAGTTTAACTTTGCAGCAGATACCGACACCAATACCTCACCAAACCACAGCTACGCAGATCAGTTAGCTGGCTCTACCATCACTATTTATTTTAGTGACGGTTCTAGCCAAACCGTTACCTACATCAATCAAGGTACCGGCAGTGGTGCTAACAGCACCTCGGAAGCCAGCTTTGCTGAGCACTACCTCAACGGTGGCGATGGCGACGATACCATCTACGGTTCATCTGGCGATGACTATCTAGTGGGCGGTAACGGCAACGATTACCTAGAAGGCGGTGCAGGTAACGACTACTTATCTGGCGGTGCAGGCGACGATAAACTACATGGCGGCGCAGGCAACGATAGACTGGTAGGTGGAGCAGGTAACGACGAGCTATACGGCGGCAAGGGTGATGACATCCTTGAAGGCGGAGCAGGCAACGACCTCTTAGTAGGCGGAGCAGGCAACGACATTCTAACCGGCGGCTTAGGCACAGACGTGTTTAAGTGGACCTTGAATAACGCTGAAAACGGCTCTGGCGACCACGACGTTATTACCGATTTTAGCCACGCTCAAGGCGACTTGATTGACCTGCAAGATCTATTGCAAGGCGAGAATGCAGGTAATATCGAGAATTACCTAAGCTTCGAGAAGTCGGGCAACGACACCATCATCAACGTTTCATACGACGGTAATGGCGAGGTTACTCAAACCATCACCGTACAGAATGTTGATTTCACAGCTTTTGGTAGCACCGACAAAGAAATTATTGAGCACTTGCTGAACAATAATTATTTGAAGGTGGATCAATAACGCGTGCATGATGGCGCCCTGTGGGCGCCATTTTTATTTTGGGTTGGGAGTTTTGTGTGTGTGGTTGGGCAGCTTAAACAGAGCAACTAATCATGCACTGCGCCCAGCCCCAAGCGCCCAGCCCCAAGCGCTCAGCTCCAAGCGAAAAATCACCACATCAAATCATCGGGTATTTGATAGGCGGCGTAGGGGTCGTCTTCGGCAAGTGCCGCTGAGGTATTTTCAGCAACATAGATAAAGTGGTTGTCTTTGCGTTGCTTGATTTTTTCGGCTACGCCCAGTGCCACAACTTCGTATTTTTTCTCACCGGGTAAGTCCAGCGCGATGATGGCCAGTTGGCCACGGCTTAGGCGGTCGAAGATGGCTTGGTCCACATAAATAGCTTTTACTTTGGTGCCATCAACAAACTGGTATTTCACCCCAGCGTTTGTGCTTTTAATGGCATTGCTTTGCACCAGTTGTTTCACCTGTGCAGCAATGGCGCGTTGTTGTGCTTCTTGCTCGCGTTCGGCGTTAAGTTTTTTATCTTGCTCGGCTTTTTCTTTTAGCTTTTGCGCGGCTTGCGCTTTGGCTTTGTCTAGCTCGTTTTCTTGGCCAGTGCGTTGCAAGTGGTCTTGGCGTTTAAGTTCTTTCGCGGCTTTTTTGGCTTTATTTTTGTCAACCAAGCCAGCGGCGAGTAGCTGTTCTTGTAACGACTTAGCCATTAGAGCTGTACCTCGGTAGGTATAAAACCGTTCAGTTCTTTAATAATGGCGTCGCGTTCTTGTACCGATTGAGCCACCAGAGTGCAGTGGCCTAGTTTGCGGTTGGGGCGCGCTTCTTTGTGGTAGCTGTGATAGTGCGCTTGGCTTATTTGTGCGGCTTTAGCAGCGGGTTCTTCGCTGCCAATGGCGTTAATCATGGCCACTGCTGGGTAAATGGCCTGAGTGTTGCCAATGGCACGGCCAGCAATAGCCAAAATATGGTTGCGGAACTGGCTGGTGTTCGCGCCTTCAATGCTCCAGTGGCCAGAGTTGTGTACTCGTGGTGCGACTTCGTTGGCGACTAGGCCATTTTCAGTTTCAAACAGCTCTAGGGTGATGGTGCCTACATAGTCCATGCTTTCGGCCAGTTGGCGAATATAACGCTCGGCCAGTTGTTGTTTTTCGTCGCTTAGATTGGCGATAGGGTAGAGCGAGTAGCGCAAAATACCTTCATGGTGAATATTTTGCGTCATTGGCCACACTTGAATGTCGCCGGTAACGCTGCGGCAGGCAATCACCGAGGTTTCACGAATAAAGTTTACAAAGGCTTCGGCAATCAGCTCGCGGTTGCCAATGCTGTTCCAGGCTGCTTCGGCGTCTTCGGGCTGGCGTAGCACAAATTGGCCTTTGCCGTCGTAACCTTCGGTGGTGGTTTTAAGCACTATGGGCAGACCAAGAGTTTGTACCGCTTGATGCAGATCGGCCAATGAGTTGACGGCGCAGAAGTCGGCGGTTTGAATGCCAGCAGCGCGCAAAGCACGCTTTTCTAATAAGCGATTTTGAAAGGTTTTTAAGGCGTTTAGGCTTGGGTATACCTTGCTTTCGATAGGCTCTAGCTTGGCCACAATATTGGCAGCGATGTTTTCGGTTTCGTAGCCAATACGGTCGTTGTTGGCTAAAAATTGGGCCAAGGCTTGGTCGCTGTGCGCGCGGGTGTCGTACAGGTTGATTTCTATATCAACCAAGTCGGCGGCGCCCAGTTGCATCATTTGACCAAGTTGGCCGTTTCCTAAAATACCTATTTTCATAATCTACTTCTTGGTTTACAGGTCGCGTGGATCGGGTTCGGCAAGTACGCTTTCAGTTTGTTTCGCGCGAAACTCGTCAATACGTTTAAGCAGTTCGTTATCGGCAGTGGCCAGTATTTGAGCGGCTAAAAGGCCAGCGTTTTTAGCACCAGCGTCGCCAATAGAAAGCGTGCCAACGGCCACACCGCCAGGCATTTGTACGATAGAAAGCAACGAGTCTAGGCCGTTTAAGGTGCGTGATTTTACCGGCACGCCCAGCACCGGCAACGAGGTTTGTGAGGCGCACATGCCTGGTAAGTGCGCGGCGCCGCCTGCGCCAGCAATAATCACTTTCAAGCCGCGAGGCTGTGCATTTTTTGCATAGTCAAATAATAAATCGGGGGTGCGATGCGCCGACACTACTTTTACTTCGTAGCTAACGCCTAGGCCATCCAGTGTGTTCGCAGCGTGCTGCATGGTTGGCCAGTCGCTCTTAGAGCCCATGATAATTCCAACTTGTGCGCTCATCGCAATTCCTCGTGGTGATTATTTGTGTTAGTAAAAAAGAGGCGGATTCTATCACAAAGCCTGTGCGCTGTGTTCAAGTGCCCGAATAAAGCGGCTGCTTTGTTCGGCGCTTGGTTTTACGCTTAGCCAACGTTCAATAAGTGCTTTAATTTCTTCGCCACTGCTTAAGCCTTTTCCTAAGCCTTCGGCTAGGCGTTGCACTTGCAGCTCCATGCGGCGCTCTTGGTCTTGCTGGCTAGAAATCTCGGCAATAATTTCCAAAAGAATGCACAGGTCGGTTGCGTTGTCGGCACTTGCTGTTTCCAGTTGGCGCGCCTGATTGAACCGTTCTTGGGTGTAGCCAGTAGGCAAGGGCAGTTCGCAGGCGGCTTGCCAGTCTTGGTCGTCGCCTTGCAAGTGAGTTAAGCGCGCAATTAAGCCGGCCATTTCTTTTTGATTCGCTTGATGCTTTTGCTCGTCGTTGGCCTCTTGCAGTAGTTTACTTAAACGCTGATGCACCGGTTTAGGCAGGCTAACACTAGAGATATGCTGGCGTGCTTGTGATAAAGCTGCTTTGGCATCTTCGGCGGCGGCATTAAATTTAGCTAAGGCCGCTTCAACTAATGCTTCGGCTTGGGCCACGGTTTCGTTGATTTCATTATGGCGCTGCTCGCGCTGTTCGTTTAAGTGAGCAAAGACTTGGTCGCAGGCTTTGCGAAATTGCTGCCAGAGCTTTTGATCTAATGCTCGTGGAGTGATGCCTACTTGTTTCCAGCTTTCTAGTTGCTGTTTTACTTTATCGACAATGCCTTTTAAATCGTCGCTTGCGGCCAGTGCTTCAGCTTTGCTTACTAGCTCTGTTTTTAGCTGTAGGTTGCGGTCGTATTCGTCTTTAAGGTGGGCAAATATCCTGTCGCACACTTGGTTAAAGGCATCTTGAGTGGTTTTGTGTGCGCCGCGATCTACTGGGCCAAGCTGTTTAAAGGCATCGCGGGCGGTATCGAGCGTTTTTTGCACCAGCTTCCAATCGGCCTGTGCCCAATCCATGTTGCTTTCGTAGCTGGCCAGTTCTTGAGTAAGTTGCTGACGCTGTTGCACAAAGGCTTCGCGTTGGTTAGCCAGCTCGGCAAAGTAGGCTTTGCAAGGCTCGTAGGCTCTATCGGCGGCTTGGTGGAAGCGCTGCCACAGTTCTTGGTCGTGGCCGCCACCCAGTTCTTTCCACTGAGTTTGCAGGGCTTGAATTTTATCGGCCAGCAAATCTGGGGCAAGCTCGGCATTAATCAGGTTTTGCATACTGTCGATAAGCGCTTCTTTTTTGGGGGTGATGGCAAAGCCTGCCCAGTCGCGCAGTTCGTGTAGGCGAGCGTCTAAGGCGCGCAGTTGTGAGCGTACTTCGCCTGCTTTTAAATCACGATTTTTTTGCAAGGCTTGGTGAATGCCGTGGCTAATTTTGCCTGCATCTTTGGCCGAGCCTTCTTTTAGGGCTTTTTCCATTTCTTGTAGTTGCTGTTGCAACTGTTGCACTAGCTGTTTGCTGTGTTGTTTTAGCTCTTGGGCTTGTGCTTTTAAGGCTTTTACTTTGGCTTCTAGCGCATTTAGCCAGCTTGGTTTGTCGCTTTGTTGTGGCCAGTTAATACGTTTTAGCCAGGCTTCGCCTTGGTGCAGTGCGCTTTCGTTGGCCTGCTCGTCGCCTTGCCAGGTTTCTAGCTCGTTAGCAATGTCGTTATGCAGTGCAAGTGTGGTTTGAATGCTGTTCAGTGCGTTTAGGTGTTGCTCAAAGGCTTTGCCTAGCTCGGCGTTTGGGCGCAGTGTTTGAAAGGCATCGTGCCAAGCGCGCTCGATTAAAGTGATGGCGGTTTTAAGCTCGTCGGCTTGGCTGTTAGGCGCTTGCTCTAGCAACTGAGCGGCTTGCTCTACAAGCTCTTGCTGGTGTTGTTGCGCTTCTTGTTGGGCGGCTTCTAGTGCAATGCGCTGCGCTTCTTCTTCGGCGTGTTGCTGGGCGATGGCTTCGGCTTGGCTTATCGCTTGGTTTAGCTCGTTGGCTACTTCGGCTTTGGCTTGGTTTTGCAGCTCTTGCCACTCTTGTTTAAGCAGGTTGAGCTTGCCAGTAAACTCAGCTTGATAGCCCAGTTTTACTAAGTATTTGGCTTGGCCAAGGAGGTACTCAATGCGCTCTTGCTGTTGTTGCTGCTCTTGCTGAGCTTGTTTCACACTGGCTAAACGCTCTTTGCAAAGTCGGTATACATTTTTATCTTTGCCTTTACTTAGGCCAAGCAGTTGTTGCAGTAATTCTGGGTCGGTTATTTGTTCGGCGGCATGAAAGCGAATTTGTGCTAAGCCATGCTGAGCGGCAACGCTTACTAGGTCGGCTGGCTGGTGTATGCGCGCTAAGGCTTCTTGACTGCGGCTTAGGTCGTTATCGTTTAGTAAAAAGCTGAGAAGTTCTGAGTCTGGAATGTCTTTAGGCGAGCGCGCCAACACAACATTTGGCTTGGCGGCCTCCTTCGCTACGCTTTTTGTAGATGCTTTGTCGTCTTGAGTTTTTTTAGATTTAAACAGCTTTGATAAAAATGCCATGGTATGTATCCAACCAACAGAAAAGTAGAGGTAAAAAACGCCTTCATTTTACAGAGCCAAAGCGAATAGGGAAGAGTTAGCATCTATGGTAATTTTCATGGAGCTAAGTAACATACTCGTTTAAATTTAAAACGCATCTCGCTTTAAAAGGACTCTCCTTTGAATACAATCGTTTGGTACGACTACGAAACCTTTGGTATCAGCCCTGCTTTCGATCGCCTAGCACAGTTTGCGGCGATTCGCACAGATGAAAATTTGAACGAAATAGGCGAGCCAGTCGAAATTTTTTGTAAGCAGTCCGACGATTATTTGCCGCACCCACAAGCCGTATTAATTACCGGTATCACTCCACAGCAATGCCAAGAAAAAGGCGTTAGCGAGTTTGAGTTTATGCAAAAAATTAATGCCATGTTTAGTGTGCCGGGCACCTGTGTGGCAGGTTACAACAGCATTCGCTTCGACGATGAATTTACTCGCTATGCTTTGTACCGTAACTTTTTTGACCCCTATGCGCGCGAATGGCAAGGTGGCAATTCGCGTTGGGATTTGCTTGATGTCGTGCGTTGCACTTATGCGCTGCGTCCTGAAGGTATTAACTGGCCTAAGCACGACGATGGCCGCCCAAGTTTTAAACTAGAGCACCTAACCGCCGCTAATGGCCTAGACCACGGCAAGGCGCACGATGCGGTATCCGATGTGCGCGCCACTATTGCCTTGGCTAAGTTAATTAAAGAAAAACAGCCTAAATTATTCGAATATTTTTTTAATTTACGCCATAAAAACAGCGTGGCGGAATTAATTGACGTGGTGAACAAAAAACCATTGGTGCATGTGTCGGGCATGATTCCTGCCGAGCAAGGTTGTATGACGGTGGTAGCGCCGCTGTGCTGGCACGCAAACAATAAAAACTCTTTTATTAGCTGGGACTTACAGCAAGATCCAACGCCCTTGTTTGAATTATCCGTAGCTGAAATTCAACAACGAGTTTTTACCAAAGCTGCCGACTTGCCAGAGGGTATTGCACGTTTGCCTTTGAAAGAAATTCATATTAATAAAGCGCCTATCGTGGCACCTGCGAAAACCTTAAATGCAGAACAAGCGCAGCGTTGGAATATTAGCGGCGAAATTTTGCGCAAACATTTAGCCATCATTAAACAAAACCCAGACATTAGCCAAAAACTACAGGTGGTGTTTGAGCGCCCAGAGTTTGCCCCTGTTCAGGATGTTGATGGCAAGCTTTACGATGCGTTTTTCCCTGCCGCAGATAAGCCGCTTATGCAGCAAATTCAAACTCTAAGCGATTGGGATTTAGTTGATTTTCCCGCTGCCTTTGTCGATAAGCGTGGTGAAGAAATGCTGTTTCGTTTTCGCGCTCGCAACTACCCAGATACCTTGAACGAGACTGAACGTGCACGCTGGGAGGAGCATCGAGTAGGGCGCTTGCTAAAGAACGACTTGCAAGGTGCCGCGTTAAATTACCAGACCTTTGCACAAGAGCTGCAACAAGCGGCTCAACAAGTGCAAGACGACCCTACAAAAATGCAGTGGCTTGAAGATTTGCAGCTTTACGCAGAATCTATTTATCCCTACGAAGATTATTAGCGCGGCGTTACTTTGGGGTTAATCCAGTATTGCGAGTACCAATAGTACCAACCCGGCTTGGTTAAGCTGGGTGCGGTACAGTTATAGCGGTCGCGGCCAGAGGTAATGGCTTGTTTAGCGGCAGTTTGCAGTAGCACCACACCATCTTTAACGTCTACCTGATGTTCTAATTCGCCTTCACTTCCTGAATAGCATTGAATTTGCCTAGCAAGAAAGTCTTGCTGAGGAAAGCTTATCTGCAATTTGGGCGGGTTTTCTGAGCTTAAAACCGGCTCTTTAAATTGGTCGCCGGCAATGGGAAAGGCCAAGGTATATAGCTTGGTTTTTAGCGTTACTGGGTTGGCATAAATGCCGCCTGCAGGATAGCGTGGCACAGCTTGCCAGTTGGTTTGTGGGCCAACCGCCCCCGACTGCTGGCCTAATGCAATGTAGCCTTGTTGTTTTAACCACTGCATGATTTGAGTGTTAAATTCGCCATAAGGGTAGGCCAATAATTTGTGGCTTACGCCTAGTTTTTCTGCAATGCGTTTTTCGGCTTGGTTAATTTCCGCGTCTAAATAATCGGCTAAATTCTTTTCATTTTGCTCGATTAAATAGTCGTGATGTTGACTGTGGTTGGCAATGAGTGCGCCGCCTTTTTGCATTTGTTGTAGTGCTTCCCAGCTAATGGTGGCTGGGCCGCCGTTATCTACGGCATCTGGGTTAACAAAAATGGTAAAAGGCCAGTTTTTTTCTTTCAAAATTGGCCAAGCATTTTCGTAGATAGATTGATAAGCGTCGTCAAACGTAATAGCCACCGATTTTTCGGGTAAAGTTTCTCCATTTTGCAGCGCAACTAAGGCTTGTTTTAAGTCGATGATATGCATTTTTTCTTGCTCAAGTAGCTGCATATGCTGTGCAAAAACATCAGGTGTGGTGCTGGTTGAAGCAGGGGTTTTGGTGGAAATATGGTGATATTGCAAAATCACTAGCTGGGCAAAAGCCTGAATAGAAAATAAGTATAACAATGGCAATAAAAATAATTGTTTTAGTCGCATTGATATTGTCCTTTTAAACGTTGAAAAGCGGCCTGAATGGCGCAAAATTTTTGCTGTTCACCGCCTCGGTCTGGGTGGTGTTGCATGGCTAATTTTCGATATTGCTGTTGAATAATTTTATAACTAATTGGAGGCTGAATTTCCAGTAAATCTAAGTCTTGTTGCTGGCATTCTGGTTGCAGCATGCGTTGCCAAAAATGGCGTAGCATTTTTTCAATTTCTTGCTCTGAAGTAGCAAAGTTTTGAAGGTCCAAATAATAGTTAGCCAGTGGATCGTGTGTGCTTATATCGTTTCTGGCAGATAGGCAGGGCCAAGGTTTTTTTTGAATGTGCAAAGCGGATATTTCTAATAGGGCGCTGTGCTGGCTGTGCCATTGCTGTTGCAGCCAGTATAACGCATGCATAAGTAAGAAATGGCTTTGAAAAAGACTTTGTGGTTCAGCCAATGCCTGGCGAGGAAAAATACATTGCTCTGGTTCTTGCAGCCAGCGCAGCAGTTCGTATTCGCTGTAGGCTTGGCCACTGGCTAGGCGCACTTCTAGTAACGCCAGAAGTGGCTCTAATTGCTCAATCATGGGCTGGCTCGTGTAAAAGCGGCTGCAAATAACTGATTTTGTTAACATACCAGGTGGTTTTGCCACTGGGTGTTTGCACCTGTATTTCGTCATCGATCTGGGCTTTTAGAAGCGCCCTAGCCATGGGTGAGTCGATAGAGATGTAGTGTTTACGGCCAAAGATTTCGTCGTAACCAACAATGCGAAACACTAAAATTTCTGCATCGTTGTTTTCAATCTCAACCCAAGCACCAAAAAATACTTTGCCTTCTTGTTGGGGGCTATAATCCACCACTTTTAGTTCGTCTAAAGATTTGCGTAAATAACGCACGCGGCGGTCAATTTCGCGCAGTTTTTTCTTGTTGTATTGATAATCTGCATTTTCACTGCGATCACCTAAACTCGCGGCCCAAGTCACTTTTTTGGTAATTTCTGGACGCTCTTCGCGCCATAAAAAATCCAATTCTTTTTTTAAGCGTTCATGCCCTTCACGGGTAATGAGTTTGGTTGCCATGCCGATAACCTATACTACATGCGTTAAACTGAAGCCTAGATTAGCATTTAATTGTGAGGAAACCCATGCGCAAACTATTGATACTATTGTTCATTTCTGCGTTTGCCAGCCTAGCCCTAGCCGCACCAAAGGATGAAAATTTTGATCTTAAGTTCTCGCCGCAAGAAGTCGCTCAGGCCGTTGATAAAGAATATAACGCCTTTTATGTCTTGCCGATTTGGGCCAGCGATATGATTACCAGTTGCGCTTGGCGCAGTGAAAAGAACTCTGCTTTTCGCGGTGAGGTTCGAATTTTGCGTGGCAGTTTTGCTAACGGCAACCGCTTGTTTGTGCAATGGATAGAAAGCTATGAGCAAGGCCAAGAGGCTAAGGTGCTTTCCACTCGTGTTATTGAAGAGCTAGAAAGCCAATATCAGGTGGAATTTAATATGCCCAGTACCAAGTTGAATAAGAAAAGTTGCGATCTCACTTTTGATGCCGTGGACAGCAAATTTCAGCGTCGCTATTTAATGCAAATTAAATTATTAGACCCTGGTGTTTATCAGTTTCGTGCTACCCAGCTTTTGAAAACTGAGTAGCAGCATGGTTACTCGACTTGAGCTAAATCGAGGCGAGTGTAAAGGTGGTTGCGGTTTTGATGCTGCTGCAAACCTTCAAAGTTAAATAATTCACGGTCGGCTAATTGAGATGGGGCAACATTGGCAATCGAGGCAAAGATATTTTCGATGCGCCCAGGGAATTCTTTTTGCCAAGCACCGAGCATTTTTTTGATGTTTTTACGTTCCATATTTTCCTGCGAGCCGCATAGATTACAGGGAATAATAGGAAACTCTTTGATGCGGGCGTATTCGGCAATGTCGTCTTCTTTGCAGTAGGAAAGCGGGCGAATCAGAATGTGCTTTTTATCATCGCTTAAGAGTTTTGGCGGCATGGCTTTGAGTTTGCCGCCGTGAAACATGTTTAAAAACAACGTTTCGATGATGTCGTCACGATGGTGGCCAAGGGCAATTTTGTTCGCGCCAATTTCTTCTGCATAGCCGTATAAATTACCACGGCGTAAGCGTGAGCATAGGCTGCAAGTGGTTTTACCTTCGGGTACAAGCTCTTGCACTATGCTGTAGGTGTCTTTTTCAAGAATATGAAAATCTACGCCAATACTAGATAGGTAAGTAGGCAGCACCTCTTCAGGGAAACCGGGCTGCTTTTGGTCTAGGTTTACGGCCACAATATCAAAGTGAATGGGGGCACTTTTTTGCAGGCTCATTAGAATATCGAGCATGGTGTAGGAGTCTTTGCCGCCAGATAAACAAACCATGATTTTGTCGCCGTCTTCAATCATATTGAAGTCGTCGATGGCTTTACCCACATTGCGACGCAAGCGTTTTTGCAGCTTGTTAAATTCCAGTTTTTGTTTGCGGTCTTGAAGAAAATCTAGCATAAGAATACCCCCTGTTATGGCGTGCGCTTTATAGCAGAACAGGGGGTATTTGGGTAGTTACTATTCGGGGTTATTCTGATTGACAGGTGCCGCTTAGTTGGTTGCCAGCAATTTCAGAAAGAGTGTGAATATCAAGCAAGGTAACTTCTTTACCTTGGGTTTCAATCAGCTCATTTTTTTGGAAGCGAGTAAACACACGGCTGATGGTTTCTACTGCTAGGCCTAGGTAATTGCTGATATCAACACGTGACATAGGTAAGCGGAAGCGAGTGGTAGAGAAACCACGGCGGCCATAGCGATGTGAAATATTTAGCAAAAAAGAGGCAACGCGTTCTTCAGCGTTTTTCTTGCCCAGAAGCAGCATCATGCTTTGGTCTTGACGAATTTCGTTGCTCATATTGCGCATAAGTTGTTTGCGCAGGCCAGGCAAGTCGTCGGCTAAGTTTTCAAGCTGTGTTAAAGGAATTTCACACACAGTAGTGGTTTCTAGGGCTTTAGCGGTAAGCGGGTAAGTGCCGTTATCGTAGCCTGCTAAGCCAACCATTTCTGAGGCTAAGTGAAAACCAGTGATTTGCTCTTCGCCGTTACTGGCAAGTGTATAGGTTTTTAGCGCGCCAGTGCGCACGGCAAAAACGGAAGAATAGGACTGACCTTGCTGAAATAGGATTTGGCCTTTTTGAATAGGGCGACCGCGCTGAATAATTTCGTCCAAACGGTTCATGTCGGAATCATTTAATGACAAAGGTAAGCAAAGCATGTTCAAAGAACAGGTTTGGCAATGTGGCAGGGTAGCGCGCAGTGCGGTATTGTCGATGGCTAAATTTGATTTCATGCTAAATCCTAAATGCCGTACGGAAGTACGACTAATGTACCCAGACTACCGCCGAAGTCCATAGGCCGAATGTAATTAAAAGTAAAGCCGCGAACTTTCTAACGCTGGGTTTATTAAGCCAAGGCATGATGATATTCCCAGCCAGAGTACCAGCCATCAGAGCTGGCAGCGTGCCAATACCAAATGCGGCCATAGTAGCCATACCCATAAATGGTTCGCCGTTGGCAGCCACCCAAGTTAAAGCACTGTAAATTAACCCACAGGGTAAAAAGCCCCATAACATGCCAAGCGCCAGTTGATGATGCAGCTTGCTTGACGACATAAAACCGCGCGTGATGGGTTTGAGTGCATTCCAAATGGGCTGGCCAACTTTCTCAAAACGGGTGAGCACCATCCACCAACGACCAACATAAAACCCCATCAATACCAACATAACCCCAGCAAGGGTGCGTAAAATCAGCATGAGCTCATGGTTGGTGCCTTTAAGCCACAAGCCTAAAAAGCCAACGGCCAAGCCAAGGGTGCTGTAACTTAAAATGCGGCCAAAGTTAAAGGTAAGCATCGTGCGTAAGCGGTTCTTGTCGGCGCGCGCACCAATGGCTGCGGCAATCCCGCCACACATAACTAAGCAATGGCTAGAGCTAAAAAAGCCGAGCAATAAAGCACTAATTAATGACAGTGGTTCGTGCATGGCATGTAGGTGTTCGTGCATGGTGTTCTCGTGTTAGTGATTGGGGGTTTTGCCTTCAAGATGGTACACAAAGGCCAATATCTCAGCAATGACGCGGTATAAGGATTCCGGGATTTCCTCGCCAAGATCAAGCTGGGCTAACCAGCGCATTAAGCTGGCGTTTTCGTAGATAGGCACTTCATGCTTTAGAGCTAATTCGATGATGGCTTGTGCTAGTTCGTCCTCGCCCGTTGCCGCCACTTTGGGCGCGCTGCTGCCGTCATAGCTTAAGGCAACAGCTTGGCTGGCTTTTTTTAACGATTCAGGAATGGCCATGTTACACCTTAATGTTTACCCATTGCTGAGCGATTTGATTGCGCACAGGTTCGGGCAGTTGCCCATGTTTTGCCTGCAGTTCCGATACTTCTACGCCCATCTCGGTTAAGCGTTTGCGCAGTGGTTGCAATGATTGGTTTAGCTTATTGAGCGTTGAGCTTTGGCGCGACCAAAACGTAGCGCTAAGTTGTTGTTGGCTTAGAAACAGGTCGATATCCAGTGGCCCAAGTTCGGCCAAATCAAAATAAAGGCGAATACGCCAAGAGTGTTTTTGTTCGTTATTCGCGGTGTCATGGTTGGGTTCTTGGCCGATAAACATTTGCACAGCCGAGGTGTTGCCCTGATCACGATAGAACAGTGGAATATTTAGCTGGCTTTGGTCGGGCTGTTGCAAAGCGCGTACTTGTTCGTTTTCAATTTGTGCCAAGGCACTTTGTAAGAGCTTGAAGGTTTGCGGGGTGGCTAGTGTTGCAGCAAAGTTTTGTGTGGGTAAGCTGCGGGCCATGGCAGGGTCGTGATTGTTGGTGTTTTGAATAATTTGTTTTGCCCAAGTAAGTAAGGCTCGGCTTAACACGGCTTTTTGATCTTGGCTTAAGATTGCCTGCAGCATACTGGGTGATTCAATGGTTGGCGCGGCGGCTGCGGTTTTACTGGGGCTGGGGTCTAGGTTGGTTTCAAGCTTAGCGCGTACTTTCTGCAAAATTTCTTCAATATTGGTGCTGCTTGGCAAGGTGGTTGGGGTAGTGGTTGGCGCTGAACCACTCGAACTATTAATGCTAGAGCTATTAAGGCTGCTGGAATTATTAGGCAAGACAACGCTGCCAAGCGCCGAGGCTTTGTGCCAAAGCTTTTTAAAACTTTCACTTAGGTTAGTAGCGGCGGCCTGAGGTAATAGTTTTTGTAACTCCAGCGCTATTTTATTTTCATAGCTTAAGCCACTGTTTTGTACACTTTGCATCAGCTTTTCAACTTGCCCCAGTTGTTGTGGGCTTGGAAGCTGGCTTTGCCAAGTTTGCAAAATCTGCTTAACCAAAGCAGGAACGGCTTGAGTGCTGGAAATATTGGCCTGGTTATTTATTTGGTTAAGCAAGGTGAGTAGAGCTGACGCAGGGCGAGTGTCGGATGCCGCTGTTGCCATGGTCACGGTTGCGGCATTGGGTTTTTGGTAAATTGGGCTGGCTTGGCTGCTGCTTGGCTGCTGCAACAAAGGCAGGCGAGCGCTAATAAAGTCTTTAATTAGGGCGCTATCGGGTTGGGCTTTCTCTGGTGAGCTGGGTAAAGACAAGCTCAATACTTTTAAAAGCAGTGCATCGGTTGGTTTTTCTGGCTCGGTATAAAGCAGCCTTAAAACACTGGTAGGTGGCAAGGGCAGTTCGGTTTTAACCTGAAGTTGTTCGCCGTCGATATCTAAAGTAAGCACATAGCCTTGTGGCGTTAGACTGGCTTGGGTGACCTTGGCTTGCAGCAAGCTTTGATTGGCCGCTAGATTTTCGGGCGCAACTCTTTCTACGGCACCGTTTGACGAAGCGCTTAATGCAGCTTGAATAGTCGCCGCTGAGATAAGAGGTAAGGAATCCGAAATCATAAAACTGTTATCGACAGGGTTTACGTAACTTTATCGCTAAGTTCTCATAACTGCTGGTATTTGTGTATATAATGCTGCAGTTTTTTCATTTTAAGGTCCGCATGCTTAGTTCATATCAGCATTTGCCTGTGTCATTACAAGCTCAAGGTTTGCACTGTGAGCGTGATGATCGTGTGCTTTTTTCCGACTTGAATGTGCATATTCAAAACGGTGATTTGCTGCAACTGGCCGGCCCCAATGGCGCAGGTAAAACTACCTTGCTGCGTTTGTTGGCTGGTTTAAATCGAGACTATCAAGGCGAGCTTTTGTGGCAGGGGCAAAATCTGTATGACGATTTCCCTGCTTACGCTGAAAAGCGCTTATATCAAGGCCATTTGGCCGCCATCAAAAAAGCCCTTACCCCAATTGAAAATTTGCGCTGGTCAACCAGTGTTTGGCAGGCAGAAGAAAGCCAGCTTTGGCATGCCTTAGAAGAGGTTGAGCTATTAGGCTTTGAAGAAACTCCCTGCCAACAGCTTTCGGCTGGCCAGCAGCGGCGAGTTGCCTTGGCACGTTTGTGTGTAGCACCCACACCATTATGGATTTTAGACGAGCCATTTACAGCGCTTGATAAAGCCGGTGTGGCTTGGCTTGAGGCCAAATTGCAGCAGCAGGTGCAAGCAGGTGGCGCGGTGGTTATTACCAGTCACCATGCGCTGGAAGGTGTTGCTTCGCTGCGTCGGCTGGAGCTTGGCGTACAAGGTGGTGGGCTATGAATTTAGTCACAGCCACTATTAAACGCGATTTTTTATTAGCAGCTCGCAACCCTGGCGAGTGGCTTAATCCGTTGATGTTTTTTTTAATGGTCGCCGCGCTTTTTCCGCTGGCCGTTGACCCAGACCCTAAATTTTTAAGCAAAATTGCCGGTGGCGTGATTTGGGTGGCGGCTTTGCTTGCAACTTTATTGTCGTTAGATGCTCTGTATAAGGCGGATGTTGAAGACGGTTCATTAGAACAATGGTTGGCTTCGGGCGATTCCCTCTATGCCATGAGCCTAGGTAAAGCCTTGGTGCATTGGTGCATCAGCGGTTTACCCTTAACGCTGATGTCGCCCATATTGGGGCTAATGCTTAACTTGCCACAAACGGCTTATCCGGCCATGCTGCTGAGCCTGCTGATTGGCACCCCCATTTTAAGCCTGCTTGGCAGTGTTGGTGCGGCTCTTACGGCGGGTGTGCGCAGTGGTGGTTTGTTATTGAGTTTGGTGATTCTGCCGCTCTATGTGCCTGTGCTCATTTTTGCGGCCAGTGCGGTTTATAATGCCGGCATTGGTATGGAATATAACGGTCAGTTGGGCTTTTTAGGTGCTATATTGGCTCTGGCTCTGTGTTTAACCCCTTTTGCTGCGCAAGCGGCATTAAAACTTAATTTATCGCGGTAATCTCCCTATGTGGCAGTGGCTTGTTCGTCTTTATCATCGCTTAGGTTCGCCTAAGTGGTTCTATGAAATTACCGATAAGTGGATTCCCTGGTTAATAGCTTTGTCGATAGTTGGCATTGTTTCTGGTTTGGTGCTTGGGTTGCTGTATGCCCCAGTCGACTATCAGCAAGGCAACAGCTATCGCATTATGTATATTCATGTGCCAGCCGCTATTTTGGCGCAAAGTGCTTATATGATGATGGCCATTGCTGGGGCTGTTTTCTTAATTTGGAAAATGAAAATGGCGGCTTGGGTGGCTAAAGTTATTGCTCCCATTGGCGCTAGTTTTTGCCTGATTGCACTATTAACTGGTGCTATTTGGGGGAAGCCAACCTGGGGTACTTGGTGGGTTTGGGATGCTCGCTTAACGTCGATGCTACTGCTGTTGTTTTTGTATTTTGGCGCCATAGCCATTTCTCAAGCCATGGACTCTGAAGAGGCTGGCTATAAGGCAGCGGCTATCTTGGCGTTGGTTGGCTTGGTTAATATCCCCATCATTAAATACTCGGTAGAGTGGTGGAACACTCTGCATCAGCCGGCCACGCTAAAGCTTACCGAAAAGCCCAGCATGCACATTGACATGCTGATTCCGCTGCTGATTATGATTGCCACCACCTATGTATTTTTTGCTTTGTTGGTTATCTGGCGTACGCGCAATGAAATTTTAACCAATGAGCGCAAATCGAAGTGGGTGCAGGAGAAACTGTCCTAATGCAATTTCATAGTTTTGCTGAATTTATTGCCATGGGAAACCATGGTTTTTATGTATGGCTGGCTTACGGATTAACCGCCCTAATTATCGTTTGGAACGTTGTGCAACCTAAGCTGCAACGTAAACGGCTGTTAAAAGAACAGGCTCAACGCCTGCGTCGGGAGAAAAAACATGCACCCAAAGCGTAAGAAACGTTTACTTCTCATTTTATTTCTCGTGGTGAGCGTTGGTGCTGCCGTGGGGTTGTTAATGTATTCGCTTAGTCAAAACATCAACCTATTTATGAGCCCATCACAAATTAAAGGGGGCGAAGTGGTGATTGGTGAAACCATTCGTGCAGGTGGATTAGTGGAAGCTGGCTCGGTTAAGCGTCACGAAGAAACCTTGGGTGTGAGCTTTTTAATCACCGATGGCGCGGCAGAAGTTGAAGTGTATTACGAAGGCATCTTGCCCGACCTTTTCCGTGAAGGGCAAGGCGTAGTGGCGCTAGGCCATGTGCGTGAAGATGGGGTGTTTGAAGCCTCTGAGGTGTTGGCTAAGCACGATGAAAATTACATGCCACCCGAAGTTCAAGATGCATTAGACAAAGCCCATAAAAAAGGCAAACAAGACTTAGAATCGGCGAGGTATTAATCATGAGCCTGATTGCCGAATACGGCCAGTTGGCTTTAATCATGGCACTGTTGGTGGCCGTGCTGCAGTTTGTTGTTCCTGTCATTGGCTTGCGAGCTAAGCAGGAATGGTTGATGGCTTATGCTCGTCCACTGGCAGCAGCTCAAGCTGTATTGTTATTAATCAGTATTTTGCTGTTAGGTATTTGCTTCGTAAACAACGATTTTTCCGTTGCCTACGTTGCCACCAACAGCAATACCCAACTACCCATTTTCTATAAAATCAGCGCTATTTGGGGCGCGCACGAAGGCTCTTTGCTGCTTTGGGCAACACTCTACAGTTGTTGGGGCTTGGCCGTGGCCTTATTTAGTCGCAGTTTACCCATTGATATGATTGCACGAGTCTTGGCCATTTTGGGTCTAGTGGCGATTGGCTTTTTATTATTCCTAATTGAAACGTCCAACCCTTTCGCGCGCAATTTGCCTAGCGTGCCAATGGAGGGGGGCGATCTAAATCCGTTGCTGCAAGACTTCGGCCTGATTGTTCACCCACCTATGTTGTATATGGGCTATGTCGGTTTATCTGTGGCCTTTGCCTTTGCTTTGGCTGCGCTATTAAGTGGCCGTCTTGATGCCGCTTGGGCGCGCTGGTCGCGGCCTTGGACAACCGCCGCGTGGGTCTGTTTAACCATGGGCATTGCTTTGGGTAGCTGGTGGGCCTATTACGAATTGGGCTGGGGTGGCTGGTGGTTTTGGGATCCAGTAGAAAATGCCTCATTAATGCCTTGGTTGGTGGCTACCGCCTTACTGCACTCGCTGGCCGTAACCGAAAAACGTGGCATGTTTAAAAGTTGGACGGTGCTTCTGGCCATTTTTGCGTTCTCTTTAAGCTTGCTTGGCACCTTCTTGGTGCGTTCTGGAGTGCTAACTTCGGTGCACGCATTTGCTTCCGACCCAGAACGTGGGGTGTTTATTTTGGCTTTATTAGGGCTTTGTGTTGGTGGCTCTTTGCTACTCTACGCATTAAAAGCCCCAACCGTGCATTCTGTTGGCCGTTATCAATGGGTGTCGCGTGAAAGCTTCTTGCTGGCAAATAACCTACTGCTCGTGGTTGCGGCCTTGGCTGTTATGCTGGGCACGCTTTACCCACTGATTATCGACTTTGCCGGGCTAGGAAAAATTTCAGTGGGTGCCAGTTGGTTTAACACCATGTTTACTCCCATTGTAGTGATTATGGCCGTGCTGCTTGGCCCAGGTGCAATGTCACACTGGAAGGCCGATGAAATTAAACGTTTGGCAGGCCAAACCCTGTTGGCTTTTGTTGCCTCGATATTATTAGGCATTGCCGCGCCTTTCTTAATGAATGGTGAGCTTAACTGGGCAGTAATGCTGGGAGTGACTGTTGGTGTGTGGATTATTGCTGTCACTTTAGCCGATCTTTGGCAGAAATCGCGTCATCAGTTTAGTCGCATTATGAAACTGAATCGTTCTTATCAAGGCATGGTGCTGGCGCATTTAGGCGTCGCTATTAGCATTATCGGTGTGGTTATGGTGTCGCATTACAGTATCGAAAAGTCGGTGCGTATGGGCGTAGGCGGCGAAGCCGTGCTGGGTGATTATCGCTTTGTGATGAATAAAACTGGCCACATCGAAGGCCCTAACTATATTTCCGATGCTGCTGAAATTTCAATTTATCGCAACGACAAGCTGATTAACGTGTTAACCCCAGAAAAACGCCGCTACAACGCCTCTGGTTCGATTATGACCGAAGCAGAAATCGACAAGTCGTTAATGCGTGACGTTTATGTCTCTATGGGCGAGCCACTTCCTAATGGCGATTGGGGGATGCGTTTGCAAGTTAAGCCCTATATGCGTTGGGTGTGGTTAGGAGCCATTTTTATGTCTCTAGGTGGTGTGTTGGCCATGATGGATAAACGCTATCGTGCCAAGGTTGTGCATCGCCGTCGCACCGTGGCCAGTACAGGAGTTACCGCATGAAACGTGGGCTGCTCTTTTTACCATTAATCATTTTTGTGGCGATGGGCATTCTGTTTTGGATTGGCTTGGGCGTAGAGGATAAAACCTCGTTGCCTTCTCCTTTAATTGGTAAACCTTTTCCGCAGTTTATTTTAAATACAGTGGAGTCGGGTGAAAGCACCAATAAACTGCCAGAGGAAGCCATCTTAGTTAACGTTTGGGCGACTTGGTGCCCAACCTGTAAGGCCGAACATGCGTTTTTAAATGAACTGTCTAAAACCAACAATATAAAAATTGTTGGTATTAACTATAAAGACGACGATGCCAAAGCCAAGCAATGGCTAAAAGCCTATGGCAACCCCTATTTATTTAATATTGCCGACCCCAACGGCCAGCTGGGGTTAGAACTGGGTGTTTACGGTGCGCCAGAAACCTTCTTGGTTGATAGCCAAGGCATTATTCGCGGCAAGCACGTTGGCGATTTAAACCCCAAAGTGTGGGAAAAACTAAAGCTAACCTTTGAGGCTATGCAATGAGACTAATGTTATTACTGCTTAGTTTTCTGGCGCTGCCAAGCTTTGCAGTTGTGGAAGGTTATAAGTATCAATTTGATGATCCGTCCGAACTGGCGCGGTTTACAAGTTTGGCTGAAAACCTGCGTTGTCCTAAATGCCAAAACCAAGACTTGGCTGACTCTAACGCCCCTGTTGCCAGCGATATGCGCCAGAAAATATACGAGCTGATGCAACAAGGCCAAAGCGACGATGAAATTGTCGATTACATGGTGGCGCGTTACGGCGACTTCGTAAAATACACCCCGCCATTTAAGCCAGAAACCCTGCTGCTATGGTTTGGTCCAGCATTGCTGTTTGTATTTGGTTTATTGTTGCTGATTGCTGTGCGTAGAAATAACAATCGCCAGCAGCAAATCAGTCCATTGAGTGCCGCCGAGCAAGAGCGCTTACAGGCCCTAAAAGAGAAGATAAAACAATGATATTGGCATTTTTACTGTTAGGCATTTTGCTGCTGTTATTTTTAATTGGCCCTGTTTGGTATAAACGCTCCGATTTACAAACCGAGCAATCAGAAGAAAACTTACGCTTGTATCAAGAACGCTGTGAAGACTTAGCACAAAGTGATATGGAAGAAGCACAAAAACAAGCCTTGCAGCTAGAACTGGACCGTGAGTTTTTAGAAGCATCGCAAACTTTGGATGCCGTTAATCAAGAAGGCACTGACAGACGCTGGCCAGCACCCGTTTTGATGCTGCTGTTTGTTTTGGCTGGAAGCTTTAGCCTGTATCAATTTTGGGGGGCAGGTAATGAATTGGCCGCCACTACGCTCATTCAAAAAGCCTCGCAACGTGAACTTACACAGCCAGAACTAAAAGAGCTGGCACTGCGCCTAGACCAAGCCTCGCGCTTAAAGAAAAAAAATCTGGAATGGAGCTACCTAAATGGCCGCTTTAATTTAGAGCAGGGTGAATACCAGCGTGCTGGCGATATTTTTGCCGATATTCTGGTGGGTTTGCCATTAGACGATGTTCAAGACCGCAGCGCCATTATGAATTTATTGTCGCAAGCACGTTTCTTTGCCAATGGCCAAAAAGCCAGCAAAGAAATATATGAGCTGGTACAAGATTCCTTAGAAATTAACCCTAACCAGCCACAGGTGCATGGTTTTGGCGGCATGCTGGCTTATGAAATGGAAGATTTCAAGGCCGCCATCGCGCATTGGCAGGCTCTTTGGCAGTCTTTACCTGAAAGCCCCGATTCACAAATTTTGGTTGAAGGCATTAAGCGTGCGGCCGCGCGCTTAGAAGAACAGGGGCAAAAGGCTGATCTGAGCTTTTTAACCAATCGCATTGCACTGAATTTACTGGTGGATGCGAGCGCTGAAGTTCGTGCGGCATACAGCCCAGATACTATTGTCTTTGTGGCGGCGCGTGCTGTGAATGGCCCCCCCATGCCACTAGCGGCGCAGCGTTTAACTCTGGGCCAATTACCCGCGCACATTACCCTAAGCGATGCTCAGGCCGTGGCACCTGGTATGAATTTATCCAGCTTCCCAGAAGTAACAGTGCGCGCCCATATTTCAGCCAACGGCCAGCCTTCAGTGCAGCCACAGGATAAGCAGGCGGAAGTGACACCTGTTAGCAATAAGCATAAAGAGCTTATTAAGCTGCTGATTCAGTAGCTTAATAGGGTTTCGGAGATGCGTACCGGCGCCCTTTGGGCGCAATAGTGGCGGCCACAGGCCGCCGGTACAGAGATGCCGCGAGGCCGATTTTCGTTACATCTTGGCTTTTACTTTGGCCGTAGCCATAGCGGTGAGCGGATCTTCTGGCCAAGGATGCTTGGGGTATCTGCCGCGCATATCTTTGCGCACATCCTGATAAGTGTGACGCCAAAAATGCGGTAAATCGCTGGTCACCTGTATTGGCCTTTTGGCCGGTGAAAGCAAATGAAGCAGCAATGGAACCCGATTATTGAGCACCGCTGGCTGGCCTTCATAACCAAACATTTCTTGTAATTTCACTGCCAGCACGGGTGGCTCGGTTGAATAGTCAATAGCGACATTCGAGCCACTGGGCACAGTAATGTGGGTGGGAAGTAGTTGGTTTAGTTGTTGCTGCTGAGGCCAGTCTAAGAGCGATAATAACGCGGCATAAAGATCAACTTTGGCTAAATCGCGCAGATGCCGCGCTGCGCCTAAAAATGGCAGCAGCCAGTTGTTCAGCCCAGTTATTAAAGCCTCATCGCTAACATCTGGCCAAGGTTCACCAAGCTGTGCATGAGCTAACTTTAGCCGTGCTCTTAGCTGCAAGGCATGGTCTTGCCAGCTTAGGGCGGTCAAACCCTGAGCTTGCAGATAGCCAAGCCAAGCTTGTTGCCATTGTTGCTCGTTTAACTTGGGTAACTTTTCGCTACTGATAATAATTTTTCCAAGCTGGTGGTGAATTTGTGCACTGTATTGTCCATTTTCTTGAAAGCCTATTTCCGTGTGCTTTGAAAAAAGCTCTGGGCTAAATTGCTCTAGCGTTTGCAGCAAATGTGGCGATAGCTCTATGGCTAAACGAATAATGCTGTCTTGCTGAGTGGAAAGCTCAAGTGCAACCAGCCAACTGGCATGGTGAAAGGATGAATCGGGCAATATTTTTGCAGCGCGGCCATTGGCCAATAAAAACTCATCTTTGTTACTGCGTTTTTTGGCAATTCTATCTGGAAATATCAGCGCTAAAGTAAAGGCTTCAACCTCGTTTTCTTGCAGGCTGTTTGGATTAACTTGGTGGCGTTCGACAAGTTTGCTTACAAGATTTTTTGCTAAAACCTGAACCGCTTTATTGGTTTGATTCAAGCGTGAAAAATCATCACAGTGGTGGCGAGAACGTTGGCTTTCTTGCAGCTTGGCTATAATCAGCGCGGCTTCTTGTGCATAGCCTAAGGTTTGCAAATGTATCAGGGCATGAGCATAGCGTGGCTCAATACCCAGCCGCGCACAGTGTTTTCCGTGTTCGGTTAGGACAGTGCCTTGTTGGTTGCAGATGCCTAGATTGACTAATAATTCGCGCGCTTGGTTGATGGCCGCAAGACTTGGCTTATTAAGCCAAAACAAATCATGAATATCTGCGCCCCATTGCAGCAGTTCTAGTAATAATGGGGCTAAATCAAGCCGCTGTATTTCTGGTTGGATTTCGCTGTCTAGACGTTGCTGCTGGCTTTCGTTCCACAGCCGCAGACACAGCCCAGATGCTTGGCGAGCCGCTCGCCCAGCTCGTTGCACACTAGAGGATTGTGAAATAAAACGGGTTTTCAGCTCGTTCAGACCACTGGCTAAATGAAATTCCACTCGTCGCTCTAAGCCGCTGTCGATAACAATACGAACACCGTCAATGGTTAACGAACTTTCGGCAATATTGGTGGCTAGAATAATTTTGCGTTTTGCATTGGCGGCTAAAGCGGCTTTTTGTTGCTCATCGTTTAGCTGGCCATGCAGTGGAAAAACCACAAAAGCTGGGTTGTCGGCTAATTGATCTTGCAGTTGGTTTATTTCTTTTACCCCTGGCAAAAACACCAAAATATCTCCGGGGTAAGACAACGCCTCGTTAATTATTTTTTGACAATGAGCAATTAAATTCTGATTTAACGAGTTAAAAGGCCGATAAAGCGTGGTAAGAGGAAAACTTCTACCTTCGCTGCTAATTAAAGGGGCAGATAATTGTTCGCTTAAACGTTCACCGTCTAGGGTAGCCGACATAATTAATAGCTTTAAATCGTCTCGCAATAATTCTTGGCTAGAGAGGCACAAAGCCAGACCCAAATCGCTGTGCAAATGGCGCTCGTGAAACTCATCAAAAATAACTAAGCCATAGGCGGATAATTCTGGATCGGCTTGAATTAAGCGCGTCAGCACCCCTTCGGTTACAACCTCAATGCGAGTGGCTTGGCTCACTTTATTTTCTAGGCGAATACGGTAGCCAACTTGTTGCCCGACATCTTGCTGCAAGCTTTCGGCCATATAAAGCGCAGCATTACGCGCGGCCATTCGTCTTGGCTCCAACATCAGAATTTTTTTATTCGCAAGCCAAGGCTCATGCAGCAACGCCAAAGGCACAACCGTGGTTTTGCCAGCGCCGGGAGCGGCACAAAGCAATACGCGAGAATGTGAATTCAGGGCTTGTTTAAGCGCATCGAGCTGATGGTGAATGGGCAACATAAAAGAATAGGTAAGAGCTGAAAAAGTTCTGATATATTACCACGCTGTTGATCTAAGGTAGGCAACGCATGAACGATAATATTGTGAACTTTCAACAAGCCAGCGAAAAGCAGCGAGCGGCCAAAATTCACGCAGAAAAAGACAAAAAGGTCGAAGCAATACGAGCACGTTTTGAGAAAGCCTTGCCAACCCAAGACTCGAAATTAAAAACCTATTTTAAAAACAAGAAGAAAAGATAACTGGCATGTTTGGTTTTAATAAGCCTGGCCTCAGCCCTGAAACTGCGATTAAAGTGCAGAATGTGGGCGAAGAATACGAATACATAGACGCTCACTTTGATGATTATCGAATGTCTTATCAACGCCTAGAAACCATCGACGGCAAGAACTACGACGTGCTCTATCTGCGCGAAACCTTTGGCAGCAAGGAAATTAAAGTTTATTTCGATGTGGAACAACTATTTAGTTAGCCCTTGATTGACATTGCTTTGCAGGTCTTTAGACTTGTCCGGTCAATTTACTTTTGGGGCATACCGTGATGGATGAGAAAAAATCAACGATTCTTCTAGTAGACGATCACCCACTACTGCGTAAGGGCTTGAAGCAATTACTTTCCTTTGAAAGCGATTTAGAAGTGATAGCCGAGGCCAGTAACGGTGAAGACGCCATCATCATTGCCGACCGAGAAGACCCCGACCTTATTATTCTTGATTTGCACATGCAAGGCTTAGATGGCCTGCAAACCCTAAATAAGCTCCGCGATAATGGCATTACCTCTCGTATTGTGATGCTGACTGTTTCCGACTCCGACGATGACGTGTTGGCTGCGATTAGCCAAGGTGCCGATGGTTACTTGCTTAAAGACACCGATCCTGACGTCCTGCTTGAGCAAATTAAGTTGTCTCTTACCGGAAAAATGGTACTTAGTGAAGCCGTGACTCAGGTTTTGGCCGATGCAATACGTCGCCCTAACGTGCGCCCAGCCTCCGAGCTAGACTCTTTAACCGGTCGTGAAATCGAAATTCTGCACTGCATTGCCAAAGGCATGAGCAACAAAGTAATTGCCCGTGAACTGGATATTTCCGATGGCACTGTAAAAGTACACGTTAAACATTTGCTGAAGAAACTGGGTCTACGCTCACGCGTGGAAGCTGCAGTTTGGATGGTAAACCAACAAAGTGAAGGGCGCGCTTAAGGCCGTGCTTTAAAAACAACGCCCTCTTTCCAGAGGGCTGGTTGATGGTTACGGAGTTATTTGCAGGGAGTCTTGCTTGTGCTATCTAAAATTCGTCGGTTCTATTGGCTGTTTGCTCTATATCTACTGACGGTTTCTCTTGCTTTTGGCTTCTGGTATTGCGATTACTCACATCGCTCAACACTGCTGGGTGTTGCTCCTATTTACTTGTCTAATAAGACTGATGCCCCAGTCCCGCTTTACTCAGCTGAGAATCTTGATAATTCAAATCCTATTTATTTTTTGCCTACCCAGCAGTCATTTCGTTTTTATTATGCAGGTGGAACAGGGAAGTGGTTATACGGCGTTGTAGATGGCGTGGCTGTAATCGAAAAAACAGGAAAGTTGAATAAAGCTGTGCAAATTCTGAATTATTGGGTGCCGATAAAAATGCTCTATATGAATTTGTTTATTATGCTTTTGCTGGGTGCAACGCTGTTTTTGGTTAAACGCTTGCTTGATAAGCCAATGAAAAAATTGGCGCCTAAGGTGGCTGAGCCTTCTATTTTAAAACATCAAGCATCTGCTTTGGAAAGCCAGAAACCGAATATCGAATTGAGCAAAACGGCAGCAGAAAGAGATCGGCTTGCTCTTGAAAATGAGCAACTCAAAAAAATGTTAAGCGAAGCAACTATTGAGTCGCCGGATATTAAAGCCTTAGATGCTTACGAAAAAGGCAAGCTATTTGAAAGCTATATTTCCACATTAATTACCAAAAGACGTCAGTTTACTATTGTGGAATGGACTCCGGATAAGGGCTTTGAAGAGTCTATTTATGTGGAAGCAAATGCCAACCCAGACTTAATTATTCGAGATGAAAACAAAAAGTTATGCGCACTAGAGTGCAAGTTTCGTAGCTGGTTTCACCAAGCTAACTTAGAAGAACGCTATATTTCTTGGGCTAATATTGCTCAAGCAAAGCGCTACCAGAATTTCTCTGTAGATAGAGATATGCCAGTGCTGGTTATCATTGGTTTTAAAGGAAAATCCGATGCTCCCAAAGAGCTTTATCTTGCAGAAATCAATGAGCTAATTGCCGATTCATTAGACTGCGATGAGAAATATAAAATTATTTCTGACAGTGTAATTGCAAAATATAAGCTGTCTTACAACCTAATTAAAAAACTAAAAAGTTATTTATCTGTAGCAGAGGCAGCATAAATTTTAAGCGCTTTGGCTTTCCAATTTGTGTTGCAAAAATTCATTTATTTT
>JBASZG010000035.1:0-1504 GCA_049277875.1 Venatoribacter sp.
TTTCACGAGCTTCACGATCCGTTGGCGTTTTCATGGTCACTAATTTTTCCATGGTTGCCGCAGGAGGGTAAATGCCAGGGTTATTACGCACTTCTTCGTCAACTAATGGCGTGGCTTTAGCGTTTGCGTTGGCGTAAGACACATAGTTAGAAATTTGTGCAACGTTTTCTGGTTGTAAGATGTAGTTAATGAATTTATGCGCCGCTTCTGGGTTTGGCGCGTCGGCGGGAATCACCATCACGTCGGTCCATACCACTGCGCCTTCGCGTGGAATCACATATTCAACTTGCACATCGTTTTTCGCTTCTTGCGCACGGTCACGCGCTTGTAGCATATCGCCTGAATAGCCATGAGCCACACAAATATCGCCATTAGCCATATCGTTAATGGTTTGCGAACTGTGGAAATAACGAATGTTTGGACGCACCGCCGCAATGGTTTCTACCGCCAACTGAATAGAGGCTTTGCCATAATCATGCACTGGCTGCCCTTTGTAAGCCCAGGCGGCTGTAAACACTTCAATCGGGTCATCGAGCAAGGCAATACCACAGCTAGAAAGTTTCTTGGCAATTTCAGGGTCGAAAACTAATGCCCAGCTATCTTTCGGCATATCTTTGCCTAAGATTTTTTCCACTTTTTCTTTGTTGTAGGCGATGCCAGTCGTGCCCCACATATAAGGAACTAGAAACTGATTGTTAGGGTCAATATCGGTTAAGGATTTATTGATCGCCGCATCAAGGTTGCCGTAGTTTGGCAGCTTGGCTTTATCCAATGGCAAATACAATTTGGCTTTGATTAAGCGATCGGCAAATGGGCGCGCTGTTGGAAAGGCTAAATCGTAGCCGCTGCGGCCGGCTAATAGTTTCGCTTCTAATACTTCGTTAGAATCGTAAACGTCATAGGTCACTTTAATGCCGGTTTCTTTTTCGAATTGGCTGATCGTGCCTTCAGCGATATAGTCCGACCAGTTATAAATATGAAGTTTTTCTTGAGCAACAGCGCTTGCCGCAGTGGTTAAGCCAAGAACTGCAATCGAACAAGCTTTAAATAGGTTAAAATTCATAGCCGTTCCTCCAGAACGTTGATGATTAAGAAGTAATATAGGTGCGCATCATGGCGTTTTTTTTAGAAAAATACAGATAATAGATTCGATTGTCACCATTAAACTTAATGATTGTAGATATGAGCCAAAAAAAATCTCCAAAAGCCCTTAAAGGCTCACCTAAAAAATCCGCTAAACCCTTGAATAAAAAGCCTTTTAAGCCTTGGTGGTTTTGGTTTTTTCAGTTGTTGGCCGTACTCTTAGTGTGCCTTACTGTTTGGGCCGTTTGGCTCGATGCGCAGGTGCGCGAGCGCTTTGACGGCCGTAAATGGACACTGCCCGCCAAGGTTTATGCGCGCCCGTTAATGCTCTATCCAGGGCAGCTGTTATCGCCCGCTCAATTACTGGCTGAGCTGAAATGGGCGGATTATCATTTCGACCCTGCCTTGGCCTATCCTGGCA
>JBASZG010000036.1:0-2459 GCA_049277875.1 Venatoribacter sp.
GTCTGTATGAGTTTGCTGGCTTTAGCACAATGTGGCACACACCCTATTTTGCAGCAAATTCAGCTTAACTTTGTTGAACCGCAGTTGGTGATGCTGGTTGGGCCAAACGGTGCAGGAAAATCGACTCTAATCCAGCATTTAGCGGGTATTCAACAAAACCCAGCTTTGCTGGTTAGTTGGCACTCGCAAGCAACCGATCACTTTACTGCGAAAGACTGGGCCAAACGTGTTAGCTTTTTACCACAGCTAAGCCACACTGGCTTTGCGTTAACCGTGGCCGAAGTGGTTGAACTGGGTGCCTTCGCTCAAAACTGGAATAAGGCTCAGCGCCAAGAGCGGCTGCAGCAAGCCTTAGTCTTGTGGGAATTGGTCAGTTTCGCTCAGCGTGACATGCGAACCTTATCGGGTGGCGAACAGCAACGCGTGCATTTAGCGCGCTGTTGGCTGCAAATTCAGGCGGAAGATTGCCAAGGCTGGTTGTTGGATGAGCCATTTTCAGCCTTAGATTTACGCCATCAGGCACTTTGCCTGCAAGAAATGAAGCGCTTAGTGCGTTTAGGAAAAACCATAGTGTTGGTTGTGCACGATTTAAATCTTGCTCGCACTCATGCCGAGCGAGTAATACTGATGCAGCAAGGCAAGATAGTTGCCGACGGCCAAGCAAAAGTGGTGCTTAACGCCAAGCAGGTTGCAACAAGCTTTGAGCTGCCAGTGAGTTTAGAGGGGAATTATTTGCGCTGGTAAAAAAGCGCCCCTCTAAATTAGAGGGGCTAAACCGTGATTAGCTTGATGAGAGAGTCGACCCTGTTGTGCCGACGAAATGCATACTAAACTGGTGTGTTTTTCTTGTCAAGAATAATTATCATTTAGATTTGAAAGTTATTCGCGTGCCGGTTGGCGCATGCGCGTGCCATAAGAAACCGACATAATGATTTCGTTGGCAGGAATGTCCGTGGGAAAATAACAGCCGCTAATTTGTGCATCGCCAAGGCTTGCGCCATTCATCTTGCACTTGCTGAAGTTTATGCCGCGCAAGTCGGCGGCGCGAAAATATGCACCACTAAGATCTAAGCCGTTTAGGTTGGCGAAACGCAAATCTAACCCACGAAAGTTGCAGTGGCGCAAGTCGGCTTCTTTACCCTGTTCGCGTGCTTGGTTAAATGCCTTTACGTCTTCTTTGGCCAGCATTTGATAGAGTGGGTCGTTACTGGTTATTGGCCCTTGCATAGAAACACCTCATATTTTATTTCTCAGTATTATAGACAAACTTATGCAACCTGCTTTTTTGCTTAGCCACAGTTGGCGCGATGATGCTCAAGGCACAGAACTGAGTTTTTGGTGGCACACACCAGAAGGTACTGTGCTGCAAAAGGTACGGCAAGCGTCGGTGTGTTTTATTGCGCAGGCACAGCAACAACAAGCCCAGCAAATAGCCGACTTACTCAAGTGGCCAGTTACCATAAAGCCGGTGCCGTTGCGCTTTTTTAACCAGCAGCCGGCAGCGGCCTGCTATTTACCTGAAGGTTTTAAAGCACGTTGGCGTGAGCTGTTGCAAGAGCAGGGCATTGCGCTTAAAGAAGCGGACATTCGCGCGCCAGAGCGCTATTTAATGGAACGTTTTGTTTATGGTAAGGCATGGTTGCAGCAACCTTGGCAGCAACAGCAAGGGTATTGGCTGGCACTTGATAAGAGCATTAAACCCTTAGCGATAAAATGGCAGCCGCAACTGAAGGCGCTGGCTTTGGATATTGAAACCTCCTCACTGCACACCGACCAAAGCAGCCAGCTTTATGCCATTAGTTTTTATGCCGATGATTTGCAACTGGTGCTGATGCAGGGGAAGGGTGAAAACACCTCAACGCTGCGTTTTTATGCCGATGAGCCCAGTTTGCTTAAGGCTTTGTTGCAAGTGCTGCAAGAGTACGACCCAGATGCCATTTTGGGCTGGAATTTAGTGCAGTTTGACTTTTCTTTCTTGCTGGCAAAGTTTCGCCAGTACCAAATCCCTTTTGCTCTGGGGCGAGATGGCAGCGAGCTGAAATTACGCCCAAGCTATAACAACCCAGAGCAAGTACAGGCTGTTTTGGCTGGGCGAGTCATCCTAGATGGCATTAGCCAGCTTAAAAATGCAACCTACCAGCTAGACAGCTTTGCTTTAAATGATGTGGCTGAGTATTTCTTGCAAGACCATAAACTGCTGCAAAGTGATGACCTAGGCCAAGACATAGAACAGCTATTTCACTCCGACAAAGCGCAACTGGCTGCTTACAACCTTAAAGATTCAGAGCTGGTTTGGCGCATTTTTCAGCAAGCTGATTTGCTCAATTTTGCTATCGAGCGCTCTAGCTTAACTGGATTATTAATGGGGCGCGTGGGTGGTTCGGTGGCGGCCTTTGAAAACCTTTATTTGCCTAGGCTGCATCGCGCTGGCTATGTTGCGCCAAATAGCGAAGATGGTT
>JBASZG010000037.1:0-10963 GCA_049277875.1 Venatoribacter sp.
GCCTATCACTTTAGTAATGATAATTGCGCTGCTAGTAATGGCGTTTCATTCCATTAAAGACGCGCTCATCATCTTCACCGGCGTACCACTGGCACTGACTGGTGGGGTAATGATGCTCTGGCTGCGCGATATGCCACTGTCTATCTCTGCAGGTGTCGGCTTCGTCGCCCTATCTGGTGTGGCGGTACTTAATGGCTTAGTGATGCTCTCTTTTATCCGTACGCTAAGAAAAACACACTCCTTAGAACAAGCCGTTATCCATGGCGCACTCACCCGACTACGCCCAGTGCTCATGACCGCACTGGTGGCCGGCCTTGGCTTTGTGCCAATGGCACTCAATACAGGCGTCGGCGCAGAAGTGCAAAGACCACTAGCTACAGTAGTGATTGGAGGGATTATTTCATCGACACTGCTAACGCTACTGGTGTTGCCAGTGCTTTATGCGTGGGTGCATGGGCGGGAGGAGAAGAAAGTATTGTAAGGATCACAGCTGGTTTTTAAGAGTTATCCCCGCGATTGCGCGGGGATAATTTGATTGTTGGTGTTTTAACGCCTAGCTCACAGGAAAAATGCGAGCGCAGCGAGTATTTTGTCCGGTGGAGCTATTTGTTAGGCTATTTTCCATATTCCAATGAAGCCATTTTGATGCCAGTTGATATCAGCGTGATACCTGCTGCCTTATTGATAAGTGTTGTGACCCACGATTGAAGTTGTTGCTTTGCTATGCGATCGCCTAACCGACTGAATACGCTGTACACAACAATATCAGCTAATAAGCAAGACGCGCCCATAAGTAGCATTTGAAACAGCACAGGCTTCGACGGATCAATGAACTGTGGAAGTAGCGCTGTAAAATACATAAGCGCTTTCGGGTTAGCTAGCTGGACTACTAATCCTTGTGAGAAGAGTTTTTTTCGAGTGCTTTCTTTTCTTTCTGCCGAAAGCTTAATTACTCCCGATTTGCTGAATAGGGCCGAGATACCAAGATAGAGCAAGTAGGCCACACCGAACCATTTAATCACTGAGAACATTAGGTTGGAAGCAAGTATTAGCGAGGCGATACCTGTAGCCGACAAAGCGAAAAATAAGACATCGGCGCTTGCCACACCAAGCACACCAAAAAATGCTCGCTGAGAGTTATGCGAAGCCCCCTGGGCTGCGACTGTGATTGCAGCCGGACCGGGCACTAAAATTAGCATCACCGTAGTGACAAGAAATATTAAGTAAATGCTTATATCCACTTTTGTTCTCTTTTTAGCCTAACGCTTGGCACAGCGGCGAGCGAAGCGAGTCCAGCGGCCGAAGGCCGCGTGCTGCTGCCACTTGTTAGCTGCGTACTGGATTGATTGCAAACAACAGCTGTGAAACCTCACTGTGCAGAAACTCTTTGTCCTTGATGCCAACGGATTTGCGAATATCCATGCAGAACCGAGTGAATGCTAGAATTTCTTGCTCTGTTTCTAGTGTGGCACCAGCTTCCCAGAAGGCAGCTAACAGTTTATTAGCAGGCATGCTCGATTTGTCGGCCAGCACCCATACTCTTTTGTTTATGTAAGTGGCTGATTCTGCCCAACTTATCGCCTACTGACAAGCAAAAGAGCAGAACCAATTCAAGCATGCTCGTTTTGTCGTTTCAGCTTGCTCGTTAATTATTCCAACCATTGATAACTCATTGTTTTTGCTAGAAAATTTCAATCTACTACTGAAAAGCCGAGCACGCTTAAATTCAAAACCGTGCACTCCTGTAAAAACCGCCTCAAATATACTGTATAAATGGCCAGCATCAGGGTGTGCTGTGTCTAACAGTCCTTTTCTTATCAGCATCAGCCTAGATATGTAGCAAAAGGGGTATTCCCTGCGCACAGAGAAGACTTGTTTGCACTGGATTAAGTGCTTTATTTTATTCCATGGTAAACACTATCCTAATACAATGGCAGGTGATGAAGTGCGAGGGTTTTTGTCGCATTTGGCGAATGATGCTCATCTGTCTACCAATACTCAGATTCTTTGCGCTGAAGCTCGTTCTGCGTGCGCTCGAGCTACTCAACGCACAGGCCTTTACGACGCAGTACTCGCCCAGCTCAAGCTCAGTGAGTGTAGCTGTTTCAATGACGGCGGCGAATTTAGCTTGGGCTGTTCAATCTTCGCTGTTGAGTGTTTTTTCAGGCACGGACGAACCTTTTATTTTTGCTTCGTTGCGCCAATTGTACAAAGTTTGCAAGCTAATGCCTTCAGAGCGAATTAGCTCGGCGGCGGTGTGATTATGCGGCGGCGGCATCTTGGCGATCACCGCTTGTTTGCGTTCTATAGTATGCGGATGTTTCGTAGTCATAGATTGAAAAACTGTTGCCATTTAAAGTGCCGCTAAAATGACTACTAGTATGATAATCATAGCCACTAAATTGCTTGCCGTTCATATTGAGCTGAATGTGTGCGCTATTGCCATAATCATATAAATTGCTAGCTGAACCTGAAACATGACAGCTACGATCATAATCATAGATGCTTATGTTATTCGCACTCACAGTGCCACTTATATTAATGTGCTTTGACTGCGAATAATCATATACTGACGCCCCTTTAGCGCCGCCCAAACTAGCTGCGACATAAGCGATACATGCTCTCGAATTACTTTTCATTTAGCACTCCATATTTCCTAACGCCTCAAACACCGGCTTGGCGGAGATGGCGGCTTTTTTGGAACAAAAAAGGTGACAGCTTTGCTAAGTCCGCGTGCATTGACCAAATCCTGCTCCCGCAACCAAAATTCTTTAAAAGCCTCGTAGTTACCGACTTCGAGGCTTTTTTATGCCTTAAATTTGTGCGTTTTTTTAAAGTGAAAGTGACCTTAAGGCGGCTGTTAGCGAGCTTGCGCCCAAGCAATAAGTTCGGCAGCAGGCAGGGGTTTGCTAAATAAATAGCCTTGGTAAATATCGCAGCCTGCGTTTTCTAAGTGCTTGCATTGTTCTTCGGTTTCTACCCCTTCGGCTAGAACGGTCATGCCCAACTGATGCGCCATGGTTGTAATTGCTTCAATAAGTACGGCAGGGCGTTTACCAGAGTAGTAATGTTCGGGTGCGTCGATGTCCATTACAAAGGAGCGGTCGATTTTTAGCGTGTCCATTGGCAGGCGTTTTAGATACGACAAGCTGGAATAGCCTGTGCCGAAGTCGTCTAGCGCAAAGCAAATACCAAGCTGTTTAATTTGATTCATCTTCACAATAGTGGCTTCAAGGTCGTCGGCTACCACGCTTTCGGTTAGCTCCAGCTCAAGCGATTTAGGGTTAATGTCGAATTTTCTTAACACGTCTTTAACGCTTTGTACGAAGCTTTCTTCACGGAATTGGCGAGGGCTTACGTTCACCGCCACGGTTAAGGTGGATGCCCAGCTTTGATAATCTGGGGTTTCTTGCCAATTTCTTAGCTGTTTAACGGCTTTTTCTAATACCAATTGGCCTAAGGGCACAATTAAGCCGCTGGCTTCGGCTTCGCCAATAAAGTCCAGTGGTGGAATTAAGCCGCGTTCAGGGTGCAGCCAGCGCACGAGCGCTTCTACGCCAACTAATTTTCCTTGTTGGTTGGTTTGTGGCTGGTAGTAAACCTGTATTTGGTCTGGATCGTTTTTAAGAATATGTTGCAGTTCATTGCGCAGAGTTAAGCGGGCGTTGGCGGCTTCTTGTAAGGCATGGGCAAAGAAATGAATGCGCGCTAAACCGCTTTGCTTGGCTTGGTGCATGGCGGTTTCTGCTTCGCGCAATAGCTCGGCTGGGTCTTTGCTGTCGTTTGGCAGCATCACCACACCGGCACCTGCATTGATGTGCAGAAGTTGGCCATGAATGTTTAGGGGTTCTTGAAGGTCGTTTAAGATTTTTTCTAAGTTCGCTGCAACCTTGGTTGAGGCTTTGGACAAATCGCTGGATAAGTCAACTTGTAAGAGGGCAAAGGTGTCGCCTACGACACGAGCAAAGAACTGATTAGCACCGAGGCTGGTGGTTAATCGTTTGGCTACGGCTCTTAGAACGGCATCACCGGCGGCCATCCCCATTGAATCGTTAATGTTTTTAAACATATTGAGATTAAAGGTGGCAAGCGCGGCGCGGCTTGGGTTTTCTTCGTCGTAGGTGTCTAGCTCGGCTTGCACTAAATCCAGCAACATGTGCCGATTGGGTAAGCCGGTAAGGGCATCGTACATAGAGAGTTGGCGAATGGTTTCTTCGGCTTCGATGCTTGGGCGCAGGTCGCGTGCTACTACGACACGAATTACGCGCTCTTTGTATTTTTGCTGTCCAACACTGACTTCAACGGGAATGATGACGCCATTTTTATTGACTACGTCGGTCACCCACTGTCCCGTGGATTCACTTTGCATACGCCAAGTAATGGTTTCGATTTGATGTTCGGCCACCAATTGCAGCAGAGGCATGCCAATCATGTCATTCCGTTCACCTTCATACAGCTCTACGGCTGCTTTGTTGGCATCAATGATAATGCCGTTTTCATGAAATAAAATGGCTTCTAGGCTGGCATCGGAAAGCTGTTGCACGCGCTCTTCGCTTTCTAAAAGATTTTGGCGCTGCTCTTCTAATTCGGCGGCCATACGGCTTAAGGAGTCGTCGAGGTATTTAAACTCACCGGTTCCTTTAATGCTGGCAACGTCGGTAAAGTTGCCTTCACCAATGCGCTGCATGGCGTATTTTAGAGCGGAGGTGGGGCGCAAAATGGCCCGGCGTGCAAATTGATACAGCATGAGAACGGCCAACATCAGGGCAATGGCAAACACTGTTAGGTGTAAGTGATTGTTGGTGGTGGTGCTATCTATTTTACTGCCAAGATTGTATTGAATGAGCAGGGTGCCATATTGCCCTATCGGGATTAAGGCAAGCTGTATTCGCTTGCCGTCGTCAATAAGCTGTTCTTTTGGTGGTTGTAAGTCTTGATTTAGCGGCAGTTCTGCCAAACGTGGCAGTGCCTTAAGTGCAGGTTGGTTTTTCCAGCTTTCTTGGGTGGCGGTAATAACTTGGCCTTGCTTATCCCAAAATAGGGCATAGTCAATGGTGGTATTAAATTTGAGCTCGTCAATGATATAGCCAACGCTAATGAGGTCGTTACGCTCAAGTTCGCTGATCAAGGCACGCTGCACACGGCGCATATCATCATGAATGGTCTGATTTTTATAGCGTGTTAGCTCGCTTTCCATGCTGCTTTGTTGCATAAGAAATAATAATGCGAAAAGAAATACACTGAATCCAAGCAGCGTAATAGGTAGCCAACGGTTTAAGTTTACTGACTGTACCTTGTTTCGCATGAGTTCTCCAAAATTGCCCTTACAAAAATTGACCCAGAGTGCTGTAGCAAGACAATCACATCAAGGGGAAAAACGTTTTGTTTGGTTGTTGTTTTGTTACAGTAATGTTCCTGGATTCATGATGCCCTTAGGATCAAGAGCGTGTTTCGCTGCCCGCAACATGGTTAAAGTAAGCGGGCTGTTTTGTTGTAAGTAGTAAGGTTTGTGATCTTTACCAACCGCATGGTGGTGGGTGATGGTGGCGCCTTGTTCGATTAAGGCGGTAGAAGCCGCTGCTTTTATTACATCCCAATGCTCTAACTGCTTGCCTACCTCGGAAGGGGCTATCACGGTGTAATAAGGAGCTGGGCCGTCTGGGTATAGGTGAGTAAAGCGGCAGGTGACTATGCCTTTGCCTTTGGTGGTTTGCTCGAAAGCTTGTTGAATGGCTTGGCGCACGGCTTGGTCTAAGGCTGGAAAGTTTTCCCATGTGGTGCAGGTTTCAAAGGTTTCGCTGATTAGCCCCAAGCGCACTAATTCATCACGTAAATAAGGCGCATTGATAAAGGCGTTTTTCCATTGCTCGGCGCTGCTGTTTTCTGTGGAAGCAGGTGCTTGACTGTGGTTGGATATTTTCGATTTTTTGGGTTTGCCGCCTTGGGCTTCGCATAAAGCCAGGGCTTGGTTTAGCCTGTCTTCTTGGCAGTGCAAGGCCGATTCAAATCCCAGCACCAAAATATGGTGGCGGCCATCGCCAGCACCCATAAATTGCGCTTCTTCTTTTTCAATTAAGCGTGCATTGGCTGGAAATAAGCCACTTTGTGCTAAGGCTCGGCAAGCAGCAACACCTTGGCTAAAGTGTTCAAACTGCACAGTGCAAGAGGCGCGATGCTGAGGCAAATCTTGCACTCTTAGCCAAGCCTCGGTAATAACCCCAAACACACCTTCTGAGCCAAGCAGCAAACGCTCTTCTTGAGGGCCAGCGCCGTTACCTGGCAGACGGCGAGTGGTAATAACTCCGCTGGGTGTGACCATGCGTACGCTTTCAACAAAATCGTCGATATGAGTGTAGTTGGTGGCAAAGTGGCCGCCAGCGCGGGTGGCAATCCAACCGCCTAGGGTTGAAAACTCAAAGCTTTGTGGAAAGTGGCGCAGGCTGTAGCCATGTTGCTTAAGCTGGGCTTCTAAATCTGGGCCATAGGTGCCTGCTTGCACTCGTACTGCACGAGAGTTGCGATCTACTTCAAGCACTTGGTTTAAATGGCACAAATCAAGGCTAATAACTGCTTGATAGTGGTTGCGAGTGCCTTGATCTACTTCAATGCCGCCCACCACGCTAGAGCCGCCACCAAAAGGAATAATGGCTAGGTTTTGTTCTTGCGCCCACGTCAGCAAGGCTTGAATTTCGCTTTCAGTTTTGGGATAGGCTACGGCGTCTGGGGCAGGGCTAAAGTCACCGGCTAGGCCGCGCACCACATCACGAAATGATTTGCCATAGGTGTGCACAGCACGATGGTAAGCATCGGTTGTTAATAACGAGCTGAAATGATCGGGAATAACTAGGTTAGAGGCTGGAAGTTTGATGCTTTCAAGGTTGGGAATGGCCTGAGGTTGACCGGGTTTCATGCCAAAGCGTGCCGCCATGAGTGCACTGGCCATTTGAATCATGGGTTGAGGAAATTGGTAGCCGTTAACGCCCCAGCCCCAAAACTTGCGGTCGCTATTAAACATCTTTAGCTCTCTTTATTATTTTTATTTTTGTAAATAGAGCGCTAAACACTAATGCAAGCTAAGGGATTGAGCAAGCGGTTTGCGCTGCATTTCCTCAATTCGGCTGAGAGTGCGCCTAAAGGCAAAGGTTAAAAAGCCGCTGGTATAAAGCTCGGCCAGTGGCACGGCGGCTTCTAAATAGAGCATTACTTGCTGGTCGTAGCACTCGTCTACTAGGGCAATAAAGCGGCGTACTGCGTCGTCGTTTTTGGCCAAGTTCGGCAAAATACGATCGCCTGCTTGCACTCGCACCGGTGCGTCTTCAGTGCCACGAGCAATGCGTGCTTCTTCTTGGTTGGCGCTTAAGTTGGGAATGTCACTCACTAAAATATGGCGGTAGTTTTGACACAGCAGCATATAGTCGCTGGCGGCTAATTTGTTTTCGCATAGGGCTGAAAACTCACACCAAAGCGTCTGCTGGTGTGCGCCCAAAACAGGCAGTTCTCGGCTGCCAAGGCTTATTAAGCCATTACTGGGTTCTTGGCCGCTGAGTTTGCTAAAAAGCTGTTTAAGCTGCGCTTGGCTGGTGTCGCTTTTTACTAAGTAGCTGTCGATGGTTTTGCGGCCATGCAAGCGGTGGTCTTGCTGGCCGTCTAAGTGCACCACATGGCAGTAGGCAATAAGCGCGTCGATAGCAGGAAAAAACCGCTCGCGGTTAAAACCCTCGTCGTACAAGTCTTGAGGGGCTTGGTTCGAGGTGGCGACTAATACCACTCCTGCATCAAAAAGTGCCTGAAATAGCGGCCCAAGCAACATGGCATCGCCAATATCGTTAACAAACAATTCATCAAAGCAAAGCACTTTAATTTCTTGCGCCAGCTCGTTGGCAACGGCTTGCAGTGGGTTTTCTGTGCCCGTTAGCTGAAACAGTTTTTTATGTAGCCAAGCTAAAAAATGATGAAAATGCTGGCGCTTGGCCGGCACGCTTAATGAATCTAAGGCGCTATAAAAAGCGTCCATCAGCCAGGTTTTACCCCGGCCAACTGGCCCCCATAGGTAAACTCCTAAGGGTTGTCGGTTTTCTGCAAGTGCCTGAAAGCAACGCTCTAACTGCTCTGTAGCTTCTAACTGTGCTGGGTCGGCAACAAATCCTTGGTCTAACGCTTGTCGGTATTGGGCAAGAGGAGAAGAAGGGTGGGGCATGGTTGTCGTTGGCCTAAGCAAATAAAAACAGGGATAATGCCGCGCAATTTAGCCTTTTACTAGCGGTGCCCCATGGAAATTAAAGTTAACTATCTCGACAATCTACGCTTAGAAGCCCTATTTGATGACTTTCACGTGGTGTCAGACCAACCCATTCGCTACAAAGGCGACGGCAGCGCCCCTGGGCCATTCGATTACTTTTTGGCTTCTTCGGCTTTGTGTGCAGCGTATTTTGTGAAGGTGTATTGCCTTGCGCGTGATATTCCTACCGACGATATTCGTATGTCGCAAAACAACATCATCGACCCTGAAAATCGCTACAAGCAAACCTTTAAAATACAGGTGGAGCTGCCCGACAGCATTTCTGAAAGAGACAAACAAGGCATTTTGCGCTCGATAGACCGCTGTACTGTAAAAAAAACCATTCAAAACAACCCGGATTTTATAATTGAAGCGGTAGAAAGCATTGACGCCGACACGCAAGGCTTGCTAACGGTAAAACCCGAAGGCGACCAAGAGCACTTTATTGCAGGCAAAGACGCTTCGTTAGAACAAACCATCGCCACCATGACGCAAATCTTGGCGGATATTGGCATTAAGGTTGAAATTGCTTCTTGGCGAAATATCGTGCCGCACGTTTGGTCGCTGCACCTGCGTGAAGCCGCTTCGCCTTTGTGCTTTACCAATGGCAAGGGTGCAACCAAAGAAGCCGCTCTGTGCTCGGCCTTGGGAGAGTACATCGAGCGTATGAACAACAACTTTTTCTACAACGACCAATACTGGGGCGAAGAAATAGCCAACGCCGAGTTTGTGCATTACCCCAATGAAAAATGGTTTCAGCCCGGCCCCAATGGCGAGCTACCCAGCGAGATTTTAGACGACTACTGCCTCGATATTTATAACCCCGACGGCGAGCTGCTTGGCACTCACCTATACGACACCAACTCTGGCAACAAAGCGCGAGGCATTTGCTCGCTGCCTTTCACTCGCGTAAGCGACGGCGAAACGGTGTACTTTCCTTCTAACCTGATTGAAAACCTGTATTTAAGTAATGGCATGAGCGCAGGCAACACCTTGGCCGAAGCCAAAGTGCAGTGCTTGTCGGAGATTTTTGAGCGCGCGGTAAAGAAAACCATTATCGAAGAACAGCTAGTGCTGCCCGATTATCCGCAAGAAGTGCTTAACAAATACCCCAAGATAGTTGAGGGCATTAAAGCCCTAGAAGAACAGGGCTTTCCTATTTTAGTGAAAGACGCATCGCTGGGCGGCAAGTACCCAGTGGTGTCTGTTACCCTAATGAACCCCAAAACTGGTGGAGTTTTCCCTTGCTTTGGCGCGCACCCTAACCCAATGGTGGCGATAGAGCGCACCCTAACCGAACTGATGCAAGGGCGCAGTTTTGAAGGCTTTAACGATATTCATCGCCCCACCTTTAGTGAGCTGGCGGTTACCGAGCCAAACAACTTTGTAGAACATTTTATTGATTCTTTTGGAGTGATTTCTTGGCGCTTCTTTAGCAGCAAGCCCGACTATGAGTTTTGTGAATGGAACCATGAAGGCAGCACCGAAGAAGAATCTGCTTACCTTTTTGGCCTGCTCGAAGAGCTGGGCAAAGAAGCCTATATCGCGGTGCACGACCAACTGGGCGCTTATGTGTGCCGAATTTTAGTGCCCGATTTTTCTGAGATTTACCCTATAGACGACCTAATTTGGGATAACACCAACAAAGCCTTGGCCTATCGTGAAGATATTTTAAATATCCACCGTTTAAGCAACAAAGAACTGCGCGCCTTAGTGCGCCGTTTAGAAGACACCCTAGACGACCACTACAACGATATTCGCACCCTAATTGGCATCGAGTTTGACGAAAATACCGTATGGGGGCAGCTCACTATTATCGAGCTTAAAATCTTAATTTACTTGGCCTTGGGTAAGCTGCAAGACGCGCTCGAACTGGTGGGCGACTACCTGCAATACAACGACAACACCGTAGCGCGCACACTCTTTTATCAAGCGCTGGAAGCGGCACTGGAAGCTGAACTTGCTGATGATTTAGAGCTAAGCGACTTTGTGCCCAACCTTACTCGCATGTTTGGTCAAGAGGTTATGGACGCAGTGCTTGGCTCGATTAAAGGCACAGTGCGTTTTTATGGCCTAACTGAAACCAGCATGAAGCTGGAAGGCTTGGATAAACACTTGCGCTTAATCGAAAGCTTTAAAAAGCTTCATAGAGCGCGCCAAGGTAAGTATCCGTCTCAAGCTTAGTTGCAAACCTAAATTTTCAAGGCTAGACTAGCGCGCAATTCTGTCGGGGTGCCTCCATTTAACAAAATGCGTGGCTGAGATCGTAAGAGACCCGTTGAACCTGATCTGGTTAGTGCCAGCGTAGGGAACAGAAAGCGGGTTTTGCCCGATCTTTTTTGCGCCCTGTGCGCGTTCAAAAAGTCTTTCTCCTTCGCTGCCTACCGTTTTTATTTCTTTTTTAGAGTAAAAAGGTATGAGCAAAATATCCCTTAACGATGAATTTTTAGCGCCTTTTCCGTCGTCTACTAAGGTGTGGAAACCCTTTGGCAAAGTAGTAGTTGCGCAGCGCGAAATACATCTATCCCCCACCTATTTGGCCGATGGCCGTGAAGAAGCCAACCCTTCTCTGCCGGTGTACGACACCTCTGGCCCCTACACCGACCCCAACGCCAAAATCGAAATTGATAAAGGCTTAAAACCACTGCGTGACAAATGGATTGCAGCACGTGGCGACAGTGAACA